>JBCBHT010000830.1:0-500 GCA_038525335.1 Cyanobacteria bacterium J06621_15 | reverse complement strand
CTATGACCGATAGCAACTTCTGGATTAATCCCCCATGACATCCATAACTTAGCTAGAGCATATTCGATGATGAATATTGCAGGTTGAGCATTAGCTGTATCTGTTACACTGGGCATTGGGGATAGGGCATTGGGCATCGGAGTAGATTTTTCATGTTCTATTCCCTGTTCCCTATTCCCTGTTCCCTTGTTGGGATAAATAAGAGTTAGTAAATCAAAACCGATATCAGATTCAATTAATTTACAGCAATTATCTACTGTTTCTCTAAATACTGTTTGGGTTTCATACAATTCCCGTCCCATGTTAACGTATTGACTTCCTTGTCCGGAAAACATGAAAGCAACACTTTGAGTTGTGGGGATGTGGTTGTGTGTGAAAACTTTTTCTGAATCTGGTGATTTTAATAATTCAATAGCGGATTCAATGTTTTGACAAACTAAGAAGCGACGATGTTCAAATTCTTGTCTACCAACCTTTAATGTATAAGCAACATCTGCTAG
>JBCBHT010000829.1:0-500 GCA_038525335.1 Cyanobacteria bacterium J06621_15 | reverse complement strand
ACTGTCCGCAACCTGTATCAATAAAATTAGTTTGCTCACTCTTTGGTTAGATACAGCTCAGTGTCAACCTATTGCATATTTTATTTTCGAAGTAGATTAATTTGAATTATACTTCTAAAGCGGTATTCCATTGAGGCGACACTGTAACATGTTGCATGCGACATGTTGAACTTTCAACAAAACCCATTCATTTTCCATTAATATCCACAATTAATCCCATAAGAAAATAATAGAAAAGCAAAGTTTCTTGAGCTACATGTTTCCTCCTGTTGAACCAGTGGAATAGCACTTAGGATATGCAACAGTGTTGCGCGCTACATGTCTCCAAAATGTCGCCTCAATGGAATACCGCCTTTAGTCTCATCGGGCTCTAAATGACCTTTCAGATCCTAGTGCTTGGCCTTTGGCCAAATTCTTTACATCTATACTTTTATTTAAATTTTAATTTTGACAAGCTAGGGCTAGTTTCGTGTACTGTCAGTTTTGAGATGGAGCTTTAT
>JBCBHT010000828.1:159-503 GCA_038525335.1 Cyanobacteria bacterium J06621_15 | reverse complement strand
CTCAAAATTGAATATGTATAAGTTAAGAGTATATATATACTTAAACCATGTACCTTTTGATGCGCGTCAAAAGTCTTATGGGATTAAAAATCTGGTAAAGTTAGAGGGTTGACAAAGCAATTTCAAATTTACAGCAGGTACGTGTGCTTCTGAAAAATCATGCTCAACTTCAAATCTTGCGGGGGTAGGTGCCATTTTCGATAAATTTCATGCGTTTTTTCGTTCAAAATCGAGAGTATGCCAGCTAGCGAGCACACGTACCTGCTGTAAATTTGATGAAGTTTAGCATGATTTTTCAAAAGCACACGTACCTGCTGTAAATTTGAAATTGCTTTGTCAACCCT
>JBCBHT010000828.1:0-149 GCA_038525335.1 Cyanobacteria bacterium J06621_15 | reverse complement strand
CTCAAAATTGAATATGTATAAGTTTAGAGTATATATATACTTAATCCGTGTACCTTTTTGTGCGTGTCAAAAGTCTTATGGGATTAAAAATCTGGTGAAGTTGGAGGGTTGACAAAGCAATTTCAAATTTACAGCAGGTACGTGTGCTT
>JBCBHT010000827.1:0-503 GCA_038525335.1 Cyanobacteria bacterium J06621_15 | reverse complement strand
AACACTTTGAGATTGCTATGTCCTATCGGACACGCTCCGCTAACGCTGTCGCTCGCAATGACACAATTAATTTTGCACTCCCACTTATCACCGTCACGCACCAAGCAATTATTATAAATAACGACAACAAATATGGTCGCAAAACTCTATTTGGTCTGTCATAACATTCTGATGGTGCGTGACGGTAATTCTATTATTAATCGTTTTTATTTCAATTTGTCGAAACCGTCACAGCACCCTACGAATTAATTGCAAGGTATTTAAACTTTTACATTTTCAAATCTGGAATGACAACGCACAATATTTGTGTAGGATAGGCAGTAACTAACAAAAACCTTCCTCCAACAATCAAAATCATGATAAAACTCTACGGTGGAACCTTTAGCCGCGCTTCAATTGTTCACTGGTATCTAGAAGAATTAGCAATTCCCTACGAATTTGTCAAGCTGGATATGCAAGCAGGAGAACACCGTCAACCGGAATTTCTCAAAATCAACCCGATG
>JBCBHT010000826.1:0-504 GCA_038525335.1 Cyanobacteria bacterium J06621_15 | reverse complement strand
CTTTCTCGCAGAGAAATCAAAATCCGAGGCTAATATCAAAATACTTTAAAACGCACTAAAAGCAATGCTAAGTCTGATTTATCAAACACAGGTGTTTGAGCCTGATATTTTTATATAGGTTGGAAATGATAGGCTACTACGCTACTCCTCGCTACTTGCTCCTTGCTACTTGCTACTTGCTACTCGCTACTCGCTACTCGCTACTCACTCCTCACTCCACCCACCCCTTCACCTCCACATCAGTCAATGGTCTTTCCATCTTAGTATATTCACTTTTCGCTGCTTGCAATATATGTTGCATCTTGACCACTTCTCCTGCTTGAGCGGCGATGAATGCTGCATTCAAGGCTATGTTACGAATATTTCCCCCAGCTACTTGTAGTCTTGCGAGTTTATACTTGTCTAAGCCTTCTGTTGGGGTATTTTTGGGAAACACTCGTCGCCAAATTTCTGCTCGTTGGTTAGCGTCGGGAAAGGGAAATTGCACTATAAAGCGAATGCGTC
>JBCBHT010000825.1:0-504 GCA_038525335.1 Cyanobacteria bacterium J06621_15 | reverse complement strand
AAACATGTTGGCTGATAAGCAGGTGATTCTAAGAATACCGGTTTCAATCCCGTTTCCGGGATTCATAAATAAGAAACCAACCCATTTTTTAGACTCTGAGTTCATCTGGACAAAGTTTCAATCCCGTTTCCGGGATTCATAAATAAGAAACACCAAGGTAGTTTTGACGCTGGAAACAATTTAGTAGTTTCAATCCCGTTTCCGGGATTCATAAATAAGAAACTTTGGTAGCTGTTTAGCTCTCCTTTGGTACCTGTTTGTTTCAATCCCGTTTCCGGGATTCATAAATAAGAAACTTATAAGGCTTTAAATCTAAATGATTGAACCTAGAGTTTCAATCCCGTTTCCGGGATTCATAAATAAGAAACAGTATATGTAGGGTCGGACACTTTGGAGTGCTGGACGTTTCAATCCCGTTTCCGGGATTCATAAATAAGAAACTTTTAGGTATAATATCCATTGAGTCAGTTTGTCTTCGTTTCAATCCCGGAAACGGGATTGAAA
>JBCBHT010000824.1:265-505 GCA_038525335.1 Cyanobacteria bacterium J06621_15 | reverse complement strand
TTTCTTCCAGATCGGGACGAGCAACGATTTCGACGATGCTAGATTTAGCGTCTGGCTGAGATAAAGCCTCAATGCATACCTGAGCTACTTTTTGTCGGGGAATACTGCCATCAAATAAAGTATCTGCCTGAGACATAACAATATTGTCCGTATTATCTTCTTCTTTTAGTCCCCCTGGTCTAACGATAGTATAGGCAAGACCGCTAGCCTGAATATATTGTTCTGCCTGTTTTTTCCAGT
>JBCBHT010000824.1:0-255 GCA_038525335.1 Cyanobacteria bacterium J06621_15 | reverse complement strand
GTAGAGTACAAGCCAAAACAGGTTTAAAGGATGGAAAAACTTGGAGGCACAAAGAGAAGAGACGAGAACAAATTGCTCAATGTTATGTTGTTTAGCAGCATACTAAATTTTTAGTTCCTTCGTAATCCACTTTATATGGTCCAGTGGGATCGAGACTGGGGCTTGCTCCTGTGGCACAAATTAACACGCTACAACCCTCGAGAGCAGACTTAAAGCTATCTGGTTTCAGCACATCTCCTTCAATCGCTTGAGCAG
>JBCBHT010000823.1:0-505 GCA_038525335.1 Cyanobacteria bacterium J06621_15 | reverse complement strand
AAATGAGATTATCTGTAATGTATCTTTTCCCGATGATATAACTTTGTTTGGCAATCAAGTATCTGTGGAATTTGCTCTTTTTCACGATATATTAGACATATGTGATGACGATTAAACTTTACCACTTTGTTTATTTTGGTCTAAGGTAATTACTTTAAACAGCTCGTAGGTTGGGTTTCGTTCCTCAACCCAACATCCCCGCAGATTAGAAAACGTTAAGGTATTTATTTAATTTGAGATTGGCTCTGTAATGTTGGGTTTCGCTGTCGCTCCACCCAACCTACGAAAAGCCATCACAATAATTCCTTGAATTCCTCACGACTAAGCTGAGTATCACGTAAAATTTGGGACAACAAACCACGTCCAATGGTTTCACCAGAATGCACCGGGATAACCGTTCTACGTCCGTCATCATGAATCAAAATATGGTGACTTCCACGTATCCTTGCTACAGTAAACCCCACTTTCTCAAGTGCTGCAATAATTTCGCGTCCAGTTACACTTG
>JBCBHT010000822.1:0-505 GCA_038525335.1 Cyanobacteria bacterium J06621_15 | reverse complement strand
GGGAAGAAAACCGCTGGAATTGATGGAATAAAATCATTAGATTTTACACAAAGATTGCAAGTATTCTTTTCTCTAGGATGCGTTAAACAATGGAAACCAAAGGAACTTCGTAGAATACCAATTCCTAAAAAGAATGGTAAAGTCAGAATTCTAAGTGTACCCACTATCTTCGATAGGATTTGGCAGTGCTTAATTAAGTACGCACTAGAACCCGCACACGAAGCCACCTTTAACGCCAAAAGTTATGGGTTCAGACCCGGAAGGGGCGCTCACGATGCCCAGAAAACCATCTTTGACAATCTTAGAAGTACCTGTAACGGTATATCTAAGAGAGTCATAGAACTAGACATCAGTAAGTGCTTCGACCGAATTAGCCATGAATCCATAATGTCCCAAGTGATTGCTCCTTTAGGAGTTAAAGATGCTATCTTTAAATCCTTAAAGGCTGGAGTATTCCCTGAATTCCCAGAACAAGGCACTCCCCAAGGTGGCGTATATAGCCCAT
>JBCBHT010000821.1:0-506 GCA_038525335.1 Cyanobacteria bacterium J06621_15 | reverse complement strand
ATTTTTCTTGCTTGAGGTAAACAAGCCCCCGATAAGTATAAGGGTTGATATTTTTTGATTCAAATTCAATCCATTTACTATAATCAGCTATAGCCAAATCCCATTTTTCTTGTTTTTCATAAATCTCTACACGATTCTCGTAAACATTAAAATCATCATTATAAGGATTGATTTCTATAGCTTTATTAAAATCAGCTAGTGCTAAATCCCATTTTTCCTGTAACTTATAAACAAATCCTCTTAAAGCATGACCATAATAAGACTGAGGATTAATTTTAATTGCTTCGTTCAAATCAGCTAATGCTAAATCCCATTTCATTTGAGGAATATATATTAACCCTCGTAAAGAGTAATAAATAGCGCGAGGATTAATTTTAATTGCTTCAGTCATTGCTGCTTGTGCTTTCTCATAGCTTCCAGAGCGAAACAAAGCAATTCCTTTCACAAAATATCCGCTTGGATGTTTTGGTTGAAGTTTAATTGTTTTATTTGCTGCGATTATTGCT
>JBCBHT010000820.1:0-507 GCA_038525335.1 Cyanobacteria bacterium J06621_15 | reverse complement strand
GTGGTAATGGTGATGAGACAATAAAGCTTTGGGATATCAGTAGTGGTGAATGCCTTCATACTTTAGAAGAACACACTAGTAGGGTATATTCCGTTGCCTTTAGTCCAGATGGAAAAACCCTTGTTAGTGGTAGTAGAGACCAAACAGTGCGTTTGTGGGATACCAGTAGTGGCAAATGCCTTCACACCTTGCAGGGACATACTAATAGAGTATATTCCGTCATCTTTAGTCCAGATGGAAAAACCGTTGCCAGTGGCAGTGCCGATGAAACAATAAAGCTTTGGGATATCAGTAGTGGCAAATGCCTTCACACCTTGCTTTCTCATACCAGTCGGGTTAATTCTATTGCGTTTAGTCCGGATGGAGCTACCCTTGCCAGTGGTGGTGATAAAACAATAAAGCTTTGGGATGTCAAAACAGGGAATTATGTAAAAAATCTGACAGGTGAAAGGCCATATAAAAACATGAATATTACTGGCGTTACAGGTTTAACCGAAGTTGAAAAAA
>JBCBHT010000819.1:0-507 GCA_038525335.1 Cyanobacteria bacterium J06621_15 | reverse complement strand
CATCGAACACTACGATTCATCGATTAACGGATATGCGATCGCCGAATTTACAAAATCTGAATTGAGATGGGAAGTATACGCAATTAATAAGTCAGATTTCGATGTAGCAGACGATGGACGCAAGATTTCTAAACCAGGAGTTCACAAACATCTTGCTAAAACCATGAAATACAATCCAGATGGTATTAAGTTGATTGATTGATATATCGAGTAATGAGTAATGAGTAATGAGTAATGAGTAATGAGTAATGAGTAATGAGTAATGAGTGGAAATGGAAGTCTAACAGACCTATGAGAATAATTTCAGAATTGTTAATTTTCAAGAAACTCGCTACTTACTCATTACTCCTTATTAAAGTAAGAAAAGTATGATTCAAAATAGTTTTAGAATAACTGATTAATTAAAAAAGTAAGAAAAGTAGGAAATAATTAAAACTCTTATATATCAACTTTTAAGACGTTTCTTATTCCGCATTCTTCATCAAAACTTTATGGTTTAGGTCTGTA
>JBCBHT010000818.1:0-507 GCA_038525335.1 Cyanobacteria bacterium J06621_15 | reverse complement strand
TGTTGTTCAGTGGAATGGTTCTACGGTTAACGGTCAATTAACCCAAGGAATTGAACAACACCACCTAAATCGCTTTGTATATCAGTGATTTGAGGAGTTTCACCATAAGTAATTGATTCCCCACCACTTCCAGGATTTCCGCTGACTATAGTGAGGTAAGTTGCAGAATCATTACTTCTTACTTCTTCCTTCTTACTTCTTACTTCGTTTGTATATCCGTAGCGCTGTACTTTTCCAGTAGATAAATTCCTCGCAGCCACGAGATTCCCATCTTGATAATCGTAAACTACTTTGGTTCCGTCGGGAGCAATAATTTCTTTTAATAATCCTTCTTCGTTACTAACAAACTGTACCGTCTCCCCAGTAGAAGAAGTTATTCCACTATCGCTATAAACCAAACTAATTCCATTTGGTGCAATTTGCTCCGTAATTCCTTTCTTACTATCAATTAAATATTGCGTTCCATCAGCAGCAGTTAAAGTAAATTCTGCTCCGTTAAAATTCCCA
>JBCBHT010000817.1:0-507 GCA_038525335.1 Cyanobacteria bacterium J06621_15 | reverse complement strand
TTCCATTGAGCGAGTTGTTCAAGAATGCGCTCAATGGAAACAAACCGCATCTGCAAGCGAAAAATTACGACAGCAGATAGAAACAGAATTACAGCTATTCAAAACAAACAAGTACAAACAGGACATACCCTTATCTGAAGTTGCTTACGAATTAGGACTTTTGCAATGTAAGCATTCAGGTAATCCATTGTCTTTGGTCATGGACACGAACAAGTGCAACCTCGATGACGCGATAATTTGGTTGCGCGATAGATTTGGCGAAACAGGTATGCTAAATATAGTTTCCAATCATGCTTTAAATATTGCACGACGAACACCTTTCTCTACATTCAAACCACCTGAAGCTTCTTCTGCTTATTTTACGGAAGTAGAATATTACCTTAATCAAAAGCATTCCATCCCTGGCAAACTGTTAAAAACTCTACAACAAAGAGGTTTACTATATGCTTCGACTAATTGTAATGCAGTATTTATAGCTCGGAATTTAGATGGAGGAACAACTGGAGC
>JBCBHT010000816.1:0-509 GCA_038525335.1 Cyanobacteria bacterium J06621_15 | reverse complement strand
AGTTAACAAGGAACAGTTAACAGTCAACAGTCCCGTAAAGCGGGATGATATCAACAGAGTTTAACAATTGCTGCTGTTCTGTAAATATGTCTAATGTTTGGAACGTGTTTGAGCCTTTTCTTTAAACGTTTTTTTGATCAGAAATAAGCTACTAACGTGTAGGCACATCTGATAACTGTTCGTGGTCGTGTAATCCTTCAGGATACTGTTGACTGTTCACTGCTCACTGCTCATTGTTCACTGATAATTGTTTACTGTTGACGAAGTTTATCTAAAACGCTTAGGTCTTCCATAGTAGAGATATCTCCTGCGACTTCTTCTCCCGCGGCTAAGTTACGCAAGAAACGGCGGATAATCTTACCCGATCGCGTCTTGGGTAGAGCGTCGGTAAAGCGAATCTCTCCTGGTCGAGCGATCGCACCAATTTCTTTAACAACATGCTGCTTTAACTCTTGGTTTAGCTCATCGCTAGGATTATGAGTTCCATTCAAAATGACGAAAGCATAGAC
>JBCBHT010000815.1:245-509 GCA_038525335.1 Cyanobacteria bacterium J06621_15 | reverse complement strand
CAATATTTTGTCTTTGCGTTATGACTAACTTTATAGCCGTAGGCTAGGGTTCCAAGAACTATAGACAACTCCCGCAAGCGACGAAGTGTCGGTGCGGCTTTCATGTCGTGTTCGCCCTTGCTGCGCGGCTCAAAAACTAGTTTTTTGGTGCTGGCCGCACCGACACCTGACTTTTCACGGTAAGTTCTGAATCAACTAAAAAGCGTTACTTTTTCCACAGGCTTATTATCAATAACTATAAACTAATGAGAATAAGTGACGAAA
>JBCBHT010000815.1:0-235 GCA_038525335.1 Cyanobacteria bacterium J06621_15 | reverse complement strand
GTTTTATGTAGGGGTGAATTTTGTTAGTGCAGCGTGTCGCCAGGACATAACTCAATATTCCTTCTATCAGTAAGTTACTCCTCGAATGCGTAACTTTCTTTATGTAGTATATTTTCCGTGCTTCACTTGTTGTGACTTCTCAGAGGCATCGGTTATCAAGCTACCCTACACGGAAACGTGTTTAGTTGCTTCCTACTTCGGCTACTAGATTAACATCACGTAGGTTAACCGGAGC
>JBCBHT010000814.1:0-510 GCA_038525335.1 Cyanobacteria bacterium J06621_15 | reverse complement strand
ATTCGATTCCAGAAGAAAATGGGACTTACTGTTGATGGAATTGTTGGTGCAAAAACTCAACAAGCAATTGATAAAACAATTCGACAATTAAAGCAGGTAAAATCCCCATCTAATAGAATATTGCCTCTGACAGTTGGTTCTTGTAGTAATGGTAAATGCCCTAATCTTAGAACTGGCGATAAAAATCGTCATGTGAAATATCTGCAAACTAGATTGGGTCATTGGGGTTATTTCCCATCCAATCCTAACGGCAATTATGATTTCAAAACTGTGGAAGCTGTAAAACAATTCCAGAAACAAAACGGACTGTCTCCCGATGGTGTTGTTGGACTGCAAACTTGGAAAGCAATTGAAAGCCCGAAAACTCAAAACTCAAAAATAAAGAAACCGAATAAATGCAATAACACCGTGCTTCAGAGAGGTGATAAAGGTGAGTGCGTAACTAAACTACAAAAAAAATTGCATAATGAAGGTTATTTCAAGGGTAATTCTACAAGTTACTTTGGAAGT
>JBCBHT010000813.1:0-510 GCA_038525335.1 Cyanobacteria bacterium J06621_15 | reverse complement strand
ATTTTTAATTTGATAATATTAGGGTTACTACTTAATAGTTCAGCGTTTTTACTCAAACAGTATTTATTAATTTTGAAGCTGGGTATTTGAAAGGTGAAAAATATATTGCATAGTCGCGACAGATTGCAATACAAATTTCGCTTTTGATAGTTACTTATACAAAAAATATTGTTGCTTCCCGGAAGCAGGTTTTATTTTTCTCCTGCAATACAAATTCAATCTTATTCTCTTTCCCTTTCCTCATTAACGAGGAAGGGATTTTCTCTTCTGTAAGCAACTCACAAGTAGAAGGTCGGTTGGGTTGTTAGCGTCAGCGTTGCGAAGCAATAAGAAGAGAAACCCAACCTACGTAGCAACTTCCTAGTTCCGCAAAATTAATGTAGTGGAGTAGTTTTCCATAGAGCAAAAACGATTAGCACAGCATAAATTCCAAAAATATGTCCGAATCATAGAAAATGCAGGCTTATCCAACAGGGCTTACGCAATTGCCATAATATCCGGTTGGTGCGT
>JBCBHT010000812.1:0-510 GCA_038525335.1 Cyanobacteria bacterium J06621_15 | reverse complement strand
CCGCAGAGAGCGCAGCGGAAAGTGCGGTCTTGGGGGTTTCCCCCAAGAGCAACTTTCCAAGACAGAGGACGCAGAGGAAAGAGGGTTTAGAGGATTGTTCGATTTTCAATCAAATTGATTTTTACCCATCAAAATTAATGTGGTCAACCAGTAGGAAGTAGAAAAATTGATTATACGGGTAATCTGACAAGCTTTCTGGGGAGTAATTAGGATTTGCTGAATAATTTTAAAACTCCTAATTATGATAGGGTTTTGGCCTGTAATTTAATAAAGCATATGCTTGAAAAATAAGCATATGATGCTTTAAAAATCTTGTATTTCTAATTCTATCTAAGAACAAAAAATCTGAAAAATAGGTATGAAACTTTTTTCCCTTCCCTACTCCCTATTCTCTGTTCCCTTATCCTAATTATGATTTTTAATTAGAGTAATAATAACTTTTAACACTTCACAGTTGCTCTTATTCCTATGGCTGTAATTCGCTTGATTTTCTTAGTAACAGTGTTGGGA
>JBCBHT010000811.1:0-511 GCA_038525335.1 Cyanobacteria bacterium J06621_15 | reverse complement strand
AAAATAGATTAACTAGCAATGTGTTTACAAAAGACCGGATTGTCATGCTTGAATTTCTTTGTACTCAAGCTGCAATTTCTTTAGAAAATGCGCGTCTGTACAACAATTTAGAGCAAAAAGTACAGCAGCGAACTAAAGAACTTTCCCAAACCTTAGAACAATTAAAAGCGACTCAGGATAAGTTAGTTGAATCAGAAAAAATGGCAGCTTTAGGTGGTTTAGTTGCAGGAGTCGCTCACGAAATTAATACTCCCGTAGGTACGAGTATTACTGTTGCTTCTAATTTAGCTGCTAGAACCGAAGATTTTGTTAATAATATTGAGCAAGGACAATTAAAACGTTCTGTATTAAATACTTATCTCAAAACTGCTCAAGAAAGTAGCAATTTACTGCTACATAATTTGAATAGAGCGGGGGAATTAGTTAATAGTTTTAAACAAGTTGCAGTAGACCAAACTAATTTAGAATTACGCGAGTTTGGAATTAAAGAATATGTTGAAGAAGTTTTACT
>JBCBHT010000810.1:0-512 GCA_038525335.1 Cyanobacteria bacterium J06621_15 | reverse complement strand
CTCCTTCGTAGGGAATTATCATTCCATCAATTTCCGTAAACCCGTCTTCTAAATCATCGCTTTCATAACGATAAGTTCCGCTTCCACCGGTTCTATTTAAGGGTTTCTTTAACAATCTTTCTAATATAGAACGTAGTTTACCTTTAATTGAAGAACCAGGTAAATAAGGATATTTTGTAATTGGGTCGCGAATTACGGGTTTATCAATACCACCGATATCTAAAGTTTCACCACCACCACCAACATGTAAACCAGTGTCTACATGAATATTGCTAGTGATACGAATTTTACCGAGTAGGGGTTTTTGAGTTAATGATGCTGGCATATTTCAATTTTGGATTTTAGATTTTGGATTTTGGATTTTGGATTTTAGATTTTGGATTTTGGATTTTGGATTTAATAATTAGTAAATGAAATTACTTTCCACCTTCTGCTTTGTGGTAAGCAATAATTGATTCAATTAGTTGGACTAATCTTTCAAAATCATCTTTGTTATGAACTATATTTATTGC
>JBCBHT010000809.1:0-512 GCA_038525335.1 Cyanobacteria bacterium J06621_15 | reverse complement strand
TGTGTTAGCTTGGCTTGATTTGGCTCGGAAGGCTCGCTCACTCGGATATTCTTGATTTTTAGCTAATTTTAAGCAAATTTTATAGAAAAACAGCGATTACCTGCTCAAAAAGTGAAGTTGAGGATGATTTTTCAAAAACACACGTACCTGCTGTAATTTTGAATTTTTTTTGTCAACGCCCCAACTTCGCCAGAATTTTAAACCCATAAGACTTTTGACGCGCATCAAAAGGTACATGGTTCAGGTATATACATACACCTAACTTGTATGAGTTTAAGCAAATTTAAAGCAACTTTTAGGATCATCCTCATCATCATCATCATCACGATAAATTTTTGCTACAGTCGTATGTACATGCGTACCCGGCATGACTACGACGACCAGTATGCTAGGGGGGTCGTAGTCTGCTGTGGGGGCGAAGTTGGTTGGTTAGTTAGTTAGTTAATTAATTAGTTAATTAGTTAATTAGTTGGTTGGTTGGTTGGTTGGTTGGTTGGTTGGTTTGTTGGTTG
>JBCBHT010000808.1:0-512 GCA_038525335.1 Cyanobacteria bacterium J06621_15 | reverse complement strand
AGCCTCTGACTGGGAACCGATGATTGAAGGCTCTGCCTTCTGTATATTCTAAAAAGGCTGAGCCTTTGGGAATACATTCCCAGCCCGGAGGCTGGGAACGAGTCAAAACACACCCTACAATGGAAAATTGTTTCAACAAACAATGGTGCGTTACGGCATTATCAAATTAGATAGTCTTATTATCAAATTATTTTGTGCCGTAACACACCCTACAAAAAAACTTGCTACTTACTACTCCCAACTCACTACTCGCTACTCGCTACTCCCAACTCGCTACTCGCTACTCCCAACTCGCTACTCACTACTCGCTACTCGCTACTCGCTACTCGCTACTCGCTACTCGCTACTCACTATTCCTCCACCACCATCCCCGCTTTCCCCAACAATTTCTGCCCTTCTGTCGTCTTCAGTATCTGTGCAAATTTTTCACCTATAATCGAACGGTCATTATCCCGTGGATAAACTACCGCTATTGGATATGCTAATGGATATTTTCCTGTTTTGAATAATTC
>JBCBHT010000807.1:0-514 GCA_038525335.1 Cyanobacteria bacterium J06621_15 | reverse complement strand
GTAATCATAGAAAATGGTGCGGGAGTCTCAGTTGCTAGTTTAGGTAGTGGAGATGCAGGAGATATCACTTTACAAGCAGATAATCTTCAATTGAATAATGGTTTTATTGCTGCTATTACAAACACTACTCAAGGTGGTAATATCAATTTACAGCTAGGAGAATTATTATTACTCCGCAACAACAGCCAAATTTCTACTACAGCAGGATTTGCTCAAGCTGGTGGAAATGGTGGTAACATCACGATTAATTCACCCTTCATTGTTGCCGTACCCAAAGAAAACAGCGATATTACAGCCAATGCTTCCTTCGGGAACGGTGGCAATGTTGACATCACCAGTCAGGGAATTTTCGGTATTACACCCCGTTCCCAACTCACACCTCAAAGCGATATTACAGCGAGTTCGGAAACTGGTATTCAAGGAACAATTAATATTACAAATCCAGAAATAGACCCCAATCAAGGTGTAATTGAATTACCAGAGGGTTTAGTTGATAAAAGTAATCAAATTGCTC
>JBCBHT010000806.1:0-516 GCA_038525335.1 Cyanobacteria bacterium J06621_15 | reverse complement strand
ATGCGTTAACAATTCAAAGACGCGCTGAAGAAGATGCATCTCGTACTAAAAATGCTATAGATTCTACAAAGAATGCCGTGAAAGGTGCTGTTAACGATATTAAAGATACTTTGGATTAATTAGAGTTTAGGGAATAGAAAAATAAGAACCATTAAGTTAATGCACTCTATTTGGGTGCATTATCTTTATTCTACTGACACCCTTATTGGTTTATTTGTCAATACTTGTATCTAAAACAAACTGTTTCAGTAATCTAAGTCACATCCAACTTTACATTTATTAATATTGCCAGCGATTTTTTTCTAGAATTTTTCTCGCGTAATATAAATGTAATATCGGCGAGAAGAAGCTCATCAGGTTACTTGATGTTTAATTGATAGGTAATTGAATGATTAATCAGAAATATTTGAAAAGTAAATATACTGCTTCCCTCAAGATAACAATATCACGTTTTGGCACAAAGCCATAATTATTGACTCTATTCTCAATTAGCTCACGAGATTACAAGGCTTTGCG
>JBCBHT010000805.1:0-516 GCA_038525335.1 Cyanobacteria bacterium J06621_15 | reverse complement strand
TTTCGGCAGGAAAAATTGCAGGAAAAGAAACGGGTATATTTCTGGTAAAAGACGATCTTTCTTTTGCTCAAGACAATGGTTATGAGCTTGTTTATACCAACCTGTCTGAAAGCGGCATGAGTGGTGGTGCGGTTTTGGATACTAGCGGTAGGGTAATTGGAATTCATGCTTCTGCCGAAGGAGAAAGATATAAATTAGTCGATAAGCTACAGCTAGGCTTTAGTCTGGGAATTCCCGTCAGAACTTTTTTAGATTCTGATTATGCTGAAGATTTAATTGTCAAACAGGAAGTTGAGATTAAAACTACCAAAGAAAGGTTGGATATCGATCCTTTTTCACAACCAAAATTATCTCAAGAAGATTTGGAATCAATCCAAAATAATTTAACTAAGGTTGAATTTCCCTCAAGCTCTAGCAGTGAGACGGAATGGCTCAATTAGCAATCAGCTATGGCGGTTATCGCGTTACCCAGAAGCTGTCGCCGCCTTTGATCGCGCTATCAAAAAACAACCAGAC
>JBCBHT010000804.1:0-517 GCA_038525335.1 Cyanobacteria bacterium J06621_15 | reverse complement strand
TTCACAGTTATTTCTTGTCGCTATAATTATCAGCCGTAGTGAGTTTACTAAGTGGTGGGACAAGCCGGATATCACTATTCAACCTAATAACTACTCAAAAACGTTTTGGTAAACTTCGGTAAAGTTTGGTAGAAAATATTAATCAAATTGATGATAACCTGCTTTTGGAAAGTTTGGTTGTGGAAACAATTAGTGTTAATTCTCCGGAAGATTTTCAACGACTAATTGATTCTCAATCACCGGATAATGGTTGATTTAGTTAATTTTATTTTTTGAATAATTCGGAATAAAAAATATGGTGGTGTCACGAATTACGAATTACGAATTACGAATTATACTCACGCACCCTACCAACTATTAGGATACAACGAGTTTGAAAACACGCTCTAGCGTGTTGATTGGAGTAATTTTAGTTTCTCAAATACAAATCTGAGAATAGCTTGTAGCAGCAAACATACTTTAAAGAATAGAAAAAATCAAGGTAAATTTGGCTTGAACCTGCAAACTATTCTCAGAT
>JBCBHT010000803.1:0-517 GCA_038525335.1 Cyanobacteria bacterium J06621_15 | reverse complement strand
CGAATTAGAAGAGATAAGACAACAGCTACAAAAAACTTTTACTCAACAGACTTACAATTCAGAAATACAACAAATCCGTAAAGAATTAACTATAGAATTAGAAGCAGTTAAGACAAAAATTAACCAGCAAATCAACAATTTTTCTCGTCCAATAATTGAATTTGCTCAAAAAATAGGTACTATAGACCAGTTAGAAAATAGTTTAACCTTAGATAAAATAATTCGTACTAAACCATTTTTATTTCCGCAGTTACCAATTATTCAAGAACAACCAATTCACTTATACAATTGGGGAGGAATTATCTTAATAATCGGTTCTTTGTCCAAAGCATGGGGAATAGACGATAATTTATCATTCAACAGAGAAACTATCCGCTCTGCTCAAGAAATGGGAATTAACATTTTACATTTTGCTAATTATAGACATCAATTAACTCGGTTAGGAAGGAGTAGCGAGTAGCAAGTAGTGAGTAGCAAGTAGTAAGTAAGTCGGTGTTAAAAAATCTTGATTTTTTAA
>JBCBHT010000802.1:0-517 GCA_038525335.1 Cyanobacteria bacterium J06621_15 | reverse complement strand
CTTTATCAAGGGGATGACGGAAATTATCTGCTTTAAGACCGATTAATTGGGATTTAATAAATGAGGACATGGGGTGTTGCAACCTCTTGCATAAGGAAACGTTTGTTTCGGGGTTAATCATACAACCCCTAGAAAATAGTATAACTACAACAGGCTGTAGACGAGCGACCCCGCCAACAGCCTGCTGTAGTTATGAGTTGTAGGTTATGAGTTATAAGTTATGAGTTATAAATTTAAACCCATTATTTATCACCAATCCGCAAAACGTTTGTAGAGACGTAGCACTGCTACGTCTCCCGACGTTACGAGAGGAAACAAACCACTAAAAAATAATGCAACAAACCACTGGTAGTTCTTTTCAAAAATTCTGAAGGATACACACAGAGCAGGTAAAGATATTTCTACCCCCTCTCCCCCTCCCTACACTAACCCATCAAGATTAATGAAAAAGACCAGTAGTACTAGACCACATAAGTTTTGATGGGTTAATAATTGCTTCGTAGGTTGGGTTGAACGG
>JBCBHT010000801.1:0-518 GCA_038525335.1 Cyanobacteria bacterium J06621_15 | reverse complement strand
TGAATATTTTAAGTTTCAAAATTAGGAAATTTTAGAGCGATATCCCCCGCGGAAATCTACTCGAAAATTGTATAGACGGAATATGCGGCTCAGCCCCGCGGAAAGATGCTGAAGTTCTTCAAAAAATTCAAATCAAAAAAATGAGATTTCAGGTCCAAAAATATGAAAAATACTTAAAGTCCAAAAATGACATCAAAAGGCCTCTAGGACCTTTTAATAAGGAGTTATGAGCAATTTAATTTTTTTTGAATTATGGTCTAATTTAACCAAGATGCCAACAGCCGGTGCGCACTAGCCTACCTTCTTTCCCTTCGGGGTCCAGCGAAAGCCCTACACCAACGAGCGCGCGAAGCGCGCGAGTTATACCCCAACTACATCAATATTTTGATGAATTGCTAAAAAATTGTTTTTACTCTATAAGAGTCTATTTTGATCATTTTTTTGATCAAAAAGCTACATGTAAAATTCAAGGTGATGAATTTTGATAAAAATCATATGGGTACACCCTTGCTTTTTGA
>JBCBHT010000800.1:0-520 GCA_038525335.1 Cyanobacteria bacterium J06621_15 | reverse complement strand
CAAATGTCTAAAGGATTCGCTTTACTTTGCGTCACCTACCCCCGCTCCAACTGCACAATTAAAACTCATCAAGAACCTTACTTGGTATAAAGTTTTAATTCAATAACTACAAAATAATTAATTTGAAATTTATCAGAAGTCGTGGCTTAACAAAGCTATGGCTTTTTTTATTGGTAATTGGTAATTGGTAATGGGTAATGGGTAATGGGTAATTGGTAGTTGCTAGTCATTACTTCTTACTTCTTACTTCTTACTCAATGCCCAATCCCCAATTCCCCAAATTAATTAATCCACACCAACCATAACATCAGTTGCTTTAATCACCATATAAGCTTCTTTTCCAATAGAAAGATGCATTTGGTCTGCGGATGATTTCGTGATAACTGAAACTACTTCTACTCCTGGTGCTATTTCTAAAGTTACCTCAGTACTAAACAAAAATAAAATCATGAAGGTTAGCGCTCGCAATAACTTAAAAGGAACTGTCAAAAAGATTATACCCGGAGTTGTTAGTACTGAG
>JBCBHT010000799.1:0-521 GCA_038525335.1 Cyanobacteria bacterium J06621_15 | reverse complement strand
CATAGATGGGACAGGCAGTTGGATCACTCGAAACCAAAGGGTTTCCCCCCGTATTGGCCGCAGCAGATGCCATGGTGAAAGCGGGTCGAGTGACCTTAGTTACCTATATCAGAGCCGGAAGTGCTCGGTTCTGTATCAATATTAGAGGCGACGTTTCTGAAGTTAAAGCGGCTATGGAAGCGGGCGTAGAGGCCGCTCAAAATGCGCCTGGTGGCGTGCTGGAGACTTGGGTGATTATTCCTCGTCCCCATGAAAACGTGATTGGCGTACTCCCTATCCAGTTTGACGAAAGTGTTGAAAGCTTCCGCGAAGCGGTTGAAGTGCCGATTATTCCTGGTAGCAGCACTATGGGCCGTCAGAGTTCATAAGCCTTTATAAGGGAAATAAAGCAGAGGGTTGGCTGGTTTGCATACTGGTTGGAGCCCCCTCCCTTGCGGTTCCCCCTTGCGGTTCCCCTTAGCAAGGGGAGCCTGTTCCCTAAAATTGTTCAATTTATTTTTCGTTAGCCCCGATATTTTCTC
>JBCBHT010000798.1:0-522 GCA_038525335.1 Cyanobacteria bacterium J06621_15 | reverse complement strand
TATGTAAATCAAGGTAAATCTAACTGTTGGTCAGGTGAAACTCTTAACCAAAACATTTTCAAATCTTTATATAGTTAAGTTTTCCATCAAAGTCTAAAAAAGATGTTAATTTACTTGCCGTGAATAATTTTAATACCTTTGACCTTTAACCTTTAGCCATAGCACATTCTAAAATCTAACCACTAACTAATACTTCACCATTCAACTCAGATTCAATATAACTAACAATTGTCTCTACATTGTCTAAACCTTTACCGTAATCGATAACAGTTGTTGGAATAAACGGTGAACTATTAATTTCAATTAATGTCTTACCATCCGCTAAGCTCTGAGTTGATACATTTATAAATTCTCCAAAACTTTTCCATGACATTTTTGTTTTAGCTTTGATAGTTCCTGCTGCTAAATCTTTCTCTTTTATCACTGACCTGTTTAAAGAAAGAATTGCTTTTTCAGAAACTGCTATTGCTTCGCTAACAGTTCCATTAACGCTAATTTTACGAGACTGACGAGGACTAGTAT
>JBCBHT010000797.1:0-526 GCA_038525335.1 Cyanobacteria bacterium J06621_15 | reverse complement strand
TTTTGGTAAAGGTAGCTGATTGGATTTAAAAATCTGTCCTTTTACCAGTACTAAAAAATGCTCATTCCTAGCGTTTACGTGAAGCGGTAAAACTTCTTTAACAACAGATTCTAATTGATTTGTAGTTGGGTTTTGATTTGAATTTTGATTAATAGATTGCTCAACTAAACGATTGAATTTACCAACCTCAGCAACTAAAGCGTCTTCAGCTTGTTTTTGTAGTACTTCGCAGAAAAGCTGACGAGTTACCCCGACTGAAACTAATACAGTACAGGTAGTAAGTAGAAAATACCAGGCTAGAATACGAAAGCGAACGCTAGAGAAAATTTTCTTCTGAAACTACTTTGTTTTATTTTGGGTAATTTCCCTTTTATTTTGAGAAAAAATATTGAATTTCATCGACTGTTTTTTCCTAAAATCTTTGACGAGAAGCTAACAATTCCAAACATGCTTGAGATTGGTTATTCAATTCTTGTTTAGACCCAGAATCAATCATATGTTGTTGAAGATGAGCCACATAATTCGT
>JBCBHT010000796.1:0-526 GCA_038525335.1 Cyanobacteria bacterium J06621_15 | reverse complement strand
GAAAATCGAATAATCCTCTAAACCCTCTTTCCTCTGCGTCCTCTGCGCTCTCTGCGGTTTTTTATTTTAAACCCCCGAAGAAGCAAGAAGAATTTTGAATAAATTAGAATTTCACTATACTCCTAAACACGGCAGTTGGTTAAATATGGCAGAAATTGAATTATCAATTCTTTCGCGTCAATGCTTAAATCGTCGGATTCCAAACCAAGAAATTATTAAAGAAGAAATTGCTGCTTGGGAAGAAGTAAGAAATCAAGAAAAAGCAACTGTATCTTGGCAGTTTACAACTGATAACGCCCGCGTTAAATTGAATAAACTATACCCAAAAATTGAAATTATAGATGATAGCTGTGAAAATAATCCACAGTTAATAAATAGTGAGGCGATCACAACGGTGTAAACCCCTCAAAATTAATGTGGCGGAGTAGTAGTAGTCTGTCCCATTAAAATTGATGGGTTAGGTTAGGGAGGGGGGAGAGGGCGAAGATGGGGGAGAGGGGGTAGAAAAAATTATTTTTTTATTCAC
>JBCBHT010000795.1:0-527 GCA_038525335.1 Cyanobacteria bacterium J06621_15 | reverse complement strand
TTCTTATTTATGAATCCCGGAAACGGGATTGAAACGCCCAACTTTTATTCAAAACACAGATGCTAACGAGAGTTTCTTATTTATGAATCCCGGAAACGGGATTGAAACAACTAATAACGCAAGCAAGCTTTGGTAAGCTTACACGTTTCTTATTTATGAATCCCGGAAACGGGATTGAAACTTTAGACGTTTCAGAAGAGCAAGTAAAAGGAGCTATTGTTTCTTATTTATGAATCCCGGAAACGGGATTGAAACGCTACTAAAATTCTATCGCTATCACCGGGAGCAGGGGTTTCTTATTTATGAATCCCGGAAACGGGATTGAAACTTTCTGATATAGAGGCAGCTAATATAGAAAGCATAGTTTCTTATTTATGAATCCCGGAAACGGGATTGAAACAAGAAGTAACTCTTAATGAGGATAAAACTTATTATAGTTTCTTATTTATGAATCCCGGAAACGGGATTGAAACTTGATTCCTCGTTACGCTGGTGTAGGTATAGATTGGTTTCTTATTTATGAATCC
>JBCBHT010000794.1:0-527 GCA_038525335.1 Cyanobacteria bacterium J06621_15 | reverse complement strand
AGTGCAAATAACAATGCTCAAGGAGCAGAAGTTCTGGTACACAAAACCAAAGGTGATGCTGCTGATTTAGAACTATCATCTATGATGACTACAGAAATTGCCAAGGAGCTGGGAATTCGTGACCGGATTGCTCATGGTAGACCTCCTCGTCAAAGTTTGGGTATTTTGAGCGGTGCTGAGGATACGAATGTCAGAGTTTCGGTACTAGCAGAATTGTATTTTATCCAGGTACCGGTTCCCGATACTAAGGATTGGAGTACTCGGGGAGGAGAAGCTGTTGCTAGAGCGATTTTGAAATGGCTGCGTAAAACATCGTAATTCTGTATTTATAGGTAAACCTGTTTTCACATTGAGGGAGACGTAGCATTGCTACGTCTCTACATTGTTTATGGGTTATTTTTCAAATCATTTTAAAAAATATTCTACCCCTGCATACTGCTTTTAATCTAGACCAATTGCTTAATACAAGGTTGAAGCTGATTGAATTATCGGGAAAAGAAATAATTTATCGAAAATTTCTAAAAAAA
>JBCBHT010000793.1:0-528 GCA_038525335.1 Cyanobacteria bacterium J06621_15 | reverse complement strand
ATGCATAGAACCCGCGAAGCTTAATAGTTCTTTTCCTGGAGTACCTTTGATTTCATTTTTTACAAGTTGACTAACAAATTTTAGTGGTTGAGATTGCTGCTGTTTTGGCATAGTTAAAATAGTGCGTTACGCTATTAATAAAGATACTTGTTTATTTTGTAATTATTTCATGACCGTAACGCAACTGCAATAAAGTGGGAAGGAAATCTACACCACCTTTTCCTCCCCTACAAAAATTATTCATCAATTACCAATTACCAATTACCCATTACCCATTAACAACTACCTTCCCAAATCAATAATTGTCTCGAAGCTGCGACAAAGCAATTAAGATGCTTCGGTGGGTAAAGAAAATTATCGTAAGCTAAAGCCATTTGTCTAGCAGCTTCATCATAATCAACTTTACCGATTCCCGTACCCAATCCGGGACAAGCAACGGTATTAATTTGATGTTGAAAAGATTGATTATGACGACGTACTGCTAAGAGCATAGACCACATCGCGACATAAGGAATTATTCCTTATGTC
>JBCBHT010000792.1:0-529 GCA_038525335.1 Cyanobacteria bacterium J06621_15 | reverse complement strand
CTATAATCCATCTCAATGTTTGGTATCGTTTCTTTAGATCCGCTAAACCCCGAGAGGGGATGGAAACTTTCCATGAAATGTTCTGCTGTAATAAACTTTAACCACCTTTGCTCCTTTAGATCCGCTAAACCCCGAGAGGGGATGGAAACAGAATCTCAAGAAGTTTAAGGTTACACCTAAGCTTATTGAGCTTTAGATCCGCTAAACCCCGAGAGGGGATGGAAACCCTAAGGGCACACAGTGCATCAATAATCATTGCAACGGTAATGCTTTAGATCCGCTAAACCCCGAGAGGGGATGGAAACTTGCATCTTCTTGTTCTAAAAACAATTGCAAGACCGCAAAACTTTAGATCCGCTAAACCCCGAGAGGGGATGGAAACAAGTATGATTGCTCACTAGATAACTGGCATAAAACTTTAGATCCGCTAAACCCCGCGAGGGGATGGAAACAAGTTCATATGTAACTCCGTTAAACTCACGTTTAACGTTTTCCCCTTTAGATCCGCTAAACCCCGAGAGGGGATGGA
>JBCBHT010000791.1:0-531 GCA_038525335.1 Cyanobacteria bacterium J06621_15 | reverse complement strand
GTTTTATGGGGAATTGTTGAAAATTTATCAAGGGAGTTGCGTTAATTTCATGACTGTGGAATTAGAGCGGATTCTTGATGAGCTTGGTAGTTGAAGAACCTCACCCCCGATTTAACTTCGTTAAATCTCCCCTCTCCTTATTAAGGGAGAGGGGATTAAAAATTCCCCTTCTCCTTGACAAGGAGAGGGGTTAGGGGTGAGGTTTCATCTTTGAAAACCACAGAAGCTAGTAGTGAAATTCAATTCCCCCCTCTCCTTAATAATAAGAAGAGTTAAGAGTGAGTTCTTATTCCCCTCTCCTTGACAAGGAGAGGGGTTAGGGGTGAGGTTATAATTTCCATCCCCCAACGAGGACAAAATCATGTAAAATTCCCTTATGCCTAGAACTCGCAAAAAATCCTCAGCAAAAATCACTCTACCAACCGACACGGAGTTAGTAGGGTTAGTTTTTAATGCAGTTCCTTTGAGTAATTACACTATCTTCCCCGAATACGCTAAAGGACTCCATGCTTGGTTTTTGAATCAAGTCCG
>JBCBHT010000790.1:0-532 GCA_038525335.1 Cyanobacteria bacterium J06621_15 | reverse complement strand
TTTGATTGAAAGTCTAGCGCTAGGGTTTTGGAGAGATAAGAGCTTGATAGATTATCGTAACCTTTAAAAACTTTACTTGTTGTATATACAAATTGTTGAGTATCTTAAATAGATTACAAAGCTTATTTAAATAATTTTCATGGGGTTGGTATTGCAGGGTTTGATTGAAAATCTAGCGCTAGGGTTTTTGTAAAGTTATAAATGGCGATACCTTCGGTGAGCTTCGCTTAACGCCATTCTCGAATCACACAGCAACGGTAATTTTATTTCATCGTAGGTTGGGTTAGACGCACGATAATATTAGAGACTAAACGAATAATTTATTTTGCGTCGTAACCCAACATTGAATATTGTGGTTAATCCAATTATCTAATGTTGGGTTTCGCTATCGCTCTACCCAACCTACTTAATATCTTAGCCGTGACTGTATTAAATCTTTAGATTATAACAGTAGTTGTAACTTATATAACAATTAGTGTTTCATCTATCATGTCAGTCGTTCCTAAAATAGAAGTAAGTAATTTAAGTGTTG
>JBCBHT010000789.1:0-531 GCA_038525335.1 Cyanobacteria bacterium J06621_15 | reverse complement strand
AAAAATTACCTACTTGGTGACCTCAGAATTGCAAAATTCCCAAAATTACAAATTTTTTTTTCGGTTAACCGGACCTAACAACAACCGGAAATTGAGTTACGGTCATGAAACTCAAACTCGATCTGCTATGAGAGTGTCCGGACCTTGTCTGAAAATTTCGTCGCGATCGGTTAATATCTTCAACAAAAAAGTTAGGACATAACGGACAAAAACAGAAAAAAAAAAAAAAAAAAAACAAACGCTGTCAAAAACAATACCTTCCGGAAAATTTTTTCCGGGCGGTAACTAGAAAATTCTTATCAGAATTGCACCGCCCGGAGACGCGCTGCGCGTAGCGCGAAAACTATGCATTTTATCAAAAAATTTTATTGAACAAAAAAGCTTTAGAATCAAAAAGTACCTACTAGGCACCCTCAAAAATGCAAAAAAAGCAATTTTGAAAATTTTCGATTTTTTGCGCGACGCGGCGCACGTAACTCGAAAACGATGCATTTTATCAAAAAATTTTATTGAACAAAAAAGCTTTAAAAT
>JBCBHT010000788.1:0-533 GCA_038525335.1 Cyanobacteria bacterium J06621_15 | reverse complement strand
CCAATTACCGATTATCGGTAATTGGTAATTGATAATTGATAATTGATAATTGATAATTGGGAATTGGGTAAAAACTCCTAACTCCCAACTCCTAACTCCTAACTCCTAACTATTTACTGTTCACTCCTTCCGCGTTGCTAAACCGCTAAAAAATCCGCCCAAGATGCTTCCAGCCCAAATTCCTGTAGTGCTTCCTTGCCACATCGCACCTGGTGCGATCGCAATTTTGCAACCTGCTTTAAACAAGTCCCAGCGTTGGTTTTGACAGTTTTGGCTGTGGGCTTGGACGCTGATTTGTCCACCGATATAGCCACCGAAAAAACCAGATGCTAAAGCGACAAAAGTGCAAATTAATAATCTCTTTTGTGAAGATTTTTTGCTCATTATTAAATGTTTTGGAAATATCTCTGAGTATCAAATTCATATAAAAACTAAAAACTTAACAGATTTTTGCAAAATCTGTACTTAAATGGCTATGATAATTAGCAACTTGTAAAGGCAGGATACAATTACCGTTTTTGGGATTCTAGTTC
>JBCBHT010000787.1:0-534 GCA_038525335.1 Cyanobacteria bacterium J06621_15 | reverse complement strand
CATGTTGGTGAGATCCATGCGGAAAGCCTGTTCTAACAAGGGGGTGCGAATGCTGCTGCCGCCTTTGACCAAGCGATAGCCCTTTTCCGTGCCGTCTTGTCCTCTAGTTCTAGTTCCTGCAAAGATCAAAATCTCACTAGGTTGACAGATGTAGTAGAGATTACGAATTACATAGAATCCTGCTGATGTCCCCAAACCGAAAATTCCTAACAACGTGGCGATAATGTTCATGTGATTACTAATTACTGATTACTGATTACGCAGCCACATTCGTGGCAGATTGTCGTCGAAGACGACGACTTGAGCGCGTTGCGCTCGCACTAACAACTAATAACTAATAACTAATTACTAATTACTTATTGTTCAACGTGCCGATGACATCGATACCTAAAGTGTCGTTGATGCTGTTGAGGAACTGTGCGACGATTTCGGGATAGACATTGACCAAAGATGCGATCGCTTTTCCGTCGCCATTGTCAATGACGTTAACTTTACTTAGCTGTAGTCTTTCGGGAATGGCGACTGCTTCAGACA
>JBCBHT010000786.1:0-536 GCA_038525335.1 Cyanobacteria bacterium J06621_15 | reverse complement strand
ATTTTTAGAATCAATCGGAATTGAGCGTAAACACATCTTTAATTCTCGTTCCCTTGATTTTGCAGAAGAAATAATTAAACTAACTCAAGGTGAAGGAGTAGATATTGTTCTCAATTCCTTATCGGGAGAGTTTATTAATCAAAGTTTTGACCTACTCAAAGACAGCGGAAGATTTATAGAATTAGGTAAAACACAAGATTGGAATACAAAAAAGGTTTCTCAAATAAAACCAAATGCTGCTTATTTCCAAATTGATTTAGTAGACCTGTGTCGTCAACAACCCGATTTGATTCAAACCATGCTGCAAGATTTAACATCCCAATTTGCAGCAAATAAACTCAAACCCTTGAATTATAAGGTTTTCCCATTTGAACAAACCGTTGATGCTTTCAGATATATGCAGCAGTCTAAGCATATTGGGAAAGTTGTAGTTTCTCAAACCTCACCCCTGCGAACCTCACCCCCAGCCCCTCTCCTTAACAAGGAGAGGGGAGATGAAAGCTTAACTTTAACCCCTCTCCTTAATAAGGAGAGGG
>JBCBHT010000785.1:0-537 GCA_038525335.1 Cyanobacteria bacterium J06621_15 | reverse complement strand
CACGGTAATGGGATTAGTCTTTACCGTGTCTTCTTTAATTCTAGTATTAGATTTAATGAATCCAATAGAAATGACTGAACCTAAACCAAATACAAATGCTCCAATCGCAAGAGGAATATTTAAAATATAAGCAAGTACAACTCCAGGAAGAACTGCATGAGATACCGCATCTCCCATTAATGCCCATCCTTTAAGAGTCATATAACATGAAAGAATCGAGCAAACAACCCCAACTAAAGCACTTACAAATATTGCCTTGACCATAAATTCAAACTGCAAAGGTTCTACAAACCATTGCCAAACTGCTTCTATACTCATAATGTTTTACTTTAAAATCTAAGAAAAAAAGATGTATCTACCAATTACCAATTACCAATTACCAATTACCAATTACCTATTACCTATTAACTATTTCCCAATTCCTTGAACTGGAACCATTCCATCAAAGGTACGAGCGATATTCTCTCTAGTAAAAACTTCGACCGTTGGACCGTAAGCTAAAATAGTGCGATTTATTAATACCACATCATCACAAAA
>JBCBHT010000784.1:0-537 GCA_038525335.1 Cyanobacteria bacterium J06621_15 | reverse complement strand
AAATGTTGTACCCATCAAAATTAATGTGGTGGAGTACTAGTGGTCTGTCCCATTAATCTTGATGGGTATACTGGTTCGTAGTAAGGGCTTTAGCACTAAATATTTGGCGCTATGAGCGTTCACGAAGTGAGTCGTTAGACTAAGCTTTCTCGAAGAGTAAGCGCAACTACGAACCTTGATTGTTTAAAATATATACCTATAATCTTGCACTTCCTATCAACCAGCAGCATCTACCATCATGACCCAAACACTCCCTGCAAAAAACAACCAAAAATTACAGCTATCACCCTTAAATATACCTAACCGCTTGCTACTCGGTCCCGGCCCATCAAACGCTCATCCCGAAGTACTCAAAGCAATGAATACTGCTCCCGTCGGACACCTTGACCCGGCTTTCCTGACGCTGATGGATGAGATTCAGTCGCTGTTACGCTACGTATGGCAAACCGAAAACCAACTTACAGTCGCAGTTAGCGGTACCGGAAGCGCTGCAATGGAAGCCACAATTGCGAATGCAGTAGAACCCGGTGATGTGGT
>JBCBHT010000783.1:0-537 GCA_038525335.1 Cyanobacteria bacterium J06621_15 | reverse complement strand
TTCCGCAACAGACAAACTCCCAAAATCAAACAATTTTTACGAAGTAATTTAGAAGATATGGGAAGAGTTGCTTAAAAGTTTGATTCATAATTCAGATAATTAGAAACCCGGTTTTTGAAAAAACCGGGTTTTTTATATAAGGTTCGTAGTTGCGCTTTAGCGCCAAATATATCGCGATACAAAGGTCAAAGGTTAAGGATTAAGAATTACAGGTTTCAATCTTAATAAATTTCCTAACTTAATATTATGTAGTAATATAGCGTTTCCCAGTCTCCACTCGGTATACCTCAAAATCTATCTTCCCTCTCCTTATTAAGGAAAAGGGTTGGAGGTGAGGTCAAGCTGTACCTCAGTTGCTGTAGGAACGCTATATACTTGGCGCTAAAGCGCAACTACAAACTAACTTTAAGAGACGTAAAATTTTATATCTCTACACGATTAAAAAATAGTAGAAGCGATGAATTTCAATATACTATTTACAAAATTGCATGAGTAAAACAAAGCTAGAAATATTAATGTAACGTAATTCCTTCCTAG
>JBCBHT010000782.1:0-539 GCA_038525335.1 Cyanobacteria bacterium J06621_15 | reverse complement strand
AGGTATTTTAAGGTAAATCGTTAGAAGTCAGATAGTGGAAGAAAAATTAGAACCGATGCTGGGACACAAGACTGCTCAGTTCCGCGTACATTTTTGACAGTGGCTTGTGGGTTTTTGCTGTCAGTAGCGTGAAATAATCGCGGTATCTCAAGAGTCCTAAATGTTGCTTATAAATACTCCTCAATTTTACCAGTTTTGGGTTAACTAATACCTTGCTGAAATTGGTCTATTGCGTCGAGTTGGTCTGGGATAAGCATACACTCAGTTAATAAGCCAATATCGATTTGTGGAATAAGCTTTGAAGATTCGATTTCTTCGTAACCGTAGGTTTGAGAAAATTCTATGGGGTTTTCTTCTCGTAAGTAGAATAATTGAAGGTGATTTTTCTTCCAAAACCAAACTTCTTTTACTCCCAAACGTCGATAGGTTTCTAACTTTTTAATACTGCCACTAGTAATTATTATTTCTATGGCTAAGTCGGGTATATCTTTTTCTTCTCCTCCAAATGAATAGCATTCGTCTGGTTCCGCTCCAGCTTT
>JBCBHT010000781.1:0-539 GCA_038525335.1 Cyanobacteria bacterium J06621_15 | reverse complement strand
CGGGGATGGAAACATAAACTTTCCAGCCATGGGATAACCACCGTAAGAGTTCTTTCCAAACCAACTCCCCTCAACGGGGATGGAAACCTTCGATAAAAAACCAAAGCATAATTTGAACAAATCCACTTTCCAAACCAACTCCCCTCAACGGGGATGGAAACTTGTCTTCATCTTCTCCTACACCTCTAACGAATTCTACTTTCCAAACCAACTCCCCTCAACGGGGATGGAAACACTACGATGTATGGAAATCATTTAGGCAGGCTGCTTTCCAAACCAACTCCCCTCAACGGGGATGGAAACTCGAGTGACTTAACGTCAGTAGAGCATATTTGAATCTTTCCAAACCAACTCCCCTCAACGGGGATGGAAACCTTAGATGTGCCAAGTTCTTTAGTGACTGATGCTGCACTTTCCAAACCAACTCCCCTCAACGGGGATGGAAACTCGTTATAACCTTCCTCGTCAACTCCGATAAATGTTCCAACTGCTTTCCAAACCAACTCCCCTCAGCGGGGATGGAAACTTTACCAAAGATA
>JBCBHT010000780.1:0-539 GCA_038525335.1 Cyanobacteria bacterium J06621_15 | reverse complement strand
ATAGTTTAACTATCATTAATAAAGTTAAATTTAACACCTGCTATGATGTAATAACTTTTCCTCCTTTAGCTTGAATACCTTTAACAGATAAGCAGGGTCTAATTTTAAATCAAAGAGTCGATATAATATAGCGATTTCACTTGGATGCAATACAGTTGTGACCTCACCCCTTCCCCTCTCCGCATATTTGGAAAGGGGTGTCCAGCGGACGGGGGTAGTTTCCTCTGTACTTCACTCAACCGAAAACTGCTATATTTTCCGTTAGAGCAGCACCTACAACGATTAACATTTTTAGCGAACAATCTAAGTTTGTAATATGTTGCCAAGTTTCACAAGACAAGTTAAGCAATTTTAGTTTGAGTTAAAACTGTATTTGCCTTTTTAAAAGCCCCAGTGACTTTCAAATAATAAATTATCTAAAAAGCTTTGCTAGTAACATACCTAGCAGAATAATAATGGTTTTTATGGATAATATTTTTTGACTACTCCTTATCATAAAAATGCAGAGATCGGAGACGTCGGGTAGGGAAGGAGAGGGG
>JBCBHT010000779.1:0-540 GCA_038525335.1 Cyanobacteria bacterium J06621_15 | reverse complement strand
CCTCTGCGTCCTCCGCGCTCTCTGCGGTTTTTTTAATAAACGCTCTCGACCCCGCAAAATGTTGGGTTACTCTTCGAGAAAGCTCCGCTTACACTCCGTTCAACCCAACCTACAAATTTCTACCCCCTCTTCCCCCTCTCCCCCCTCTCGTTTTGCCATTCTTCGTAGCATAGGATACAACTGACTAGAAACTTTTTTATAAAAAGCCTTGGGTGTCAGGGGAAAGGGAATAACTATGGAAAACAATCAGGAACAGCAGTCAGTTGCTTTGGCTATGATGGACAATGCTAGTGATAACACTAGTACAACTACTAAGGCTAATCCTAAAGTTACCGTTGATTTTGCGAAAAATTTCGGGGGTGAATTTTCTGATGATGGTTTTGGGGTTGATGTAGATAAAGAAGGTAATATTTATTTGGCGGGAGCTTTTAGTTTTGAAGATATTACCTTAGACGACATCAAGCTTGAAAACAGCGGTTCTAGTGATGCTTTCGTTGTCAAGCTGGATAAAACTGGTAAGGTTATATGGGCTGAAAAAAT
>JBCBHT010000778.1:0-543 GCA_038525335.1 Cyanobacteria bacterium J06621_15 | reverse complement strand
CTACAAGAGGATTTTGTGCGCGTCAAAGATCTTATGGGTTTAGAGCCATTTGAAGTGAGATTTTTTTTGCGGACAAAAATTTAGTAAATTCGGCCTAGCACTTAAGTGACCTATTAGAAATTTCTTAAAACTTGTTCAAAGCTTGTTCATGATGTTTTTAACTATATGAGCAGAAAATTTTTTGGTTGTCAAAAGTCTTATGGGAACACCAGTCGATTGAAAAATTTTTACACGAATTTTTTTTTTTCATTTAAGTATTCCCGAAACGCTAACTGATTTTTTTTTTGTGTAAAAAAAAATCATTCGAGTAGTGTTCCCATATGACTTTTGGCAACAAAAAAGTTCTTCTTTCATATCGTTAAAAGCATCATAGAGATCCTTTACGGAACTTTTGAGCGATTTCTGATTATTATCTCGAACGTTAGATTGAATTTAGTAATTTTTGGTCTGAAAGTCGCTCAAAATGAATATAAATGAGTTTTATACCCATAGGAGTTTTGACTCAGAAAAATTCCGTTGTTTGAAAAAAATCATATCGGTAGG
>JBCBHT010000777.1:0-543 GCA_038525335.1 Cyanobacteria bacterium J06621_15 | reverse complement strand
CCGACTGCCGACTGCCTAAAAACGACTATTTTAATAGCATACCAAGTACTGAAGAACCAAAAATATTAAAAATTTAAACTTTAGTGAAGGTAGTAATTTTCCTAGTATTGACTTAGGAGACGAAACGGCAAGAGTTGCGTTTCAAATTACATCTACTTCTGGTATTGAAAAAGTTAAACATACATACATTCATTAAAAAAGTTTATTGAATACAAGTTATACGAGAAGTATGACAGACTGATTATTTATATTTTGACAGAAAAGCAAAAAACTTATTCCGATACAGAAATTAATAAAATAATTAAAGGTAAGTTTACATTTGATACGAAAAAAGATATTTGGGATTCTCGAAATATTCTGGAAACAGTTAGTGGATTGTCAATCGAGCAAGCACGTGAAATAGAAAAAATTTTAGAAGCAAATTTTGGAGAATCAAGAAGACAGCCTGAATCGGAAGTTATTGATAAGATTGAAAATATTATTAATGAATATACCCGGTTATTTGTAGGACGTTTTAAAGAAACTCAAGCCTTAGACAATTTT
>JBCBHT010000776.1:0-545 GCA_038525335.1 Cyanobacteria bacterium J06621_15 | reverse complement strand
CTCTATATTTTTGTAGAGATAAATGATTATTTAAAACCTGTAGATTAACAGGCTCATCATCAACTATTAGAATATTATATTTACTGTTTCTTGATATCTTCTCTTTTCGATTGGTGACGGGAGTAATATTATTTGCTTTAGCTTTGTCAACTTGAACATTCTTCTTAGAAAACTTTAATCTTCGTCTTTGGTGTGATTCTTTCGTCTTTTCCTTCTCTGTTTGAATGTTCTCGGGCTGAACTTTTTGTGATTGAACTTTACTATCTACAACCGGTAAAGTAAAGCTGAATCTTGAACCTTTACCAACTTCCGAATCAACCCAAATTTTACCACCGTGGAGTTCTACTAGTTGTTTTGTAACTGCTAAACCCAACCCAGTTCCACCATACTCTCTTGCTGTGGAACCATCTGCTTGTTCAAATGATTCAAATATTTTTTCATGCTTTTCGGGAGGAATACCAATTCCCGTATCTGAAACTGTAATTATTAACTGCTCTTTTTCATGTTTTCCAAATACTTCTACCTTTCCACTTTCAGTAAACTTA
>JBCBHT010000775.1:0-547 GCA_038525335.1 Cyanobacteria bacterium J06621_15 | reverse complement strand
GTAGTGATGGGAAACTATCATGCTACGTTCTGGAGACCAGTGAGGGAAGGTAACTTCCCCACTGAGTTTAACGCTCTAGCAACTCTATCAACAGGAGAAGTTATAGAAGGTGCTAAGTCATATCGTACTTTTAAGAAAAAATTATCACGATTGCAATGGTTAAATCGCAATAAAATAATTGGTTCTAGAAATTGGAGAAAGGCTCAAATCAAAATAGCTAGGCTTCACAGAAAAATCGCGAATCCACCGAACAGAGACTATTCATAAATGAACATCATTATTAGCCAAGAACCACGGAACGATAGTGATAGAAGATTTAAATGTATCTGGAATGATGAAAAATCATAAACTAGCCGGTGCGATTTCTGATATGGGATTTTACGAAGTTAGAAGACAACTTGAATACAAATGTATGTTATATGGTTCTAAATTAGTTGTAGTTGATAGATGGTTTCCATCATCTAAAACTTGTTCTAATTGTGGTCATAAAAAAGAAACACTTTCTTTAAGTGAAAGAGTATTTGATTGTCACAAATGTAATTTTATA
>JBCBHT010000774.1:0-548 GCA_038525335.1 Cyanobacteria bacterium J06621_15 | reverse complement strand
CTTTTGAGACAGTTATTCGAGATAGCAGAAACTAACGATTTTCTAGGCTTTCAGCTGTGTCATAACTGGTTTCATAATCTACGTGTCAGGTGCGATTCGTTGGAGCTTAGAGCTATGAGATAACCCCTTATAGAAGAAGGCTTCCAGCCGCTAGCTCTCGTGAGGTAGTGGCTGAACTCTCAGTTGGATGCAGGTGCAAGCCCTGCTCATCAGACTCAGATGTAACTCCCTATCTGCCCACACCGACCAGACTCGGAATTCTGGAGAGTGAAGCTGGGAACAGGGCGCAATCAGACATCCGTTGTGGGATGACACTGGCGCTAACGGGGCGTCTTCATGGTGAAACAGAGCCTAGAAAAGCGACCTAGTAGAGAGCAAGGGCACAACAAAACCACCCTGACTTGACTGGTGCATATCCCCGCAGGTTCATATGACAGAAAACTGCGAGAGTCTAGGGGAATCAGTGGTTGAAATGGCTCCACCTAAAAGGGCAAAACAATCTGACCGAGGGAACGAATAAAAACGAATCAGAGGTTCTAGGAAAAGGT
>JBCBHT010000773.1:0-549 GCA_038525335.1 Cyanobacteria bacterium J06621_15 | reverse complement strand
ATAGAATTATTTAAACTCATCACATACAAAGCGTAATCTCCAGAGTGAGATAAATTAAAACAAAGATTCATTTTGTTAAAATTTGACTCGGAGGAAGAATTAGTTACTTGTATTAACTCAGAATTATGAGATTGCTTCCTTACGTCGCAATGACTAGAATTCCATTGTTGTTGTGTAATTCCAACTAAAAATGGTTTTCCACGAGGTTCGTAACCAAAATTTATTTGAGAAGGTTCAATATTCAAATAGCGACCCAATATACTTCTGAGAATACCCCGACCCGCAATAAAACGTTGTCGATGCTGCTCAAAATGAAATCTTCTTGCTCTAACTAACTCATCTTCTGAAAGTAATTGAGCAAAATCTTCCAGCAAAGGTTCTACATTATCGAGATTTTCTCGCCAAATATGAACCTCATTCGATAATAATTCTAAATTCGTCGGCGCTTTTAACCACATTTATTCAGTGAACAGTGAACAGTGAACAGTTATCAGTGAGTAGTGAGCAGTGAATTGAATTAACACACATCTTGCACCTTGCTCAGAAACC
>JBCBHT010000772.1:0-549 GCA_038525335.1 Cyanobacteria bacterium J06621_15 | reverse complement strand
GGAGCGTAAGATTAAGGTGTTTCTTCCAGGCTTCGACAAAAAAGATGTCAAGCTAACTCAGTATGGACCCGAAATCACTATTGAAGCAGGGGATCAGCGACGCAATATTACCCTCCCTCCTGCTTGGCGCGGTAGCTCGGTTACAGGGGCAAAGTTTGCTAATGGGTATTTGGAAGTTACGGTTGGATAGGTAGTAGGAAGTAAGAAGTAAGAAGTAAGAAGTAAAAGGTAGGAAGTAATTCAAAATCATCATGTCTGACTCTACAACTAATCCTGATAAACCAGATAATTCAGGTAATTCTAAAACTCGTCAACTGCTGGGCATGAAAGGTGCAGCCGCAGGAGAAACTTCGATTTGGAAAATTCGTCTCCAGTTAATGAAGCCAATTACCTGGATTCCTCTTATTTGGGGGGTTATTTGCGGTGCGGCTTCTTCTGGTAACTATACCTGGACGGTAGAGAATTTCTTGCTGTCTGCTGCCTGTATGCTGCTCTCAGGTCCTTTAATGACGGGCTATACCCAAACTGTCAACGAGCTGTATGATCGCG
>JBCBHT010000771.1:0-550 GCA_038525335.1 Cyanobacteria bacterium J06621_15 | reverse complement strand
AATCAAAGTTTCAAAACATGATGCAAGAAAATGATGAAATCATTAGAATACTAGTATCTTCAATTAACAAACTAAAACAAAAATAACCCACCGAAGCCCGAAGGGCTTAAGTAAGAAGTAGGAAGTAAGAAATAGTACCTTGACATATTCAAGTAGATGATTAAAATAATAATGATAAAGCAGATAATGAGGGTTTTTATTCGTCTTTAAAAGACGAATATTCGTACCACATTTCTTACTTCTTACTTCTTACTTCTTACTTCCTACAGAGGGACTACCCAAAATAATTGGGTCTTTTTCATGGTAAACAATGAAAGGAACCGGACCAATACCATAAGGAGTACAGGTCTTACCAACGAACGGAATTCGCTTGCATACTCTAAAAAACATTGTGGTTTCTACATCCCCGTCACCCTCATAGATATTCCATACCACTTGTTTAAAAGCCTTACCAAATGGATGTCTGCCAGTTGGCTCCTTCCCATTGAATAACATTCCTAAAGGACCGAATCCACCTTCAACTTTTTGAAATTTACCAGAAATCCATTCA
>JBCBHT010000770.1:0-551 GCA_038525335.1 Cyanobacteria bacterium J06621_15 | reverse complement strand
GTTCTGAGTACAATTAATTCCCTTTCTATTTCTGCTGCCAAGCCCAAAACCGTTGCTGTAATCCGGCTTTGCATGGAGCCGTCCAGTACCATGCCTTGTTTGGCAATATGAACATTAATCTCCCGACGCACGCAGCACTCCAACATTTCCAGCACTTGGAGCGTAGAGCGTGCCATGCGACTGACTTCTGAAAAAATTACTACGTCTCCTGGTTGGGCAGTTTCTTTCAAAAGACGACCAATACCCCGTGACTCCCATTTCTCCCGCCCAGAAACGGTATCTTCTACAAACCCTAGAGGACTCAAGGCATGGGTGTTGGCATATTCCAAAATGCCATGTCGTTGGTTGTGTAGGTCTTGTTTGTCACTAGAGACTCTTAGATACGCATAAATGACCATAGCCTACTAGCTGTCGGAAAAAACAGCTTCGTGAATTTAATCAAACGGATACGATATAAATTAAACCACGAATTGCGTACATATATGTCTGGCAAAAAAGTTCGTATTTTTCGGACACTTTTGTGAAGATAACTGCCGAAATCCTTACTATGA
>JBCBHT010000769.1:0-553 GCA_038525335.1 Cyanobacteria bacterium J06621_15 | reverse complement strand
CCCGTATCAACTTTTAAATTTCCTGCATTTCCGGTTGAAGTTGGCTGTGCTGATGCGAACAAACCGCTAACAAACCGATTATCTTTACTTGTACCAATTAATTGTATATCAACAGCATCGATATTTAAATTACCACCTTTACCTTTTCCAAAGGTACTAGCACTAACTTGTGCTCCATCTTTAGCTAGCAAGCTATTGGTTGTGATAGTTAAATTTCCTGCATCTCCAGTTGAATTTGCCTCTGAAGAAGCAAGCAAACCACTTATTATCTGACCATCTTTAGTTGTGCCAATTAATTGTATATCAACAGCATCGATAGTTAAATTACCACCTTTACCTTCTTCAAAATTACTAGCAAGAACTTGCGCTCCATCTTTTACTAGCAAGCTATTGGTTGTAATAGTTAAATTTCCTGCATCTCCGGTTGAATTTGGCTGTGCTGATGCGAACAAACCGCTAACAAACCGATTATCTTTAGTTGTACCAATTAATTGTATATCAACAGCATCGATAGTTAAATTACCACCTTTACCTTTTCCAAAGGTACTAGCAC
>JBCBHT010000768.1:0-556 GCA_038525335.1 Cyanobacteria bacterium J06621_15 | reverse complement strand
AATTAACTGCTGGTGGACAATTTGGATTCGTCCGCTTCCGGGTCAGAGTTGATTAATTTCATTCAAAAGTCTTCCTTAACAACTACAGGGGTGCGGGTTTTCCGTAATCCTTTTTTTGTTTTGGGAATTGGGGAATGGGTAATTGGTAATGGAGAGAAAAAGATGAAGAGGGGAAGAGATAAAAAATTAAAACTAACTTTGAATTGGTATACTATCGCACAGCTAAGGTAATTGGGTAATATCCAGGTTTTATAATTCCCAATCCCCAATCCTCAATCCTCAATTCCCAATTACTAATTAATAATTTTGTAATACAAAAAAGTACAGTGTAATTGGGTATCATAATTTTGACTTTCATCTGGTTTGAATGAAATTTATTTTTGAATGTCAATGCTAAAAAAGAAATTAATTAGTTCGGTTATTCTACCAGTAGCAGTAATTTTACCTGCTCTGTTTCCTTTGGGTGAAGCAACTGCTCAAAAGCAAAAAAAAGTTCGTCCGACTTCTTTGTTGAAAGCAAGGTGTGTTAAAAGCGGAATTGGTAGCGCTCGTAAAG
>JBCBHT010000767.1:0-556 GCA_038525335.1 Cyanobacteria bacterium J06621_15 | reverse complement strand
TTTTAGCCTGGGAATTTATTCCAAGGTGGTTGTTGAAAATGATGCAAGATGTCAGTTCAATAGGACTGGGAAAAATAATCATTATTAATCCAATAGACTACTACAATCTGCCATACCTGAGAATCCCCGTTGAGGGGAGTTGGTTTGGAAAGGTCAAGCTTCATGTGTCTCAGGTTGAATTATTTGAGTTTCCATCCCCGTTGAGGGGAGTTGGTTTGGAAAGTAGTCCGTTATAGCGACTATGTAGTTTATATATACGAGTTTCCATCCCCGTTGAGGGGAGTTGGTTTGGAAAGAAAGAGCAACATCGTCCTGAAAAAAGCCCCTTGCAGGTTTCCATCCCCGTTGAGGGGAGTTGGTTTGGAAAGCAGATTTATCTGGCGAACGCGTTAATATCTCTCTTTTGGTTTCCATCCCCGTTGAGGGGAGTTGGTTTGGAAAGCCGAACTGAGTGACATTTATCTCAGTGATTGTTTCCATCCCCACTGAGGGGAGTTGGTTTGGAAAGAGTTCACTTTTGGAACCCTTACACAGCAGGGGTTTGAGATACCCCAAT
>JBCBHT010000766.1:0-557 GCA_038525335.1 Cyanobacteria bacterium J06621_15 | reverse complement strand
CCGATTTACACCATCTGTGCATTCCCAGAGAATCTTCTTGAATATAAACTTCAATGGTCGCACTATGGTTACCTTTATTAGAAACTGTAACGCTGAGGTCAAAAGTTGACCCGTTAATCACAGAATCTTTCCCATCAGCGCTAATAATTACACCTATTGGTTTAACAACTTCTACATCTATTGTTTCTGGATGTTGTAAATCATCAGACAAAACTCTACTTAGCATTAACCTTTCTCCTCAAAACTCACAATTCCTTACTCGCTTATATACTTGCTACTCACAACTTATTACTTGCTACTCGCTACTCGCTACTTGCTACTTGCTACTCACTACTCGCTACTCATTACTCCCTACTCACAATCAAAACCCTGCGTTTCAATCCGATGAATTTTAACTTGCTTGTCATTCCCTGCGGTAGTGACTAAAATTTTGTCTTTAATACGAACTACATCTACACTTTTAAGCGGTTGCGATGAATTCCGGATAATTTTACCTGCTTTGTCTTGATTTGTGCTGCGTTCACCAGTTGAATCTAAAGACCAAAGTCTTGCTTTCC
>JBCBHT010000765.1:0-557 GCA_038525335.1 Cyanobacteria bacterium J06621_15 | reverse complement strand
GTAGCAGTGGTCTAAGCCCTTGCTACAACTTATGTTGTAAGGTTTAAAATTGTCCACAGCATTTCCACAGGACACATACTCCACCAAGGAGTTCATAAAAGCTTTCTTCACTTCTTACTTCTTACTTTTTACTTCTTACTTATCAAACTTCGATGTCGCATATATCCCTTACTCAAACGGGGTACTCCGATAAATTTACCGAAGAAGCTTTTACGTGATGATAGAGTCCAGTAAGTTGCCCATCCCCAAGCAGTGGCTATACTAGTCGGGAGCCATCCAGCATTAAGTATGTAATGAAATAAAATTATGTTAGTCATACAAATTGCGCCCCAAGGAAATATCTGGTCTGCGGGGAAGGGTCCCAACCTTGGTTGTTCACCAAGTATACGATTCACATTTCTATATCTGCGTTGTTCTGACATAAAATTAAGGGAAGTAAGAAGTAAGAAGTAAGAAGTAAGAAGTAAAAAATAGTACATTCCCGTATACAGGTAGAGGATTCCAGTAAGAATAATAGTTTGGTTTTTATTCGTCTCTGAAACCTCAGTAGGCTTCAT
>JBCBHT010000764.1:0-558 GCA_038525335.1 Cyanobacteria bacterium J06621_15 | reverse complement strand
GCGCTTGTTGAGAATGGTGCAAGATGTAAGAAGTAAAGAATTATAAGTAATTTATAAATTAATAACCTTTAACCTTTAACCACTAACAACTAACCACTAACTAATAACTCTTAACTCCTAACTCCTAACTCCTAACTCTTACTTCCTAACTCTCTTCAATAACAGCATCTCTATCAAGTATTAATAAGTTACGAAGTTGGTCGGTGTCCATTTCGGTTAACCACTCTTCACCAGCACCTACAACTTGTTCTGCTAATTGCTTTTTACTTTCAATCATATCGTGAATTTTTTCCTCTAAAGTTCCGGTACAAACAAATTTATGTACCTGTACATTTTTGGTTTGACCGATACGAAATACCCGGTCTGTAGCTTGGTTTTCTACTGCGGGATTCCACCATCTATCAAAGTGAAATACATGGTTTGCTTTGGTTAAATTTAGTCCGACACCACCTGCTTTTAACGAAAGAATCATCACGGGTGGGGCTTGGGGGTCGTTTTGAAAACGGTCTATCATTTCCTCGCGCTGTTTTTTGGTTGTACTACCGTATAGAAACAAAG
>JBCBHT010000763.1:0-563 GCA_038525335.1 Cyanobacteria bacterium J06621_15 | reverse complement strand
CCATTTTCTTACCCCTGTATTAAAGAATTGATTTATATGAATTAAAAAAGTTTTATAATAGTTCTTATGAAGAATATTTTCTTCATGTTATTTAAGGACACGAGTCGATTTTTCGCGTCCAATCAAATATATTTTTATTTTAAGAGAGATTAATATTCAAAGTAAATGGGAAGATTGATGTTCTTCCCAATAAATGCTCACTCTACGTCAAAAGTAATAAGTAGTGAGTAATGAGTAATGAGTATTACCTTTCACCAAAATTTAGAAGATTCAACAATTGAAATGCTAGTTATTCCTTGTAAAACGAGGAAATTTTACTTACACCATTTTGGGATTTACTTCTTACTTCTTACTTAAGCTTTACACGCTCATTGCAAATACGTTTTTGCTCTCTTCTTTCAATTCGGAAGCTACTTCTACAGTTGTATCTGCTGCTGCTTCTTCTGGTAAATTAGCTAAAAACTTGTTGTTAATTAAATCTGAATATGTAGCTACGTCAGTTTGCCAGTTTTCAATTACTTTGTAAAGATTTTCTTGCTTTTCTTCTTTGGTTTCTCCTTCTA
>JBCBHT010000762.1:0-564 GCA_038525335.1 Cyanobacteria bacterium J06621_15 | reverse complement strand
AAAACGCTCTCGGATTCGCAAGCCAAAGCTTGATAATCTTACCTCATCTGGGTTATCAGAGAAATGCATTCCCCCAATTTTAGGAATACCAAACTGCTTTCCGTGAATTATTAAGCGGTGTAAATGAATACCAGTCCAGCCCATCGCTACCTGGATAATATAATGTAAATCAGCGATTGTGCTGTCGCTGCGAACTTTGATACGCCGCCAAATCATCGGACTGATGTTCAGTATAAAAATTTTGAATTGGTAGATAATAGGTTGTTCGGAATTTGACATTGGATTATCTTACCGCATTATGTATCTCCCCATCTCCCCCAAAAAAAATCGCTCTCCTTGACCACCCCAAAAGTGTCTTGGGACGGAAGCTATTGTGACTTAAAGAAAAAGTTTGCCGGAATGGCAAGCTTATACTTTAAGTCACACACATGAAATTTCTGAATGACTTCTGCCGCATTAAAATCATGGAATGATATGGACTCACCCCTCTGAGCAACAGGTTAGTAGCGAAACAATGCCTCATCTGATGAGCATTAAACTTTGTACCGATTATTTTACTGATTT
>JBCBHT010000761.1:0-565 GCA_038525335.1 Cyanobacteria bacterium J06621_15 | reverse complement strand
GACCAAGCGAAAAAAGTAGCTTTGGCTTCTCAGTTATCGGGTAACGTCGATGTCAATACTTTATTATCGCGATCGCAACAAGCAAGACAAAAATTAGGGGACTAACTATATTATTACCGTAAGCTGTTTGTAATAAAGGGAGTAGCAAGTAGTCCACCTAAGTTAATTTCAAGCAGTGATAATTTATAAAAAATTCCCAAAACGCAACTCATTACTCATTACTCATTACTTTCTACTCACTGTTCACTGTTCACTGCTAACTGTTCGCTATGTTAAAAGAAAAAATTATAACTAAAATTTCTACAAACAAATTGACATTTCACCCGACGGGTGTTTCTTTTAATGTCACTGTGATAAACAATAGTGACGACTTTGCAACATTCCAGGTAGAACTTTTAGCGGACGTAGTTAAAGATTTAAATCACAGTTGGTACAAAATATCACCTGAAGTTTGTACAAAAAAACCTCCTGGTGATTCAACTGAATTTTCTATATTTATTTCCAAGATTCCCATACAAGGATTTGTGGGTTTAATGACGCTAACGGTACGGGTGTTTTCTCTAGA
>JBCBHT010000760.1:0-565 GCA_038525335.1 Cyanobacteria bacterium J06621_15 | reverse complement strand
AATCTCTCAGTTTACCGAAGATAACTCTTTCTTGGAAGTTGATAACAATTGGTTTATCACCCATTAGAGAAAGCGGAACTGTCATTACTGAAAATACAGTCGCTGAAGCTAATACGGGAGGTAAAATAAATTTGGTTAATGCAGATAAACTCATATTTAAAATTTTGTTATTTAAACGAAATATGTACTTTTACTTTTCAGGGATTAAGTTGACAATAGAGTGTCTTGGTCTGTTGTTTTCTAATTTATTCGTTAAATACCTAGAACACAATACTTTAAATATAAAGAAGTCAGCTTATTTGATAAATTTTTTATAAATTAATCTATTTTAATTTGATTGTTGTATCGCTGGAAAATTTAATTATTTTGATGATATTTTTAGCAAATGATTATCATGAGAAGGCAAATATGTCTCTATTACAAGCGTAAAAAGTAAATAACTTTAGACATACTTTAGATAATTAATAAAATAAATAAGCTAACACTTCATATAAATAATCGCCACTTAGTACTTAGGTGTGAATATGCGTACAAAATTGTTTTTTAAAGATACTCTAAAACCTAT
>JBCBHT010000759.1:0-566 GCA_038525335.1 Cyanobacteria bacterium J06621_15 | reverse complement strand
GTAATTAATGTTGGACTTTAATTGAACGTACCAAGACACTGGTTACTTCTCCTGGATTGGAAGTTGGTAACAGTGGAGTCCAATCGCGTACATTTGCATAACCAAGTTGATGTAAAGCCTCAATCGTCGCTATTACAGCTTCTTTTGAGCCAATTAAAATATGTTTAATTTTTTCTGGCTCTGGGTGTTGAGATATTATTGGTTGAGGACTGGCAATAGCTTTTTCTTGATAACTAGCATCACCTAGAAAGTTTTGATATTTTGACTTCATTGGTTATTTTACCTTTAGCTTAGACAGCAATTTTCACTATTTATTCCCCGTAAGGGGTTTTATTCAGAAAGGCAGTCGGCAGTAGGCAGTGGATTAGAAAAGCAGACTTTCGGGCAGCCTAAAAGGTTATTTATTACTATTGCCTACTGCCCACTTTCCACTGCCCTTCATTAACTGTAAATATTCAGTTTCAAGAGAATTAATTGTCCTAAAATAAAGTCGAAACGAACCGTCTGAATATAGCTTTAAATCTTGTTCATCGTAGATTATCTCTTGTCTTTGAAGCCATTTAACA
>JBCBHT010000758.1:0-569 GCA_038525335.1 Cyanobacteria bacterium J06621_15 | reverse complement strand
TTGAGCTATGGAAAGAGGAGCGGCTTTGATGGGAATGGTGGGGATTTGTAATAAGAGTAGGGAGGAAAGAAGGATTAGTTTGCGGTTCATTTTGGTAGGTGGGTTAATGGATGGTGAATGAATAGCAACGGATTTTTCGTTGTTTCGACCAATGTAGAGACGCGATATATCGCGTCTCTACAAATTAATGCGTGGGTAACGAACAATTATTAATTATCCGAATCCTCAATTTCTACCAAAGGTGCATTTTCAAAAACATTCTTCATTTCAACATGCAATTTTTTACCGGAATTTTGGTAAAGAACGGTTGAAGAATCTCCCCCAAATATCCCTAAAAGCCTTTGTAAAACTATTTTGGGATTGTGACCGTGTTTGATGGTAAATAAGTGATTATTTTTAGTACAAGTTTCTCCGGGTTTGGCTGCACAAATTACCGGATACCCGTTACGTTTTCCTGTTGATAAATAATTTAATCTGTCTTCGTTATAATATTTCTGAAATTTATTTGTTACTGAATTACAGCGTTTCTGAGGACTCCAGCTAGAAAAATATTGCGATTTCCATGCAAT
>JBCBHT010000757.1:0-569 GCA_038525335.1 Cyanobacteria bacterium J06621_15 | reverse complement strand
CTATCTTGAGTGAAGATGGTAATTATAATTTCCTAATTACCTAATTCCCCAATCACCATAAAAATCAAGAGCCTCAGCCGTTAAAACTGAAGCTCTCAATTATTTACGGGGTTATAAGATAAAGTCCCCGGTTTCCTTATAAAAATTGGCTATATAAATTTCAGACTGCTGATTACTACTTCCACTCACCAACCATCCATTCCGGAAGGATTATGAATTATTTTTTGGAAAAAGAGAATTATCTCGAAAGAGGTAATGGGTAATTGGTAATTGGTAATTGGTAATGGGAAGGAATTGATTTCAAACCACTAACCACTAACAACTAACCACTAACTTCTATTCATAAAATCTAACAAAATCCGTTGATGCACTTCACCTAATGGTCTTTCTTCTCCAGCAACGTCTGAATAACGTTTACCGCTACGAATTTCTTCGGGAGTTACTAAACCCATATCCCAACCTTCACCAAGAACTAATTTATCTAGTTCAACTTCTAATGGTGCATGAAAAACGTGACGTACTGCTGTTTCCGAGTCATAACGACCGAATTCAAAAATTTTCTCCGGTAG
>JBCBHT010000756.1:0-574 GCA_038525335.1 Cyanobacteria bacterium J06621_15 | reverse complement strand
AATCCCGTTTCCGGGATTCATAAATAAGAAACAAATCAATCGAGAAGTAGAGTTAGCTGCAATCGCCGTTTCAATCCCGTTTCCGGGATTCATAAATAAGAAACTTATTAGAAGGTGAGGGAAGTGTTCGTAAATTCTCGTTTCAATCCCGTTTCCGGGATTCATAAATAAGAAACAGACTTGCTTTATTAGATCCGCGTAGCCCACTACTTGTTTCAATCCCGTTTCCGGGATTCATAAATAAGAAACTCAATGTTTGAGTATTTACAAGATAAAACTCAAGAGGTTTCAATCCCGTTTCCGGGATTCATAAATAAGAAACAAACACATTTTTGAGTCAGATTTTCGTGAGATGTAAGTTTCAATCCCGTTTCCGGGATTCATAAATAAGAAACTGACATAATTTGAATAGGTCTTCAGCAGTTCCTTTGTTTCAATCCCGTTTCCGGGATTCATAAATAAGAAACCTGAGTATTATAGAAACATGATGATTGCAGCAGCATGTTTCAATCCCGTTTCCGGGATTCATAAAAAAGAAACTTGTAGATATATTTTTAACAGTCGTAGATTTTAT
>JBCBHT010000755.1:0-574 GCA_038525335.1 Cyanobacteria bacterium J06621_15 | reverse complement strand
AACCACAGTCATCGATTTATCCAAAGCAGTTTCTACAAGTTTTTTTCGTTCCTTGAGATAAATCGGTAAATCAAACTTTGATTGTTTAGATTCCGAAGAATTTTTTGTCAGATTATCTGCTGCAACCATTGTAAATTTCCTTAATTTCCTGGTAATTGGTAATTGGTAATTGGTAATTGGTAATTGGTAATTGGTAATTGGTAATTGATTCGTGCTAACCACTAACAACTAACAACTAACAACTAACCACTAACAACTAACCACTAACCACTAACTCATAACTATTAACAGTATTTTCTAATAACATGGCAACAGTCATAGGTCCGATACCACCGGGAACTGGGGTAAGGAAATCTGCGACGGTTGCAACTTCATCGAACTTGACATCACCAATTAAACGACCTTTGCCATTTTTATCAGTAATACGGTTTATCCCCACATCTACCACAACCGCGCCTTTTTTCACCATTTGACCGGTAATTAATTCGGGAATCCCCACCGCAGCAACTAGAATATCAGCATTTTTTGTAATATCTTGTAAATTTTGAGTGCGTGAATGAGCAATTGTGACCGT
>JBCBHT010000754.1:0-575 GCA_038525335.1 Cyanobacteria bacterium J06621_15 | reverse complement strand
AGAGAAACTTTTTCGGGAGGGAGGGAGGGAGGTCGGGAGCTCATGACCACCGGCTTCGCCGGCGGTTGGTAGGGGAGGGGCGTCGTAGTTAGGTACACACGCCTTCCGCACTCATTCGCAAGCGGCTCCCCCTCTCCCCCTCCCTCTCCCTCTCCCTCTCAGAAATTTAAAACGCCTCCTACCTATGGGGATTTCGATTTTTTTTTTTCGAAAATACCCCCGATTTTGAAAGTTGAAGTTGGATTTTTGTCCACTTAAAAAAGTTTTTGAAATCCCCATAGGTAGGAGGCGTTTTAAATTTCTGAGAGGGAGAGGGAGAGGGGGAGCCGCTTGCGAATGAGTGCGGAAGGCGTGTGTACCTAACTACGACGCCCCTCCCCTACCAACCGCCGGCGAAGCCGGTGGTAATGAGCTACCTACCTACCTCCCTCCTGATCATAAAAGGTTCTCTGATTTTTTTTCAAATTTACAAATATGAAGTTCAGGTAAGATAAATTTGGCATTATTTCGAAAAAAAATGCGGAAAAAATTCTAAATGGAAAAAAATACTTAAAGTTAGTTTTTTTTTCCATTTA
>JBCBHT010000753.1:0-576 GCA_038525335.1 Cyanobacteria bacterium J06621_15 | reverse complement strand
TCAACGGGGATGGAAACTCGATGGTAGAAATGTCAAAAGACGGAAAATACTTCGACTTTCCAAACCAACTCCCCTCAACGGGGATGGAAACATTATAGGATACGCCAATTCTATTTGTTGCCAAAAGGCTTTCCAAACCAACTCCCCTCAACGGGGATGGAAACGTTGCCTTATACACCGTGTAGTGTTGAAAAGCTTTAAACTTTCCAAACCAACTCCCCTCAACGGGGATGGAAACATAAGACATGGAAAAACTCCATAAACAATAAACACTTTCCAAACCAACTCCCCTCAACGGGGATGGAAACGTTATTTTTGCTTACAAGATGATTTGCAATGTCTTTCCAAACCAACTCCCCTCAACGGGGATGGAAACGTTCCTCCTTTTCGTCCCATTCGGCGAAAAGTGGACTCTTTCCAAACCAACTCCCCTCAACGGGGATGGAAACTTTATTAATTTAGCTGAAATTTTGTTTAGACCTTTCCAAACCAACTCCCCTCAACGGGGATGGAAACTCGATGGTAGAAATGTCAAAAGACGGAAAATACTTCGACTTTCCAAACCAACTCCCCTCA
>JBCBHT010000752.1:0-576 GCA_038525335.1 Cyanobacteria bacterium J06621_15 | reverse complement strand
GCTAGATTTGAAGCTAACCGTTTTTTATTTACATCTTATCAGAATGATTGGGTTCTAGCATTAACAGGTTATGCAGGAAAATATGATGAAACATTTAAAAGTGTTGGTTCCTTTATTCATAATTCATTTTTAGAGGTATTTGCATATATAGGAATTCCTTTAGGAATATTTTACTTCTGTGCTATTTTAAAAGTAGTAGGCGGATACTATATTCCACAAAATTATAAGTTTATTTTTTCCTACATATTCTTTTGTTTATTCTTACATAGCGGACTTCAGGGACTTGCTCCCCTTCTTTTCGTCAGTGTTTTAGCAATATCAGTTGAACAGTCAACAGTCACAAACTATTAAGAAATGCTAACTTCTTACTTTCAATGCAAAATTTAAAATCTAAAATCTAAAATCTAAAATTAAATGGGATGTATCCTAAAATATCGATTATTACACCAAGTTTTAATTCTGAAAAAACTATTGAAAAAACTATTTTAAGCGTTATTAATCAACAAACTAAATATCCTTTGCAATATATTGTTATTGATGGAGGTTCTATAGAACCTCCATCAATAACAATATATT
>JBCBHT010000751.1:0-576 GCA_038525335.1 Cyanobacteria bacterium J06621_15 | reverse complement strand
CTTTCTTGAGTTACGTGCAAGAAACTATGAACTTGAGGCTCCAAATTTTCGATACGATTTAAAGCTTCTTGCGTAATTTCAACCGCAGAACGTTCTTTATTTACTAATTGATTGTGCAATTCGCGTATGGATGCCATGCATTACTTCTCCCTATTTACTAACTAACTCAAATGTTTGATTTTAGTACATGTTGAATAAAATTGGGAATTGGTAATTGTGAGAGGGGGAAGAGGGGGAAGAGGGGGTAGAAAATATTTTCCTAACTCCTAACTGTTCCCTGTTCCCTACTCCCTAGCTTCATCAATTTTTGTAAAAAGATTTTGCTGCTAACTAAAATATATGGATTAAACTAACGAATGCTGATTCTCCAGGGTTGAAAGTTATGGTCAAAATCGTATCTCGAAAATCTCTAAATACTCAAAATGTATACGATATTGGGGTGGAAGCTGACCATAATTTTGTGATTAAAGATGGTTTGATTGCTTCTAACTGCTTTAATAAATCTCACTCTACTGCCTATGGGTATGTAACATATCAAACTGCTTATCTAAAAGCTAACTATCCTTTGGAATATAT
>JBCBHT010000750.1:0-577 GCA_038525335.1 Cyanobacteria bacterium J06621_15 | reverse complement strand
CTTGTTTGACAAGGCGTTCATGGCTGAGCTTTATCCTAGTTTTGCTCAAGGCCTCAAGCCTTTCTTTACGCTCAACTGGGCGGCTTATTCTGACTTCCTCACCTTTAAAGGTGGATTGAACCCCACCACAGGTGGTCTTTGGATGACTGACATGGCCCACCATCACTTGGCGATTGCCGTGATGTTCTTGGTGGCTGGTCATATGTACCGTACCAACTGGGGTATCGGTCACAGTCTGAAAGAGATTTTGGATGGTCAGAAAGGCGATCCGTTGCTGTTTGGCGGCGAAGGTCATGTCGGTATGTATGAGTTCCTTGTGAGCTCTTGGCATGCTCAGCTAGCGCTTAACCTCGCAATGGCTGGCTCGGTCACAATTATTGTGGCTCAGCATATGTATGCGATGCCGCCTTACCCTTACATTGCCACTGACTACGGCACTCAGCTGTCGTTGTTCACCCATCACATGTGGATTGGTGGCTTCTTGGTAGTGGGTGCTGGAGCACATGGTGCGATCGCCCTCATCCGTGACTACGATCCGGCCAAGCATGTGAATAACGTGCTCGACCGCGTATTGCGC
>JBCBHT010000749.1:0-578 GCA_038525335.1 Cyanobacteria bacterium J06621_15 | reverse complement strand
CAATATCTTTGACAATCACGTACTATTGGTTGCCTTGATAGCTTGTTTCACAGCTCAGGCTTTAAAGCTCATAATCGAGTTAATCAAAAATGGTAAAGTGAGTGTGAGTGTTTTGACGACAACTGGAGGTATGCCCAGCGCTCATTCAGCCTTGGTAACTGCTTTGGCTGCTGGTGTTGGACAAACTATCGGTTGGGCTTCTCCCGAGTTCGCTTTAGCTGCTATTTTCGCCATTATAGTTATGTACGATGCTGCTGGTGTCCGTCAAGCTGCCGGAAAACAAGCACGCATCCTCAACCAGGTAATTGACGAAATGTTCCACGACCATCCAGAAATAGCTGCCGAGCGTTTAAAAGAATTACTCGGACATACACCCTTTCAAGTTATAGCCGGTTCGGCTTTGGGTGTCACCATTTCTTGGTTGGCTCAAGCAGCTTATTAATCGGTTAGTGGTTAGTGGTTAGTGGTTAGTGGTTAGTGGTTAGTGGTTAGTAGAACAACTATCAACTATCAACCAACAACTATCAACCAACAACTATCAACTATCAACCAACAACTATCAACTAATTTGGTAACTG
>JBCBHT010000748.1:0-581 GCA_038525335.1 Cyanobacteria bacterium J06621_15 | reverse complement strand
TGCTGGTTTTCTACAGCAATCCAACAACTTGGAGGAGAATTTTTAAAAGAAACGTCGCATTCACTCATCCAGCGTGTATTAAATTGTTCTTCAACCCAAGCCAGAATTGTTGTTTTTTCCGGTGCGATCGCACGTCTGATAGTTATATCCTGCTTAGCTTGTGCGGTAATTTCTGCTTCTGCGGATGGCAGGGTATAAAGCTTAACTAACATGTCAGCCATAATTAATTTTAGATTTTAGATTTTAGATTTTGGATTATAAATATATTACCGATACGGCGTTGCTGAATTGAGATATAAAATTATTTTTCTTACATCCAATGTGTTCCCTAAATCTCCCAAAACCGGGGGACTGAAGTTATTTTTCTTCCCCAAAATTGGGGACTGGGTAGCAAATTATATTTTTAATCAGCAAAGCCTGATATCTTTTCACCTTAATAATGATACAAATTAATCATGTAGAAACATTACAGTGCAACGTCTCGCTGTATTTTTGATTGTATCAATATTAAGGTGAAAAGATATCAGGCTTTGCTGATTAAAAATATAATTTGATACCCAGTCCCCAATTTTGGGGAAGAA
>JBCBHT010000747.1:0-582 GCA_038525335.1 Cyanobacteria bacterium J06621_15 | reverse complement strand
TAATTGCTACTCATCTTTTTTCAGGCAGGAGACTTTTAAGAAGATTGAGAGAGGATATCAACCTTTGACTTTTCTTGGCGCAAAATTTTGATCCAAATAGTTATAACACTATATGCGGGAAGATTTTTCTTTAATTATCTTTATAAATTTAACTTTTACTTTTAGTCGCACTCTTCGCATTTATGTCGCGCAAAGACCCACACGCTTTCGGCGAAAACGAGCAGTATTTAAAATATTCGACTTATATAGCAATTTTATATTAGTTGTAATATTTTGAGCTATTGATAAATCAGCTTTTTTTCAAAAATTATAGATAAGTATCTTATGCTCACTCATCACTACCGATTTGATTATCTCTAATGTTGACTACTGGTCTATTGCATTAATTCTCATGGGTTCGTTTCCTCCTTAACTTCGGAAGACACAACAAACACTAGACATCCAACCCGTAAGCGGGTTGAAACCCCAGTCTAATAAACAAAGTCGCTCTTTTGACGACTAAAAAACACCCCTCATAACTTATGTGGTGAAGTACTAGTATTCGACCACATTAATTTTGCGGGGTCGAGAGCGTTTATTAAA
>JBCBHT010000746.1:0-582 GCA_038525335.1 Cyanobacteria bacterium J06621_15 | reverse complement strand
GTTTTACAAGCAGAGATTACAGCAGGATGTCCATCTGGTAATATTTTTGCGGAATCTATTGCAAGTGCTTTAGCTATTCGTATTCTTAAAAATTATTCTTTAACTAACACAAATATTCCCGAATCTAAAATTGAACTATCTCAACAACAATTACAGCAGGTAATTGATTATATTAATGATAATTTAGCCTTGAAATTAAGTTTAGAAACCCTGGCAAATTTAGTAAATATGAGTTCTTATAATTTTTGTCGCTGGTTTAAACAATCAATGGGTGTTTCTCCCCATCAATATATTATTCAATGTCGGATAAAAAAAGCAAAATTTCTACTAGCTTATACTAAATTATCTCTTGTGGAGGTAGCATTAAATATTGGTTGTTCCAGCCAAACTAATTTCACGGTTTTATTTCGCAAGCACATGGGAATTACACCGAGAGCTTACCGAAATCAACTGTAAATAATTGTAGGGTGTGTTATCGCAAAGCGTAACGTACCATAATAAGCATTTTTCAGTTGAATAGAATACACCCCTCTCCTTAATAAGGAGAGGGGATGGGGGTGAGGTAAATCAGCGGTGTATTGT
>JBCBHT010000745.1:0-582 GCA_038525335.1 Cyanobacteria bacterium J06621_15 | reverse complement strand
TCTCGGGCAATAATTGATTCCACTTCAGCAGAAGTCAGTAAGCCCAAATTGACCAAACTTTGAATTTCCAAACGAGAAATATTCCATTCTCGATTCATCTTGCCAAACGGTAAACGTTCCAGCAACAGCACTTTATAGCCCAACATAGCCATCACAGCCGCGTGAATGACCCCCAAGGCTCCACCGATGTAGATTAGGTCGTAAAAAGCGGAGGAAGCGGAGGAAGCGGAGGAAGCGGAGGAAGAAATTGCCCCCTCTGCCCCCTCTGCTCCCTCTGCTCCCCCTGCCCCCTCTGCTCTAAAACCTTCATGAGAAAACAAAACCTGTCGCGGCTCCTGGGGATTCCTAACACCTTCGCGCCAACGTTGTTCCCACCAGTAAGCACGTGTTAAATCATATTCTCCGTTAGGCATTTTCTGAAAATACTTAACGGTGAGAGGATAATCGGCAGCTAGCTCCTCAAAAATTGATTTTTTGGACAAATCAATAGTTGGTGGTTCAGGATAATGATGGGGAAAACGATTACGTATCTGACGAGTTAAATTTTGTCGAATTTGTGTCTCTTTTGCAATTGTATCGCCC
>JBCBHT010000744.1:0-587 GCA_038525335.1 Cyanobacteria bacterium J06621_15 | reverse complement strand
ATCAATGATTACTCCCACACCACCACCGTGGGATTCCCCGAAAGTAGTAACTCGAAATAAATGACCAAAAGTGTTACCCATGATGATGTTGCGGAGATTTTAATTTTACGTATTTTAGTTGATGTGTTGTTGTCGATTTAAAGACACACATAACTAGAATATATTTTTGCTTTAACTATTGCTAGGGGTATGCTTTTGGTATTTATGCAGATTTTTTCGGTACATTTATATTTCAGCTGGTGAAAAACTGGAAGTTTTGATAAACCAAATTTACTGCTAACAAGATTAATCCTCTAAATCCTCTTCCTCTGCGCTCTCTGCGTCCTCTGCGGTTTTTTTTATAAACCCTCTCGACCCCTCATAATTAATGTGGTCGAATATTGAGTTGTAAAATCATAAATAAATCGGGTTTCTATAATTTGGCATATAACCAATAGAAATTACCAAGGAAGAACAACAGGACCGCCGAATTTCCGCATTTCAGCAAAGAAACCAGCCTGAGAACCACCATCAGGTAAAGTTGCTAGATAAACAGCTGTTTCTGCTCCTTCTTCTGCTGTAAAAGGTGCATCTTTTCCACCGATATC
>JBCBHT010000743.1:0-588 GCA_038525335.1 Cyanobacteria bacterium J06621_15 | reverse complement strand
GTAATTTTTTTGCAATTTGTTCCAAATTAGAAAAATATGCAGTTTGTTCCGAATTATAAAAGTTGGAGCTTTCTATGATTTTTAAAGCTTTTTCTAATTTTGGAATATATTTGTCAAAATCCGAGAGAGAAAGTTGATTTGCTTGAGCTTTGTCTTGAATACTCAGAGCTATATTTGGGAAAGATAAAGCAACATTGATACGAACTTCGCTTCGTTTATCATTCAAAAGCTTGATTAAGATTTTTATTGTTTTATCGGTAGTAGCTTTTTCTCCTATACTCCCTAAAGCACTAGCAGCACTGCTACGTACTGAGCTTTCTTTGTCATTAAGAAGTTTGATTAATGCTTGTATTACTTCATCAGTAGCAGCTTTTTCTCCTATACTTCCTAAAGCACCAGCAGCATTGATGCGTACCAAACTTTCTTTGTCATTGAGAAGTTTGATTAATGCTTGTATTACTTCATCATTAGCAGCTGTTTCACCCATTCTCATCAAAGTAAAAGCAGCACTGCTACGTACAGGAATTTCTTTATCATTCAGAAGCTTAGTTAATGTTTCTACTACTTCATTGGTAGCAGCTTTTTTCC
>JBCBHT010000742.1:0-588 GCA_038525335.1 Cyanobacteria bacterium J06621_15 | reverse complement strand
ATAACAATTAGCAAAAGGTCCTGCATTATGATTGTCACCTTCACCTTGATGCTCAAACATATATTGCAGATGACTGATATATTCGCCGTTTGCACCTGCGGGGATTGTCGGTTGATGCATGTGGAGTGCTACAGCGAAGGTCGCGGTGATGTCTTCAAGTTTGAGATTCGTATTTGGTAAGAAGACAGGGGAATTGTGATTTACAATTTCGAGAACTTGTTTTTCTGAACCAGAAATATTTGGTAAACCGTTAATGGTTTCCGGTAGAGCGGGTAGGGTTGTTAAGGTAGGCATTTAGCTATCAATTATCAGTTACCAAATATCAATTATCATTGCTCTGAAAGTATGTGGGTGAATTAATTAACAAAAGTATTTTTAAGTTTAACGAAATGCAAATGTAGAGACGTAGCAGTGCTACGTCTCCCTACGTTACAAAGAAAACGAACTAGTTATCTTCACCAAACATCTGTGATAAATATATCTTTAGCCATATATCAACTGATACACCTGTTCTAAACCAGAGATAGAGCTATTTACATTAGTAAAGCTTTTAAAATTAATTTAGTTAACTAATATAAAAATCATATT
>JBCBHT010000741.1:0-591 GCA_038525335.1 Cyanobacteria bacterium J06621_15 | reverse complement strand
GAATTCGGTTTGGGTAAGGATGCAGCAAGTGAACCAGAATATATTAAGTTATTCATAGCTTTAGGACAACTTGCTCCTTATTGTGGTACCGGACATAAAACCACATTTGGTTTGGGACAAACTCGATTGGGATGGTTAATTGAATCCGAAGAAATAGAAGTAATATCACCTCAAGAATTACTAGCTCAAAGAATCACGGAAGTTACAGAAATATTAATGTCCAAACAAAAGCGTACCGGAGGAACCAGAGCAATTTCTGTATGTGAAAAACGCGCTACAATTTTAGCTCGAAGAGAAACCGGAGAATCACTACTAGATATTGCGACTGACTTAGAAATACCCTACGAAACCGTAAAAACTTACATTAAATTGACAAGAAAGATTTTAGCGAATGGGTAATTGGTAATTGGTAATTGGTAATTGACAACTATCAACTAACAACTATCAACCAACTATCAACCAACTATCAACTATCAACTAACAACTATCAACTAACAACTATCAACTAACAACTAACAACTAACAACTAATATTTACTTTTCTTAAACAAGCATTCATGTACTGTGCAAAATGACTCAAAGATCTTTGAGT
>JBCBHT010000740.1:0-593 GCA_038525335.1 Cyanobacteria bacterium J06621_15 | reverse complement strand
CTTCCGGTGCTGGTAAAAGTACTGTTGCGAAATTAATTCCCCGGTTTTGGGATGTTGATAGTGGGGTAATTAAAATCGGTGGTGTTGATGTTCGCGAAATGACATCAGAAGCTTTAATGAATTATGTATCATTTGTTTTTCAAGATACATTTTTGCTTTACGATACTATCAAAGAAAATATTCGTTTAGGTCGTCCTAACGCTACCGATGCAGAAGTCGAAGCAGCAGCAAAAGCCGCACAAGCGCATGATTTTATCTTAGAATTATCTCAAGGATACGATACGGTTGCTGGCAATCGTGGTACTCGGCTTTCTGGTGGACAAAGACAAAGGATTACGATTGCGAGAGCGATTTTACAAGATAATCCCATTGTTATTTTAGATGAAGCCACTGCTTTTACCGACCCAGAGAATGAAGCTTTGATTCAAGCAGCGATAGCTAAACTCACAGCAGGTAAAACCTTAATTGTCATCGCTCACCGTCTTTCTACTATTGTCGATGCTGACCAAATTATAGTTTTAAATAAAGGAAAAATAGTTGAATCTGGTAAACATGAAGAATTAGCAACAGCTAATGGAATTTATGCATCTTTG
>JBCBHT010000739.1:0-594 GCA_038525335.1 Cyanobacteria bacterium J06621_15 | reverse complement strand
ACAAAGGACATGATGGAGTTCGTCAGTTTGTCAGTATTTTGCTTCGGGAGTTTAATACTGAAAAGTTTGAAATTCGTAATTCAATTGAAAATTCAGAAGTAGCATTTGCGTTTGGTTATATGCAACATCGAGTTATTAAGACAGACCAAGTATTTTGTTCTGAATTTACTCTTTATTGTGAAATCAAAAATAATCAAATTTCTGTTTATAAAATGTTTGAGGATACCGCAGCTTTGGTTAATGCTTATACCATTTCTTTATAAAGATGCGCTGAATTAAGCCTACGCAGGTAGGCTTTGTTTCAGTAGCCCCAGCCTTCTAGGCTGTGGGTGATTTAGCGCAGCCTCATACAGAATTGGTATTAAAAAAATGTGTAGGAAATAGTCTTTTTTATTAGTATTGATTTGTTCACAATCTTGATGTTGGGTTACGACACGATTTTATCAATTTTCGTAAAAAGCTAAATTTGGTTTATGTTCTCCGGACACGCTTTGCTAACGTGTCCAACCCAACCTACTGATTTGCTCCCTAAATATTTGGTGCTAAAGCACAACTACGAACCATAAAAAAATCCCCCACCAATGTAAGGATGAG
>JBCBHT010000738.1:0-597 GCA_038525335.1 Cyanobacteria bacterium J06621_15 | reverse complement strand
CTCCCTGGTTTAGTATTAATTGGGATGCTTGTGATTTTGAATTAAATCAGCATCGTGAATTTAGTTCTAATATGGCTGAATTTGCTTTAACTCCCGCAGAAGTTTGTCAAGCAACTCAAAATATTTTAGATATGAATGCTGTTCCCAAGTGTTGAGCAATTTCAGCACCAATACCAGCATCATCAATAAAAATTAACCATACATACTTACTCTCAGCAAACTTTTCAGGACTTATATAATTAGTGCGATTACGTTCCCACTTCGGAATATAAAACCAATCTCCATCAAGATTAATTTTATTTTTATTTTGATTATTGTTTTTATTGTTACTTGTTATTTCCTGACTTATTTCCGTAGAAGCATCAATCCAATAACGCTTTCTTTCAAACGGATAAGTTGGTAAAGGAATTCTATAAAGCTTTCTATCTTGATATTTATTTTGATATTGGCTTTGATAAAAACCATTCCAGTTAATCTTCAAACCATGTAACCAAAGCTGTCCCAATGTATTTAAAATAAAATCTACATCGGATTTATCTTCTTTGGGATGTCTCAAACTTGTTAAAACCAGTTCCCCTTGTCCCTTCGCGAAAGTAC
>JBCBHT010000737.1:0-599 GCA_038525335.1 Cyanobacteria bacterium J06621_15 | reverse complement strand
ACTAAATATTTGACAGAAGAAAAATTTGATAAACCCCGCGATTATGCAAAGTGTTGGTTAGAAGATTTAATCAAACATCATTTAATTCAAGTAGAGAGTGGTGACAAAATCGAGTTTCGTCATCAGTTATTACAAGAATATTATGCTGCTGAATATTTGCTAAGAAAGTTACCTGATATTAGTGATGCTAAATTACAACGGGATTATTTAAATTTACTCAAATGGACTGAACCGGTAGCGTTGATGTTGGCTTTGGTTGAAGAGGAAGCGCAAGCTTTGCGGGTAGTAAAGTTGGGTTTGGATGTTGATTTGATGTTAGGTGCTAGGTTGGCTGGGGAAGTGAGACAAGAGTTTCAGCAGCAACCTATTGATTGGATTTTAGAGAAAAGATTACCTAAGTTACTGGAAACTGAATTATTGTATATTAGTCTTTCTCATTTCGCAGTAGATACTCTTACTAAAGCTTTACGATATGATAATATTTATGTTGGTTGTAGAGCAGCAGATGCATTAGGTGAAATAGGTAGTGAAAAAGCAGTAACTCCTCTTATTAATGCTTTCAATGATGAATATTTACATTGTAATGATTCAAATGCTAA
>JBCBHT010000736.1:0-599 GCA_038525335.1 Cyanobacteria bacterium J06621_15 | reverse complement strand
GTCTCACCACAACGCAGTGTCCTCCCAATTTTCCTCACCTACAATTACAATTCAACTTGTCAATCTTTTTTTTAATTCAGCTTCCAATTGTTCATCTGTACTAACTACAACTCTCCCCGGTTTTGCTCTCATAATTGCAAGATAATGTTGAAATGCATCTTCATCTTGAGGGTGAGATTTTATATATTTTCGTAATTCAGCTTCGGTTAATTGCTTGTAATCTAAATCGCTCATTGTAAAATTATTTCTCCATTAGTTAAAATTTCTAAGTACCCAGACAAAATTAATTGTATATTCGTCATTGCGAGTGGAACGTTAGCGAAGCGTCTCCCGGAGGGAGATAGTGAAACGAAGCAATCTCAAGGTGTTGGGATTGCTTCGCTATCGCTCGCAATGACACAAATAATTTTGTCTACCCACTTACTTGAATTGTTTCTCCTATTAGCACTACTATTCTTTGGGTTCTGGTATCAAATCTGGTTAATTCAACTGTTCTTAACAGGTTACTTGTTCTCACGCATAATTTGTAGAACGAATTTAACTGTTCAATTGTTGGTTCCACTAATTTACGATGCTCCCCTATCTTTTATCTTAAATCC
>JBCBHT010000735.1:0-601 GCA_038525335.1 Cyanobacteria bacterium J06621_15 | reverse complement strand
AAGAAGTAAGAAGTAAAAAGTAAGAAGTAATGGACTTAATTCTACATTCTGAATTCTAAATTCTAAATTCTAATTATTAGTATTGCTTACAATTATCCACTTATTGGAGTTATCAATCATGGAAATTAATGTATCCTCTATTAAATTATATGTTTGACAAATTTCTTTTTCTTCTACTTCATCTAAATAATTAGATTTTACAGCAAATTCTAATAATACCCGAGTTTGAGCAACCCAAGACATACAATCATTTAGTTTAGATATAAATGCTGTTTCATCCATCCGCTTGTACCATGCTCCAGCCAGATTAGTACATACGCAACGAGAAGAACAGCGAATTTGTTGAGATAAAGGAATATTGGGAAGTGATTCTTCCATATCTGAATCGTTCAAAGCAAATCTTTCTGACAAAGGAAAGTTTTTAGATAACTCAAAAATTCTCATTGCGGTATCAAATGCTATTTTATATACTTCTAAATCTCGATAACTTTTTACCGTTTTTTCAGTCATTCAATTAACACTGTTTTTCATAAAAACCATAATTAATATCATAATTTATTTATATTTGTAATCAGCAAAAATCATTAATCATTTACAAATC
>JBCBHT010000734.1:0-604 GCA_038525335.1 Cyanobacteria bacterium J06621_15 | reverse complement strand
CAACGGAAAATTTATATAATGCCGTCACGCACCAATTAATTGATAATGGTGCGTGACGGTAAGTTCAAACTCTTTAGTTACCCTTGATAAATTATCGTAACCGTCACAGCACCCTACAAAGAATAAGCGTATTAATAAACTTTTATTTTTCCGGTGACGACATCATTAATTAAGGTTTTACTCCCGTTGATGATCGCACTTGACATTCAAGACAGTCGCTACATATTTTATGCCCTCTGGGCACGCAATACCTACGTTACGCTTAGTCTGACGACTCACTGCGTGAACGCTAGGCGCTAACAAAAATCTGTGGAGTAATCCTATACTATTGGCATCCTAACTTATTGATGTAGTATGATAAATAAGTAAGGCTAAATAGTAAGACAAAAGAGGCATACCTTTGGCTAAGAAAGTAACAATTACACTTGATGAAGATATTTTGGCTTTTATAGATAAGCACGCTGCTAATAATGGAGAAACTTCTAACCGTAGTGGGTACATCAACGATGTCTTGAGTCAGCATCGTCGTGCAGTTTTAGAAGCACAGATGATTGCAGCACTTCGAGAAGACGCTAATAATCCAGAGTATCAAGAAGAAATTGCG
>JBCBHT010000733.1:0-605 GCA_038525335.1 Cyanobacteria bacterium J06621_15 | reverse complement strand
ATTATCGGTTGATAATGGTGGTTTTATTTCCTCGGATAATTTGGACTTTGGTAATGGAGGAAACGCAGGAGATATTTTTATAAATGCTCGTACTATTGATGTAAATGGTGGTTTATCAGAACAACAACCCAGTAAAATCTCAGCTTTATCTGAAAATGATTTTTCTGCTGGTTCAGTTAATATAACAACCGAAATCATTCGTATCCGTAATGGTGCCAAAATTAATGTTAGCAATGAAAGTTCGGGACAAGCAGGTAATCTTAATATAAAAGCAAGCAATCTTATTCTTGATAATGGTGGAACTTTGACAGCAAAGGTAAATGGTGGTCAACAGGGTAATATCAACCTTAATATTGACGAACTTATATTTTTAAGACGAGGAAGTTCTATTTCAACTAATGCTACTAGTGCGTCTACTGGTGGTAATATTATGATTAATTCTGCGGTAATTGCAGGTTTTGAAAACAGCGATATTATTGCTAATGCTGTTGATGGAGATGGCGGTAATATTAATATTACAACTCAAGGTGTTTTTGGGTTGAAATTTCGTCAACAGTTAACTGATGAAAGTGATATTACTGCGAGTTCTCAATTTGGTATTAATG
>JBCBHT010000732.1:0-605 GCA_038525335.1 Cyanobacteria bacterium J06621_15 | reverse complement strand
CGGCGTGGGCAGATTGAGATTCTGGTCATCCCGGACGGGTGGGACTTTCAGCCACTTCTTTTAAACAGTTACAGATTTCGGGGCTTTCCCCGCTAATCTGCCTAACCCATACCCCGGTATTTTCTACCGGCTCCGGCGTTAGAACGAGCCGCACAACTCCCCACCATCGCTAAAACTATCAGGAGTAACATTTAAAACGCCCATTAAATAAGTACGCTGACCCCAGTTGAAGTTGAGCATTGTTACTATTTTTTACAGTTTGAAAAAGGATAAAGGAAGGGAGGGGGAAGAAGGGGAAGAGGGGGTAGAAAAAGAATTTTACCCAACACCTATTACCCATTACCAATTACCAATCCCCATTCCCAATTCACTTAAAATTGACGATTCGAGCAAAACTTTCCGATTCCAAACTTGCTCCACCAACTAAAGCACCATCAATTTCGGGTTGAGCCATGATTTCATCAACATTAGAAGGTTTGACGGAGCCTCCATATTGAATAGTGACATTTTTATTGCTCAACAAACTACGAATTAAACCGATAACTCGATTCGCTTCAATGGATTCACAAGTATCTCCGGTACCAATCGCCCAAATTGGCTCATAA
>JBCBHT010000731.1:0-605 GCA_038525335.1 Cyanobacteria bacterium J06621_15 | reverse complement strand
ACCCTTATTATCCTATTCTCAACGAAGAGAATCGCTATCGCCTAAATCTTTATCTAAAAGAAGCAGAAAAACTCAACGGTACAGTACTTTTTGCAGGACGACTGGGAGATTACAAATACTACGATATGGATCATGCAGTTACTCGTGCGCTGGGATTATTTGAGAAAGAAATCGCTAATACGAAATATTTCAGCACAATGTAAAAAATTGTAGCAACTAAAACCATCGAATTTTCTCAATCTAAAAAGGAATTTCCTGTTCTTGATCATTTGGGTGAGATACTTTCAAATCACAAATAAAAGCAGGCTTTATTCCTTTTACTAATAAACCCCGATGAAACACCCAATATGGGCATTATTTCTTTATGTTTATATCCACACAACAGCATTTTGACTGCGGTCGCTCGTGTAATTTCCAGTCTATCCTGGGTGTTTTTGATAAAATCATCCAATGACTGAATTCACAGGGAGCAACGCGATTTTGTAAAATCAACCAGTTGTATCGCGATCGCTAACAACAAATACCAGTAATAAAAAGACAACAGACTGGTAATATTTATCAATTTACTCCCCTAGAAATGCCGGGTCGTTATGAGCGTGGTTAGA
>JBCBHT010000730.1:0-607 GCA_038525335.1 Cyanobacteria bacterium J06621_15 | reverse complement strand
CCTCACCTTCGCAAACGACCACGATGTCGCAAATCCAACTGCTGTGGCCCAATTCCGTAATATTTCACTTAATGCCTAATTAGCGCTTGCTGAATAAAATTGCAAGGTCTGACACATAAGGGTTTCAAGCCTTTTTCTCAAAAAAAGTGCCATCCATTATAACATCTATAGTCGAATGGCACGCTTATTGGACTTTGGGCAAAGTTCGTAGATTGGGTTGAACGGAGTGTAAGCGTTCACGCGTTCACCGCTAGGTGCGGCTCAGCTTTCTCAAAGAGTAACCCAACACAGATGTTGGGTTGCGCTTCGCTTAACCCAACCTACAAAGACTAACGTCAATCCAAAATCCAAAATCTGTCTTGGTAAAGTTTGGGGGACGGAAACCGACACCCCCAACGCTAGTTCCTACAACGGAGGGAACCTCCGCAACGGACTGGCTCAACTTTACCGCAAAATCCAAAATCGATTGACATTGACATTAATGTCAAGGTTTAGAGTAAGAATCACATTTATTCGCTGATTCTGAACTATGACTAGTCATTCCTTGAGAAAAATTGATTTTAGAAACTTGATTTCGGAACACCCAGATGCTGTTGCAGCAATTATG
>JBCBHT010000729.1:0-609 GCA_038525335.1 Cyanobacteria bacterium J06621_15 | reverse complement strand
TTTCAATTATTTTTTGTGTTTTTTTTACTTTTTTCCTTTTTTTTTCCCCATTTTTTTTTTTTTTAAAATTTTGTTTTTGGTTAATTTTTCAACCCTCGGAGTGGTGTGGGGGGGTGGGGTTGTGTGGGGGAGTGGGGGAAAGAAATAATTAAGAAATATAGGGTATTTTTGTACTATACTCATGAAGGGCTACAGTTTTAAATAAGTGAAGTATGACAAGAGAATCATTTAAAAATCATAAAGATTTAGAAGTTTACAAAATGGCTTTTGAATCGGCAATGCAAATCTTTGAGCTATCTAAAAAATTCCCAGTTGAAGAAAGATATTCCTTAACAGATCAAATTCGTCGTTCCTCTCATTCGGTTTGTGCAAATTTAGCAGAAGCATGGCGTAAACGTAGATATGAAGCAGCATTTATAGCGAAACTTAGTGACTCAGAAGCAGAAGCAGCAGAAACTCAGACCTGGATTGAATTTGCGGTGCAATGTAAATATTTAGACGTTGAAGTAGGGAGAGATATTTATCGGAAATATAACTCTATCCTCGGGATGCTTGTTACCATGATTAACAATTCTGAAAAATGGATAGTTAACGCCAAAAAAACTAAAT
>JBCBHT010000728.1:0-609 GCA_038525335.1 Cyanobacteria bacterium J06621_15 | reverse complement strand
TAAAGAACCTGTATCTGTATGATTAACTCTTCCACCCAAAAGCGTTAAATTCTGTTTTTCACCAACTTTAATAATTCCTGAATTTTCAATTTTACTTTCAGGATTAATTTTTCCATATTGTAATCCCGGAGTTAAATTTATTTTTAATAAACCTGTTTCATTTGGATTTACAGTATTAGCACTAAATTGATAATTATCAATAAAAATACTTTCAGCAGTAGTAGCAGTAAACGAACCCGAAATATCTAAAAAACTATTCTCACCAAATATAATTCCGTTAGGATTAATCAAAAATAAATTCGCATTTCCGTTAACTCCTAATGTCCCGAAAATCTTTGATAAATCATTCCCCGTCACCCTTGTCAGAATATTAGTAATATTCTCAGGATTGCTGAAATAAACTTTTTGATTCTGATTTACATTAAATTCCTTAAAACTGTGAAAAAGATTATTATCGCGAATTGCACCTCCTTCAATTAAATCTCTTTCCACAGCAGGATTAACTGTAGAACTTTCGTTACCTAAAGTATTATCGGGAATCAGTTGAGCTTTTACCGAAAGCATCGGAAAAGTAAATAAAAGAAGAATAAGGGAGATGCATGTTCTCAT
>JBCBHT010000727.1:0-615 GCA_038525335.1 Cyanobacteria bacterium J06621_15 | reverse complement strand
CCTAAAGCAACTAAACCACCACTACTTACAATTAAGGTATTGATAAATTGTTTGTTATTTTGATAAAAATCCTGAATTTTTTGGGAAAAAGCCAATATACCTAAGTGGGATAACATCTATCAACCCCAGAAGCTAGCTTTACTCTCTGAGGATAATGAGAGGTAATGGGAAATACAAGTACAAATAGATACTTTTAAAGAGGATTTGTATTGAAACAATATCATATAGCATTCCTAAATTATGTATGAGACTTGATAAACCCGGTTTTTTGAAAAAACCGGGTTTTTGAAATCTATCTTTTTCACAACTCATATAGGATTGATATAAGTAAATAGCGATGATAAGAATAATCAATCAAAATTCAAACAATTAAAAATATCCCCTACCGATAAATCCCAACCTTTCAACACATCTAACACAGGTAAAATATCATCTTCTTGTTTTATATCCAGTACTTGATTGGGTTGAAAAACCATTATCGATTCATCTTCCGAGTCAAGAAACCAGCCCAATTTTGTCCCATTTTGAATCGAAAACATAATATTACGAATAACCCGATTGGGAGATTGTTTTGGAGAAAGAATTTCAATTGTCCAATCGGGAGCAATTTCAAAT
>JBCBHT010000726.1:0-616 GCA_038525335.1 Cyanobacteria bacterium J06621_15 | reverse complement strand
GTTTGAATATAGTCATTTAAAAATCTTCCTCCACGTTCGTACAAAGCTTTTCCTAATGCTTCTGTATCTGGAAGATATACTTTGCTAGATGTCTGTACGTATTCAAAGGGATTTAATCGGGGTACTGCGGAACCAATGTGTAATATGGGAGTGGTTAGACGGATACGTTTTGATTCGTATACTTTGGGTTTGGTGATTGATTTTTGGATGGAGTTTGTCATATGTTTTGAATTATAAGAGAATTAATAAATATATTGATAATATCGGATGATTATTTCACATAAAAACCTCACCCCCTTCCCCTCTCCTTGTTAAGGAGAGGGGTGTTTGAATTTAAGATTATGATTATGTATCTTTTATTTTTATGGGTAAAGCGAGACTAATTCCACTACGATAAATTGGGTGAAATTTATATTCTCCATCTGTTGTTTTTAATTCTGCTGGTGTGACATCTACTAACTTTCCTTGGGGTTGCTGTGAGAAAACGGAACCTTCAGCGAACATTCTCACTTTTGACGACGAATATTACTTTGTGCAATCCATCCACCACATTCTTGAATTTCATAAGCTGCGTTTTGTAAAAATTCCTCGGTTATGGAAGAATCCCAAAATAAAC
>JBCBHT010000725.1:0-616 GCA_038525335.1 Cyanobacteria bacterium J06621_15 | reverse complement strand
CAATAAAAATAAATTTAGTAATTCAATTTTCTTAAATATTTTCTATCTTTAATATTTCAGAAGAATTTGAGAAAAGTTATTTACATAAGTAAACTCATCATCATTTACATCTACATCTCTATTTAATCCGCAAACGTTTAAATTAGCTTCACTAGCAGCAATCAATTCTTGTGAAGAGTTAGAAAGAAATAAAATCTCTTGGGGAATGGTGTAGGATTCGCTTTCTTTTTTGCTTCCGGTAGTGGTGTCAAAGTAAGCGGAAAATAACGAAGTTAAATCTCCTGCTGAAGTGTTTCCAAACAAAAGTTTCTGAGCAGCAATTGAACCAGAAGAATAAACAGCGTCGGGATACACGTGAGCTTTTAATTCACCTTTATCATACCCTTCTCGCCAAATTAAACCTTGTAGAGTTTTTAATGGAGTAATTTTCTTGTCTTCCGATTGCCAATTCATTAATTGACTAATACAACCTTTTACATCAAGATTGGATTTTTCGCTAATATCTCTAACCTGTTGTAGTATATCTTGAGTAATTGGTAATTCTAAATGATTAACTATTCCCTCATAATTAATGTGGTGAAGTACTAATGGTCTGTCCCATCAAAAATGATAGGTG
>JBCBHT010000724.1:0-617 GCA_038525335.1 Cyanobacteria bacterium J06621_15 | reverse complement strand
AATACATTGATTACTACGAATAATTCTGAATTAGCTGTATTGCAGGGTGTTGGTATGGATATGTTGAATGCGGAAAATTTTGCGTTTGTTTAAGTAACTTGTAGGGTGCTGTGACGCTTCGAGAGATGTAAATACGAAGTTATAATTTTCTTGTTAGCGTCACGCACCATTGCCTTCAATTATCTGTCTTGGAAATTTGCTCTACTTGGAGAGAAGTTTGGGGGAAGAGTATCTTCCCCCAAACTTCGGGGGAGACCCCAAGACCGCAATTTCCGCAATTACCAATTAACCATCATCTATTAAAATGAGGTGCGTGAAGACATTATCACATCATTCATAAAAATTATAATTTGTCGAGGTCTTCACAGCACCCTACGAACTACAGACTATCTTCCAATATTATGATGCCTAATGCCGGACAAAAGTTAGTTAAAATAAGTATATAATTGTGATTGACATTGTTTTAATTAACGAGTACAAACGTGGAAATTCAGCAGTTAAAAGCATTGATTAAAGAGACTATGCGTGAGGTTTTAAAAGAAGAAAGACTTCACCTTTGTCAAATTCTGATTCCTTACGTAAGTGATGAAGAACAGTCTGAACTTGAAGCCGAATTT
>JBCBHT010000723.1:0-617 GCA_038525335.1 Cyanobacteria bacterium J06621_15 | reverse complement strand
AAATAACAAATTTAGGGAATGCTGGGGAAGTTGCTATTAATGCCGACACTATGTTATTAGATAACAGCTATATTATGGCTCAAACTGAATCTGGCGAGGGTGGTAATATAACACTGGATTTGAAGGATTTTTTATTATTAAGAAATAGTAGCAGAATATCTAGCCAAGCAGGTACCGAGGGCGGAGGTGGAAATGGTGGTAATATCAACATTAATATTCCCGAAGGTTTTATCATCGCTACTCCTAAAGGTAATAGCGATATCACAGCTAATGCGTTTAAGGGCAAAGGTGGCAGAGTAGGAATCAATGCTGCTGGTATTTTTGGAATCACACCTTTAAGTAGAGCAAAGCTTGAAGAACTGCGTCCAGATGATTTAGAACCCTCTAAATTACCAACAAGTGATATTACCGCAACAGGTGCGACCTCAGATTTAAGCGGTACAGTAGAAATCATCACACCTCAAACCGACCCCACCAGCGGTTCAATTGAATTTCCGACAATCCCAGTTGAAACCGAAGTAGCTGACGCTTGCTCTACACCAGGTTACGCTCAAAGCAGTTTTACGATTACCGGAAAAGGTAGTTTACCACCAGTCAGCGGTTCAAAAGGACTTGGT
>JBCBHT010000722.1:0-619 GCA_038525335.1 Cyanobacteria bacterium J06621_15 | reverse complement strand
CTCATGTCTAAACTTACGAATATATTCCTAACTATTAGTTTATTGTTGATTTTTTTACTAAGTGGCTGTACCCCTAGTAAAGGAAATAATTGGACGCACAAACTTTCCCATCTTTTAGGTGACGATTACAGGGTCACTCTATATTCTGGAGGGAAAGCCGTTCGAGAATGGCAGCTAAAACATGGTATTGTTAATCATGAAAAAAAAGATGATGGATGGTTTTTTTCTTGTCGAAAACATCTTGTTGTCATTAGAGGTGAAGAGATAGTTATTGAGCCATTAGCTTATTCTCAGCCACAAGTTGAGAATCCGATTGTTTGTAATTAAGGGAAAGGGAACAGGGAGCAAATAATATAAAAGTGTAAATTAGAAACCCGGTTTTTTCAAAAAACCGGGTTTTTAAAATCTAAAAATTGATTTAGGAATGCTATATTACTCATTATTTATTACTTATTACTAAGCTGTTGGGCATTTTAATTGTATATTCGGACGGGCAGGGATGTTCCGCAGTTGCTCATGGAGGAAACCCCCAACACCCCGCTGCTCTCCATCCCACAAGAACTTAATATTTTTGGTTCTTCAGTTGTTAGTATGCCAAAATATTAGTTAAAATTACTAA
>JBCBHT010000721.1:290-621 GCA_038525335.1 Cyanobacteria bacterium J06621_15 | reverse complement strand
GATCTAACGCTACGTAAAAACTCGTTAAATCATCAGCTATTAAAACTTCGCTCCAAATCTAAAACGCCTAGATTAGCCAGTATGCATTAAAGCCATGATTTTTATGCAACTAGCACATAATCACCCCCTGTCTTTTGTTTTTCAGTAACAATATATACGATAAAAGCTTTTGCAAAATGTAATTATTACTCAAGATAAATACATCTAAAGAACTAGAGGTAACTTATTCAGTTTGATAGATGTAATAAGAGATGACTTAAAGTAAGGGACAGCTATTACATATATATAGCCAGCAGATATTAAAGCAGAAATAAAAAAATTACTAGCAATG
>JBCBHT010000721.1:0-280 GCA_038525335.1 Cyanobacteria bacterium J06621_15 | reverse complement strand
AGCAATGCCCCGCTTTAGTATTTAATCTCTCAGTCTCAATTAATTGTAGTTTTAGATTTTTCAGGAAGACCTAAACAGTGTTTTTAACGGAATTCATTACAAGGGCAACTCAGGGTAGGTATAAAATCCTGCACATGACTTGGTTTGCTTTTTTCTTATCATTTGTAGTCTGGTTCAACTTTCCGCCTTTCGCTACTACCATCGGACAAGATTTTGGACTAACGAAACCCCAGCTTGGCACAATCGGTTTGTGTAACGTAGCACTAACGGTGCCAGCTAG
>JBCBHT010000720.1:0-621 GCA_038525335.1 Cyanobacteria bacterium J06621_15 | reverse complement strand
CCTTTGATTCGTTTTTCTTCGTTCCCTGAGATGATGAGACACCTGTTTGTATATCTCTTTTCGTTCCGTTAGGTGTAGCCATTTTGACCATTAGAAACCCTAGATTCTTACTGCTATCAACGGTACAATGCAGCGGGTTTTGACTCTAATAAAGTCGAGGTTTTGTTTGTTACGCCTCGCTTAACGCTAGGTCACTTTTTTAGGCTCTGTTTCACCGTAGGAACTCCCTTTTATCGCCAGTGTTATTCCGTAACGAATATCTGATTGCGACCTGTTCCCAGCTTCACTCTGTAAGATTACGAGCTTACTCGGTGTGGGCAGATGAGGAGTCACACATGAATCTTGTGGATAGGACTTTCACCTATATCTTTCTCAGAGTTCAGCGTCTAACAAACTGTTAGATTTCGCTGGATTAGTTATGTACGGGCTGATTACCGTGATTCACTAATCAACGAATCGCACACCGTTAGCGTTTTCAGCTTTTCGTTTTAATTCTGATTGAAAAAATCCTGGGGACTTAGCAGAAATCGCTTTACCATAGCGCTTTTGCCATCCTTTAATACTTACTTTCTCAGTTTTGATTCGATTACCGTGACGCAAAATCTCATTAACTAATCTACG
>JBCBHT010000719.1:0-621 GCA_038525335.1 Cyanobacteria bacterium J06621_15 | reverse complement strand
TCTACCGTTACTTACTCAAAGCCTCCACTCGTAGCGAGTTGACTAGTGAAATCACAACTCTTAAATCACAAGTAGTAGGCAAAGATGCTTAAAAGTTAGTCATGAGCTATTCTCAAGACTAATACGATTCAAAGCAGTTTTCATGCAGGTAAGCAAATTTGCAGAACCCATGCAGGGTTTGCACCTTATCAAAAGCCAACTTACCCGCTCAATACTATTTCATAAAAAAGCGGACGAGTATCACTTAGAATACTTATCCGCTTTTAATTTGATTTTGATTTATAGCACTACCCAATTTAGATTAAGAAATTAACAAAGGCTGAAACCGTCTAATTATTAAACCTTTAACCTTTAACCTTTGACCTTTCTTAGACCTTTAACCAGCACGTAGCGCTACAGTTTTTATTCGATTTTCTTTACTACTGATTTATCACATACTGCGATTTAACAGGTTCGACCTGATCAATTTTCACTAGAGCTTGATGAAGCATTGCTGCTACCTCTGCACGTGTAGCTTCTTCATTAGGTCGGAAAGAATTTCGGTCTGGATAATTTACAACTAAGCCATTTGCTGTAGCAATTGCGACTTGTTCTGTTGCCCATCCAGGAATCTGGTCAGCA
>JBCBHT010000718.1:0-624 GCA_038525335.1 Cyanobacteria bacterium J06621_15 | reverse complement strand
CCTTCGTTCGTCGTCGTAAATCAAAGTAAAACTAATCAAGTCGTTTCAAAAAATAAAGCACTAAGAATTTAAACTATTAAGGAACCCGGTTTTTTGAAAAAATCGGGTTTCTATAATTTTCAGAAATATTTTAATCTTCTCAATTCCTCATTACCGAGTATTTTTTTCGGTTTAAAGCCCCCGGATTTATCCGTGGATTATACTCTGTTAAAGTCCCTAAATTCTATTTATGGGGAATTAATTACGAATTACGAATTACGAATTACGAATTATACTTACCTATTCCCCTGTTAATCTCTAACTGGAAGTTAACCAAATTAATGGGAATCTATCAACATGGGAAATACACCACCCCAAGATATTAAGTTATTGGTTTTGGATATCGACGGTACAATCGCAGGAGTTTCCAATAAAATCAGCAATCGAGTCATAGAAGCAGTTAAAGCTGTTCAAGCAAAAGGAATTCAAGTTGCGATCGCAACTGGTAGAATGTACTGTTCTGCTGTACACTACCACGCTCAAATTGGCTCGAATCTGCCGCTAATAGCTTATCAAGGAGCTTGGATTCAAGACCCAGTTTCCCAAAAAATTCACCAGCACTTATCTGTCAATAAAGAAATAGCA
>JBCBHT010000717.1:0-624 GCA_038525335.1 Cyanobacteria bacterium J06621_15 | reverse complement strand
CCAAAATACAAGCTTCAAAATCAAGATTCATCCACCATTCCTTTATCGGAACAGTTGCAATTTCGCTCAAAGTCGATTCTTTCAAAGTTGCCCAAATCGAGATTTATCTACTATTCCCCCATCGGAACAGTTGAAAATTTCGCCCGAATCTTAAAAATCAAAGTTGTTCAAATTAAAATTTATCCACTATTCCTCTACCGGAACAGTTGGAAATTTAGGTCGAATCCCAAAATACAAGTTTCAAAATCGAGATTATTCAACCTCGTCCGTTATCGGAACAGTTGGAAATTTAGGTCAAAGTTGAAAAATAAAAGTTGTCCAAATCAAGATTTATCTACCCCGTCCCTTATCGGAACAGTTGGAAATTTCAGTCAAAGTTGAAAAATAAAAGTTGTTCAAATCAAGATTCATCCACCCCGTCCGTTATCGGAACAGTTGGAAATTTCGTTCAAAGTCGATTCTTTCAAAGTTGTCCAAATCGAGATTTATCTACCATTCCCCCATCGGAACAGTTAGTAATTTCGTTCAAAGTTGAAAAATAAAAGTTGTCCAAATCAAGATTTATCTACCATTCCCTTATCGGAACAGTTGGAAATTTCGCTCAAAGTTGATTCTTTCAAAGTT
>JBCBHT010000716.1:0-625 GCA_038525335.1 Cyanobacteria bacterium J06621_15 | reverse complement strand
TTCATCAACAATGGTCTGACAAACAAGGATGGAAAGCTACGTTAAATAACTTTCGTTTAATTATCCAGCCAACAATTCTTTTCTGGATGATTGTTCCTTGGTTAGATATTTTTCCTAACCGCTCTTTAATACTCGGTTTTCATAAGCTGCACAACGCGCAGCGTTGAGTCGCGTCTAGCGACGCTCTGGGCGTTAGCCCTGCGCTGTCATGAATCAATTTTATTTCTCTTTTCCTGATGGTTAAATTCTGTTTCTGCTACTCTTTTATCTCGGAGATTGACAGAAGAGGGCTAATCATTGACTGTGATGTAATAGCACAATTTAATTAGGGGATTTGAGGCTGCCAAGCTTGGTTATTTTTCATCATGGCATTCAAGACAATTAAAAGTTTGTCCTAAAGGATACCGCTTCGCATATGCATACAAGCAGTTAAAGCTACTTTTTTGAGTTTACCTTTACTAATTAAACGCTCGTAAAAAGCTTTGATTAAAGGATTAAATCTCACCGCGACCAAAGTTGCCATGTATAAAACACAACGGATTTTGGCTCGTCCACCCAAAATTCTGCGCTTGCCCCGAAACTTGCCACTATCTCTGTTAAGTGGTGCGACACCAATCAAGTAAGA
>JBCBHT010000715.1:0-626 GCA_038525335.1 Cyanobacteria bacterium J06621_15 | reverse complement strand
TTTCTTCTTCAAGTCGAGACACTACCCATAAATGATAATAATATTCGGTAATTCTGCACGGAAGCGGCGAGTTAATTCGACAACAATAGGATGTGCTGATGTTGAACCAGAGTGACCGATTATAAGTACTTGTGGTTGATTTTTGATTACTTCTCGGACAATTTCATCATGTGAAAGCGGACCGAGTTCGGCATCTAGTAAAGTAACATCATGTCCGTTATCAAGCAGGGAACCACCTACACACAGAAGTCCCAACGGTGGTAGTTGTTCGCGAGGTATACGACTACCGATTGAAGGATGTGGTGGATTTACAATCAGAATTTTCATGATGCACCGTACTTAAAGATAACTTGAACTATTTTTGACAAGCAAAAGTCTGGTGTATCACAGATAAAAAATTATCTAGGAAAAGGTTACAAAAATTTGAATTGCATCAGATTAGATTGGTTTATCAGTTTTACAACATGATTATAATAATTACTCTTTGGGAACGAATTAAGATGTTGGGTTACGACACGATTTGAAAGATTATTGCAAAAAATTCAAATTAATTGTCGTGTCTAACCCAACCTACAAATTACAAATTAAGTTTTTCAGTACAGAAAAAGCTTGATATTGAAAAAATA
>JBCBHT010000714.1:0-626 GCA_038525335.1 Cyanobacteria bacterium J06621_15 | reverse complement strand
GGTTTAGAAACAGACGCTGCTTGCGGACAGTTACGAGCGAATAAGAAATAGGATGGTAATGGGTAATAGGTAATGGGTAATGGGTAATAGGAAAAGAAAATATTCTAATAACGAGCAAGACGCATCTTCTGATGAACATACTGAGCATTAACGCGCTACTTTTACAAAGAAATTATCAACCTGCTGTTCCTCATATTATTTTCAACTACCAATTACCAATTACCAACTACCAATTACCAATTCTTACTTTCTCGCATAAATACCGGGAGCGTAAGCTTCAATAACTTTTCCGGTGCGGGTACAGTTAATCATTAAATAATCGCAATTCCCGCAGCTTGTGCGACATATTTGTTTTTCAGAAATATGATATCTTTCACATTTACTTCCACAATTCGGACAACAAACTTTTTGTATCGTTTGCATTTTTATTTTTAAACCTCTTGTTTCTAATATCTATTCAATAAAGTGAGTGTATCTCTAGCTCATTGATATTCACCTGCTTCATTCGTTAAAGCTTATAAAAATATAATCAGATGTATTTTTACGTCTATTCTGCTAAATAAACGCTTTGCTATATATTCTAATTATCATCTTATTTAAAACATTTTTTTATCAGACTTTAGATG
>JBCBHT010000713.1:0-629 GCA_038525335.1 Cyanobacteria bacterium J06621_15 | reverse complement strand
GGACTTGTAATTGAACTTCATCTCTAGCTAGAGATGAAGTTCAATTACAAGTCCCTCATAATTAACGATACAAACCGCATTAATTCTGATAGGTAATCAAGGTTTGTATTTGTTACATTTTTACCTTTTTATCCTACATATTTGGCGCTAAAGCGCAACTACTAACCCATAAAAAAAGGTGCGTTGCGCTAAACAACACACCCTAAATATATTCAGAAATTAATCAGCAATTAATCAGCAATTATCAATTAACTTCCTGATTGTTTAATTAAATCTAACCTGCTGTGGTTGGTAAGTATCGTAATTGATACTAATATTTTCTGAACTTTGCTTTTGAACAGTATTTGTAACTTGAGATGTTGATGTCAGACTGTCTTGCATTTCCTGCATTTGCAACATCATATCTCTAATTTGTCTTTGTAATTGCTCAAGTTCTGCTGGTGTTACGCTGGTTTTATTTGCTTGAGATATTTGAGCAATTTCTTGTTTAATTTCTTCTTTGACATTATTTTTTGGCTGAGTATAACCAAGGAAGTTTTGAGCGGAAGCAAATGCTGATGTTGCGTTGGCTGAGGTTTTCTCTTGGTTTCTTACTTGGGGTTGTTGTGGTGAAATTTCAACTGGTTGAT
>JBCBHT010000712.1:0-630 GCA_038525335.1 Cyanobacteria bacterium J06621_15 | reverse complement strand
TTAACCTTTGTATTAATCGGCTCATAGACGGCAAGCGAATTTACTTCTCGCAAAAAATACTTTGCTAACTATTCATGCTTCAATTAAATGTATTTTTCTAAACAATTAGAAGTCAAAACAACCAAGGTTTTCTTCTTGAAAATAAAAATATAGTCATTTTCAAGTAAACCTTGGACTAGGTCTTATAGCTTAATAGATACTTATGATTTTATATTGGGGGGTTTTACCCCTTAAAGACTTCCAACCATTGATGTAGATGGATTTAAGCCATTGTTTGATAATTGATGATTGATACATTTTGATGCCATAGTGCCCTGATTGAATCATTTTCAAACTGTCGGTTAGAAAGTCTTTACTTGAAGTAGCAAAGTATTTTGAAATAGAGTAATTGTATTTAAAATCACAACTATTTTTAATCGAGTTATTTATTAAAACATAATTTCATCATCATCGAATATAAATTATTGTATCAACTTTATTTGATGCTTAACCTGCTTATAAAAAAAAATTAATTATATTTAAAATACTTTGTTTTACTCCTATTTTTTTTATACTAAACCTTTTTTTTTATTTTTTTAATATTTATCTAATCTCTTTTTAAATTTAATAAAAATAATCAATTAAAAACAC
>JBCBHT010000711.1:0-630 GCA_038525335.1 Cyanobacteria bacterium J06621_15 | reverse complement strand
GTGTCCGATAGGACATAACCCAACACCAGCGTTGGGTTGCGCTTCGCTTAACCCAACCTACGGAGCGACTTCTTAACCCCGCAGCATTAATGTGGTGAAGTAGTAGGTTTCAACCTATTTATTAACAGGAGACGTAGCATTGCTACGTCTCTATATTATTTATCGGTTATTTTTCAAAGATTTTATTACAAAAAAATATTCTACCCCTGCATACTGCTTTTAATCTAGACCAATCGCTTAATACAAGGTTGAAGTTGATTCGGTTATCGGGGAAAGAAATAATTTTTCAAAAATTTCTAAAAAAATATTCTACCCCTGCATACCGCTTTTAATCTAGACCAACTGCTTTACAGATAGAAAAATTCAACTTTTAAGCTCGGAGAAACAACTATGTCTTACTACACACCAATACACGGAACTCACGACAACGATAAATTAGACTACAGCAAGTACCACCATAAATATGCAATTTACGGTAAAGGTGGTGATGATACTATCTACGGTGGTCATAAGGACGATAAATTATTTGGAGAACATGGAAACGATTATCTATATGGTGGTCATGGAAATGACAAACTCTACGGTGGTGAAGGTAATGACTATCTAATGGGTAATGGTGGACAAGATTAT
>JBCBHT010000710.1:0-631 GCA_038525335.1 Cyanobacteria bacterium J06621_15 | reverse complement strand
GAATCATGATTTTATATGGTTCCGAAACCGGAACCGCTGAAGCATTAGCAAGAAAAGCAGCTCGTCAATTACAAAGATTTCATCCCCAGGTAATGGCTTTAGATGAATACGATACTAAATCTTTAGCTGAAGAAAAATTATTGTTGGTGGTGACTTCTACTTTTGGTAACGGTGAAATACCTGGGAATGGTAAAAATTTCCTCAAATGGTTAAAACAACAGTCGAAAGATAAGTTAACAGGATTAACTTATTCTGTATTGGGAATTGGTTCTACAGTTTACGAACATTTCTGTGCTGCTGGAATTGCTGTAGATAAAGCATTGAGTAAAGCAGGAGCAAACTGTATTGTCCCTTTACATAAAGCAGATGAAATCAAAGGACAAGCAGACACCTTTAAAACCTGGTTGGGATTGGTTTCTCGAATATTGGGAACCGATGTGACTTCTGCCGACACCAGTTTACAAAGTAATGTCGAATTGAAGATTACTTATTTAGAAAATTTAGAAAAAGCAGAAAAAACAGAAAAAGCAGAAATTGCAGTCAGTAAAGATAGAGGAATAGAAGTTCCAGTAGTAGCGAATCAAGAATTACTCAAAGAAGTCATCCCCGGAAGTCGCTCAACTAGATTTAT
>JBCBHT010000709.1:0-635 GCA_038525335.1 Cyanobacteria bacterium J06621_15 | reverse complement strand
AATGGATTCAACGTAGTTACGTCGTTTCAGGCATCAATTTTCGCACGGTCGCGCAAATTTTTCGCGCTAAAGATGCAAAATTCCGGAAAAATTCGCGCTAAGCTTGCAAATTCCAGGATTGCCCCCACTAATCAATGAAACTCCTACCAGGATTACCTTTCAAGGTTTTGATTATGTTAACGATTGTAAATTTGATTTACACTTCGCGGAAGTAAGAAGTAAGAAGTTTGATTTTCTAGACTCTTCAGGCATTTTAATGCTTGCCTTATTCACGCCAATTGTACTTGTACTAGTTCCAGAGTTCCAGAATTTGCACGACCGTGCGAAAAATTTGCATCCAAGGGCGCGAACAGGCACTTCCTTCTTCCCTCTTCCTTCTTCCTTCCCAAACGAAATGTTGTACTAGTTTGCTCTGATTCGGGATAATGGCTATTATCTGGAATTGACGCTCGCTTCGCTCACTTTATCCTGACAGTTTCTGGTGGGGGCTGCTGAGGTGCTGAGGGGCTGAGGAGAGGGGGAGCATAGAGTCGCTGCGCTCCAGGGTCTCGGTGCAGCGCTTAGTGCGCCTTACGGCACACTATTGCTTGAAATGAAATAATGGAGAAATCCGCATATTGCAAACAAAATATGAG
>JBCBHT010000708.1:0-636 GCA_038525335.1 Cyanobacteria bacterium J06621_15 | reverse complement strand
ACAGCAATGATGGGGAATACAGCCAATGCTTTTGGTAAGTTTCAATCCCGTTTCCGGGATTCATAAATAAGAAACTGGTTATCAGTTGGTTAAATTGCTTAATGGTGAGGCGTTTCAATCCCGTTTCCGGGATTCATAAATAAGAAACTAAAGATTTGAGCTTATTAAACATGTCAGAAGCTTGTTTCAATCCCGTTTCCGGGATTCATAAATAAGAAACGAAACAGTTTCCACTTTGGGCAATCAGCAGCCAATGTTTCAATCCCGTTTCCGGGATTCATAAATAAGAAACATTAAGGAAGCTGACAAGCTTGAAGACGAGATAAATGTTTCAATCCCGTTTCCGGGATTCATAAATAAGAAACAAGGACAAGCAGACCTTATGCGGTTCCGCCACAGGTTTCAATCCCGTTTCCGGGATTCATAAATAAGAAACTAGCTGGCTCAACGATTTTCGCAAGGTTTCTGCAAGGTTTCAATCCCGTTTCCGGGATTCATAAATAAGAAACCTGCCATCATCTTGAATAGCGCGTATTTCTACTGGTTTCAATCCCGTTTCCGGGATTCATAAATAAGAAACGTGATTTGGCAAGCGTTTATAGGGCTAGAATTGCTTGTTTCAATCCCGTTTCCGGG
>JBCBHT010000707.1:0-636 GCA_038525335.1 Cyanobacteria bacterium J06621_15 | reverse complement strand
AGCGCAGTGATAACAACGGTATTTATGATATTGCCATTGGGGAGCAGGTTGTTTCTTCTACGGGCAATCATGATTACTGGATTCTGGATGAGAAGTTAGTTGCCGTTGAAGATCTGGAGTTAGGTAACTCGATCATCTTTGATGACCCCACTACGGAGAATGTTTTAGAGTCTAAACAGGTACTCAATATCTCAGCCAAAGAAGACGGTAGTTTTGAGCTTCAGTTGGATGATGAGATTATTAGGCGTATGACCACGATTCGTGAATTAAAGGGTCATATCGACCTTAAAGCCTTATACTGACTGGATTTGATTCTTGTATTTTTTATAACTACATCCTGGAAAGCTAAGAACTAGGAATCAGAGAAAACCCAAAATCAAGAGTTGGCGGTTTTCGATTCAAATCGAGACTGTAGCTACCAAAACGGTTGATATGCTTGGTCAGATAAGGACTTAACGCACCAAGAATCTCTTTCTCAATTGTATTTCCTGCTTGAATATACTCCTGTAAAATTCGGCTAATCTCAAATACATTGTAGAAAATCAGGCAATTAGAGACTAAATGATTGTATTTAATAATTTTACGTTGTTATTCTCGACTATTCTGCTGAATAATTCCTGCATTACCAAAACCAAC
>JBCBHT010000706.1:0-641 GCA_038525335.1 Cyanobacteria bacterium J06621_15 | reverse complement strand
TGTAACAGAAGAAGATTTACAGAGATATAATAATCCATTACCGGATGAAACTATTAATAAATTATTTTTTCTTTACCGATATCAGCGGCTAAATTAGCTTGTCGAGGACGTTTGATATGTAAACCAATAACAAACGGTTGATAAGATTTAATTTTTTTCAATAATTTATTAATAGTTTCATCCGGTAATGGATTATTATATCTCTGTAAATCTTCTTCTGTTAAGTTACCAATACAATTCGGTTATCAATTGGTTCTTTGGGACGCAAAGCCATCATGTGGTCGTAAGCACGCAACTCCCAACGCTGCAACCAACCTAATCCCCGTACTCCTAAAATCACCACAGTAACACCCAAGCTGGTAACAACAATTGTTCTCCACCAGCTAGTAGGAGTTGAATCTTGCATAGAATTATCGGGGGTATCTTCTGCGACCAAAGGAGCTTGAGTGTCACCCTCCAAAGACAAAGTACCCGGTTTATTCTTCAAAAATACAGCACGAAAATTATCTAAAAGTCTCCTAATCACGGTACGCTAACAATAACCTAAGTTGGTAGATTTATTCTTAATATAAATGAGGATGAGAAATCAAGGAAAATATTTAACAGTTATCAGTTATCAGTGAACAGTGAACAGTGAGCAG
>JBCBHT010000705.1:0-641 GCA_038525335.1 Cyanobacteria bacterium J06621_15 | reverse complement strand
ATTGGAATATCGAATGTAAATTTAGAGCAAATCAAAGCAGCGAGAGATATTGTTGAAATTGCTTCGGTACAGAATCGGTATAGTATCACCAATCGGGAGAAACAAGACACTTTGGATTACTGTTCCGATAACGGAATAGCTTTTCTCCCCTACGGTTCGTTGGATGCTCATCCTTTAAAACAGGGGGCACCTCTGGCGAATGCAGAAGGTATGATTGGGGATATTGCTGGGAAATATGGAGTTAAACCGAATCAAATTGCTTTGTCTTGGTTATTACATCGCTATCCGAATGTGATTTTGATTCCGGGAACGACAACTATTGGTCATTTGGAAGAGAATATTCAAGTTGGGGAGATTCAACTGACGGATGATGAGATTGTGGCTTTGAATGAGATATGAAGTTGTGATTTCACATTGATGGAGACGTAGCATTACTACGTCTCTACACAATCCTGATTTTTTTATTAAGAATAAAAAGAAGATGACTAAAGTCATTACTACAAACTAATTAAAATAGCTAGAATAATCTTGTAGTTAATGCAAATTACAAAAATGGATTCTCAATCATCAAATATTAAAAAATTTACTATAGGTATATTAGCTGGACTTTTTATTGCAGGAATATTTTGGCTTTATTCAAT
>JBCBHT010000704.1:0-647 GCA_038525335.1 Cyanobacteria bacterium J06621_15 | reverse complement strand
GTTCTGGTGACAACTCTTGTAATTTTTCTCTAAAAGTTTTTCCCATAGGTTGTTCTCAATTTTCCGAAGTGTTGATTTTTGAATTGGGTTAAGTGTTCTTCAAATCTGTCATCAGCCGTCTTGATAAGTTGCTTATAAAAACCACTTTCACTGCTAAGAGACTTATCACCTGCAACTAATAATATTGCATCGCGTCTGGGGTCAAATGCAAATGCGACGCGCCAAACACCAATAAGTCATTTCAAGGTGCGATAGCCCGAAGGGCGACGCTTCGCGTATCGCCACTAAAAACCTAGTTTTATTGAGAATTGAGTAATGCAATTGATAATTTTACTCCGAGTTCACCTGCATTGCGCTACTCCCATTAATTCATCAGCGCGAGTATCAACTTCAGAACTGCTGCTGCTTCAGTAGTTTGTCTTATAATATTTAATAAAAATGTACTAACAGTATGCAAGTTGCTTTCGACCTACCCTCTGGAGGTTGCTGCTCAACTGAACCTTTTTTAAGACAAACTACCATACACCATTGAACTGAGGATGCGAGAGTTAAATGACCGAATCGCAAGTTGGATTTTCAGGGCTAACTGAAGTGGTACATTTTTTAGCGAGTCTCCCTGCTCCCGAAGCTATTATTGCTTTGCGTCC
>JBCBHT010000703.1:0-647 GCA_038525335.1 Cyanobacteria bacterium J06621_15 | reverse complement strand
CCGAGCGTAATGCATTTTCTACACCGGAACATATCAACGATAGTCCTATAACAGCCCCATCAAAACGTATTCTCGCTTGCTGTAGTGGTTATGAAAAACCATTGCATGGCAGTTTAATTGCAATTGATATTGGACTAGATACAATACGTAAACAATGCCAACATTTTAATCAATGGCTGACTCGAATTGAAAATATAAATCAGGCAGAATCCTGAACAAGGATGGGAAGACAAAGAAATGGAACACATAAAAAAATGATGTCACAAATATTGTAGAATCATAAAAATCTATATTTCTCCCCATCTCCTCGGCACCTCAGCCCCTCAGCACCTCAGCCTTGTGCTGCTTCGCGCCCTTGCTGCAAATTCTGGAACTAATACAAGTACAATTTTCGTGAACAAGGCAAGCGTTAAAATGCCTTAAAAGTCTAGAAAATCTTACTTCTTACTTCTTACTTCTTACTTCTTACTTCTTACTTCCGCGAATGCCCAAACCTCTACCCGCCAAGTGCCGCAAATGCGCCATGCTTACGGCAGATAAAGCCAAAGAAATACACGGCGTGGATGGGGATAACTGCTGGAACCCCAAGGTTTGTTATAGCAGGCGTTCCCACGCCAAGCACCGCAACCGCCGGAATCAAACCCGCA
>JBCBHT010000702.1:0-652 GCA_038525335.1 Cyanobacteria bacterium J06621_15 | reverse complement strand
CTGGAAAGAGAGCATTAAGTCGCGATTATCGAGTAAGGAGAGAGTCGCAAGCAATAAACCGCTTTTTAAATTTACAAGAAAGTAAATTCTTAACTCGCTACTCGCTACTCGCTACTTGCTACTCGCTACTCGCTACTTGCTACTCACTACTCACTACTCGCTACTCTATTTCGTGCGGTCAACTTGTTCGCAAACAATTTCTAAAGTCTCTACCGCTAACTGATTGCTCTCAGAAGAAAACTCCGAGACTTTATAGGATTTAATCCAACCGTTTGTAATACTCCAGCGCATTATTTCACTATCGCCACTGTCATAAGCAACTAAAGAGCCACTTTTACGGTTATCAGCCCATTTACCATCTCCTCCGTAGCTTTTAGGCATAGTGGCTTTAATCCAATTATAAAAATCCATATCTCCTTCAGCTAGATAAACTTCAATAGTAAAGTTAGGATTTTGCTTAAATCCACCAGAAGTCGTCTGCCAAAGAGTTTTACCATCTTTAGTCGAAGCTAAAGGTTTTTCATGTCCCGTAGTCTGACCTGTAAAGTCAAAGTTAGTAATACTTTTAACCAACTTTTCCGATAAACCGTCAAATTCTACATAAAATCTACTAGTTGGGATTGGCTTTAATTCTGGCATGGGTTAATTCTTT
>JBCBHT010000701.1:284-657 GCA_038525335.1 Cyanobacteria bacterium J06621_15 | reverse complement strand
CTTGTTATGGTTATTGTTACATGTTTTGCTACTGGAGTATTTAATTTGTCGGTTCTTTTTGCATGGCTTATAGCAGCGCTTGGCTACACAACTACTATCATGCTGATGGGAATATTAAAAGCTTCAGGAATTAAAAATTCTGGAGGAAGTTCGTAGTTTGGGTTGAGGAACTAAACCCAACATCACTGCGGATTTTACAATATCACAGCTTGTAGGTTGGGTTGAAGAATGAAACCCAACATTCCTGATAATCAAACAACATTATGATATTTATTTAATTTTAGATTGATTGTGTAATGTTGGGTTATCTCCTCCGGACACACTTTGTTAACACTGCTGCTCAACCCAACCTACCAACTACAAATATTAATCT
>JBCBHT010000701.1:0-274 GCA_038525335.1 Cyanobacteria bacterium J06621_15 | reverse complement strand
ATAACTCCTCCATTTCCTAACACTAACGTTCAACGTCAAGAGGAAGATGCACCCATGAGTATTGGTGCATCTGAATCTAATTATTCTTCCGAGTCATACAATACAACGCAATGGGCAGGTATGACTAGTTCATATGCACCTATGAGCGTTGCCGTGCCAGTTCCAAATTATTCAGCTCAATCACCGCAATCGGCAGGTACTACTAATGAATACACACCTACGAGTAGTTCTGTTCCATCTGAATCTGGTAAGAAAAATAATTCTGAAATACTTG
>JBCBHT010000700.1:0-657 GCA_038525335.1 Cyanobacteria bacterium J06621_15 | reverse complement strand
ATTGCAAAGTGATGATTTGAAACTTCGTCGTATGGCTTTAAGTGACCTTGGTGCTATCGGGTATTTTCAAGCAGCAGATACAATTGCGATCGCATCTGTAGAAAATAGCTTTAAGCTCATTGCTCTCAAGGGTTTGCTCGAACATCAACTTCAAGACAAAGATACCCTAACCCTCAAGGATAACGCTATCAAATTAATGCAACTAATGGATTCGCTCTTGTAATTGATATTTGATATTTGTTAGTTGTTAGTAGCTTAACTGAAGGCAGAGCCTTCAAACCCTAGTTCCCAGGTTGAACCTGGGAACTAGTTTAATCCAATATATTTAAATCCTAAATTTTAACCCTTAGTAGATATATATCTTTAATCCGAAATCCTTTAAAAATTTCAACTCCTAACTCCTAACTCTTAACTCCTAACTTACTTATGAGCGACACCCAAAACCTAATTCGTGCCGTCACAGAAGCTGATTCATCAGCGCGAATGGTGTCGGCTGTCGAAAATCTAGTTTCAGCAAAAGATACGGCAGCAATTCCGACCTTGATTGCGGTATTTGGATACAATAACCCAGCAGCAGCGGTAATAGCTGTAAAAGGATTAATTGAGCTAGGAGAATTAGCAGTACCGCAACTGCTCGAACAAATAGATGAATATAAC
>JBCBHT010000699.1:0-659 GCA_038525335.1 Cyanobacteria bacterium J06621_15 | reverse complement strand
CGGGGATTTCAAAGTCATGTAAATTTAATTCCCTATAATCCCATCCAAGAAGTAGATTATAAACGTCCAAGTTACGACCGTATTCAAAATTTTACACAAGCCTTAGAAAAACACCATACCGCACACAGCGTCCGTTATTCCCGTGGTCTAGAAACAGACGCTGCTTGCGGACAGTTGCGAGCTAATAAAAAACGAGTAATGAGTAATGAGTAATGAGTAATAAGTAGAGAGTAACGAGTAGAAAAAATATTAGAGCAAGTGACAATAAGACCAAGCTTAATAATTTACTTACTACTCGCTACTTGCTACTTACTACTTACTACTTGCTGATTACTTTCTCGCATAAATACCGGGAGCATAAGCTTCAATCACTTTCCCGGTACGGGTACAGTTAATCATTAAATAATCGCAATCCGAGCAGCTTGTACGACATATTTCTCTTTCAGTAATATGGTGTCTTTCACATTTACTTCCACAATTCGGACAACAAACTTTTTGTATTGTTTGCATTTTGATTTTTAAACCTCTTTTTTTATTTAATATTTATTCAACTAAGTGAGTGTATCTCTAGCTCATTTGCTTCAATTGTGAAAGCTTATAAAAATATAATCAGATATCTTTTTACGTCTATTTTGCTAAATAAACGCTTTAATATATGT
>JBCBHT010000698.1:0-659 GCA_038525335.1 Cyanobacteria bacterium J06621_15 | reverse complement strand
TGCTAACTTGACGACGAGACTAATAGGTAGAATTCAAACTCCAGCAGTTGATTCTTTTGTCAATCGATTTAAGTATCCTTTTGAAATTATCTCTCGTAATAGTACGGAGGCTTTTTTCCCAAAAAAGGAAGGTATTTACTCGCAGTGGTTATTAGATGATAACGGTAAACTCACTTTTTGTCGTTATTATCCGCCTCACTGTTTGTTAGCTGCTGTTGCTAATAATCCTGAAGAACAAGAATTACGTACTTTATATTTGAATAAATATAGACGTAATCAGAAGTTAGGAATGGTGAAATATACAGAGGATTATATTCGCTTATTTAGAGGAGAAGAATTAAGTATAGAAGGGAAGGAGTTGCTAATAAGTAAGAAGTAAGAAGTAAGAAGTAAAAACTACTTAAGCTGATTTCGGGTAATCGCGCTCATCCCTTGTTTTGTCGTTACCTCATTCTATAATTTTTCACAAGTAAAAAGTATGACATATCCCGCTCAGAGTAGAGGATTCAAGCAATGAATGCAAGTTTTTATTTATCTTTTAAGGACGAGGCTTTGTACATGAACGAGCGGACTTAATTCATTACTTCTTACTTCTTACTTCTTACTTATTTATTACTTCTTACTTATTTATTACTTCTTACTTCCTCCTTACTTCTTAC
>JBCBHT010000697.1:0-659 GCA_038525335.1 Cyanobacteria bacterium J06621_15 | reverse complement strand
TCTGTTGAAGACCAAGTTGCTTATTTCGCATATATCGGAGCTAACCCAGATGGAGCAAATCACTTGAAGTCACTTGGTGAGGGTATGTTTGGATTTGAAGATTTACCTTCCAACCTTGCTGGTGTTAGCGATAATGACTTCAATGATGCGGTATTCAAGTTTGATTTTACTGCTTAAGTTTGGACTTGAAAAGTGTTACATGGGAGGGGTAAATAATTCCCATTAATTCTTTATGAATAATGGGGTTATTCCCTAAACCGCGTAGAGACGTAGCAGTGCTGCGTCTCTACAAATATAAATATGCTAAATGTAAACCAAAAATTAACTGTAAGAACTGCTAAAACACCGATTAAGTAGTCAAATTGATTTTGGATTTTAGATTTTAGATTTTGGATTTTTTAATTATAATTTTGGATTTACACAACTGGTATTTTTTTGTAGGCTGCGTGACACTATGCAAAATATAAGCGTATTAATCAGCTTTTGAAAGTCATGCACCAACAAGGTTAATTAGATAATTGTGTAAGTCTTGTTAATGAGTAATAATTCATTATTAATCAATTCATAATTAAAAAAAATCAAGAATTATCTATTGGTTAAAAGCCAATAATCGATGATAGTTATTAGTCTAAAATTGACAATCTATATTTAAACTTTTC
>JBCBHT010000696.1:0-660 GCA_038525335.1 Cyanobacteria bacterium J06621_15 | reverse complement strand
ATCGTCGCATTCTCTACGCGATGTACGAACTAGGACTAACCCCAGATCGACCATTTCGTAAGTGCGCCCGTGTCGTGGGGGAAGTACTAGGTAAATATCATCCTCATGGTGACACTGCCGTTTACGATGCTTTAGTCCGCATGGCACAGGATTTCTCCATGCGCAATCCGCTGATCAATGGACATGGTAACTTTGGCTCGATCGATAACGATCCTCCCGCCGCCATGCGTTACACAGAATGTCGGCTTCAGTCTTTGGCGACAGATTCGCTGCTGCGGGATATTGAAGCAGAAACAGTTGACTTTGCCGATAACTTTGACGGTTCGCAGCAGGAGCCAATCGTTCTCCCCGCCAGAATTCCCCAGCTGCTAGTTAATGGCTCTTCGGGAATTGCCGTCGGCATGGCAACCAATATTCCCCCCCACAATTTAGGCGAAGTGATCGAAGGTACGATCGCCCTGATTCATAATCCAGAGATTAGCGATCTCGACTTGATGCAGTATATCAAGGGTCCCGACTTCCCGACAGGGGGACAGATTATTGGTCGAGCGGGAATTAAAGAGGCATACACCACTGGTCGCGGCTCTATTACCATGCGTGGGGTAGCCGAAATTGAAACTCTCTCTCAGCGCGGTCGAGCCGATAAAGAAGCGATTATTA
>JBCBHT010000695.1:0-662 GCA_038525335.1 Cyanobacteria bacterium J06621_15 | reverse complement strand
ATGGTAAATGGAATGTTGGCAGCTACGATAATGGATTTTGCTCCCATAGCCAATATTCTTCCTTTTGGGATGTGTACTTCCTTAGCAAATCCCATGGTAGCATCAGCTACAGCCGCAGCTTTAGGAGTATTGACACCTATGCCTTGTATTCCTGTTCCAGTAGGTCCTTGGAAACCCGGAGCAATCAAAGTAAAAATAAATAAGTTTCCTGCATTACCAAGTACCGCTGTTTGTAACTGTGCTTGGGGTGGTGTAATTAAAGTTAATTATCCAGGACAGGTTAAAGTGAGTATCACGTAACTCGCTACTCGCTACTCCCTACTCGCTACTCGCTACTCCCTACTTGCTACTTACTACTTGCTACTTGCTACTTGCTACTTACTCCCCCATGTCCCTACTCGACCGACTAACCAGCAATGAAGTGATTGATACAGCTTACGAATGGCTGTGTAAACGCCGCCATAATTACCACCATAACAACGATGTCTGGCAATTGCGGCGCTGGTGGGACGAGAAAAAACCCCAGATTGTCCAACAACTGCGATCGGGAATGTATCGCTTCCGGGAACTGCGACGGATTAGGACACCTGGTGATGTCAAGGAAATTTGGTGCGCTCAAGATGCTTTGGTATTGAAGGCTTTGGCTATTACCCTGCAAGAAG
>JBCBHT010000694.1:0-666 GCA_038525335.1 Cyanobacteria bacterium J06621_15 | reverse complement strand
AAATGGTATTCATGAAAAAATAATTGCTTATCTATATTTTTAGTGTGAAACAAATAAAGTACTTTTGACCACTAATCTCAACTATCCTTTACAAAACTGTCGTACTTTTACGCAAAATATAGTGTTTACCGTACCTTTTTAATAACATTTCTTAATATTTTAACGTTATTCAATTCGGTATAAGTGAAACAAGATAGTTTGTAGCGATGTGTCTCATTGATGGTAGGTTTTCTTAGACACCCGCCTGGGGTTTCAAACCCCAGTCTAATAGCTAAAGTCCTATAAATAGGACTGGGGAATAAGCAATCGAAACTAATGAAAAGAATTATTAGACGTAGTAGGGTGTGTTGTTGCTGCGCGCAACGCACCATTGCACCATCTTACGAAGGTTTTGGTGCGTTAGACTGAAGTCGTAACGCACCCTACAAATACTCCTAACTCCCCGTCTCCTAACTCCTAACTTTTAATCATGCGTTTTGCAATTATATTTAGCACCTTACTAACTTGTATTATCGGTATAGAAATTTCAACATCAAGATTAACTCAAGCAGTACAGTTGCGAGATGGAAAAGTGTATTTTGTTCAAGTTCCTCGTTTGTTAAAGGCAACAACAACTTTTGATGATGTTAATCTCGGGGGGGCGACATATTCGTTTACAGTTCAAGT
>JBCBHT010000693.1:0-668 GCA_038525335.1 Cyanobacteria bacterium J06621_15 | reverse complement strand
ATTTATCAACAACTATTTTACTAACGTTTACCGGACAAGAAGTTTGTAATTTATCTGTCAAACTATGTTGCAAACTAACAGAATTACAATGCGCTAAAATTAGCGAAAATTCTCCTTGAGAATTAGAAATTGCCCAGCATAATTCTTGCCAAGAATCTTCGTTATAAGCCTGGATATCCTCAATACTCTTAGTCATGGGATTTTAGAATAATAATTTAAAAAGGGAATAGGGAACAAGAGGGAGGGAGTGAGAGAGGGAGGGAGCGAGCGAGAAAGGGAGTGAGTGAGAGATAATAATTATTAACTCCTAACTCCTAACTCCTAACTCCTAACTTTTAACTCCTAACTTTTTTGAAACTCAACTGCTTCTGCTAAAAGTGGATTGATATCAAACCAAAAACCTTCACCGTCACAATATTCGTACACGAAGCGACTGTGAATTACGCTGCGATATCCCTCATCTCCTCGAACTTGCTTATATTTAGCAACTTGACGCAACAATTCCCACTCATCATCTGTAATTGCTAAGGTCATTTGATTGCAACTGGATTTAATTACACGCTCTAAAACATCCCTGGTAAGCGGAAATTGGCGCTGCTTTTTAATCCAGTCGTAAAGCAACATCAGTAACTCACGGACGTGACCACCGCTAACGCTACATAATCTTT
>JBCBHT010000692.1:0-669 GCA_038525335.1 Cyanobacteria bacterium J06621_15 | reverse complement strand
CGGTAAATATTTTTGTTGACTTACTTAATTTAGATAGGTGAAACTTTGACTAACTTATCCAGTTTTTTAGAAAATTATTTTAAATTATTCTCGCTACAAATCTAAATAAATGGAGACGTAGCAGTGCTACGTCTCTACATTAGTTAACGGTATTAACTAACATTAGTTAACGGTATTAACTAATTAACTATGCTGAAAAATCAAATCCGAAGACAGCATCGTTGAAGTCGTTATCGCTAACACCAAGATTACTGGGAAGGTCTTCAAAGCCGAAGACATTGTTTCCACGGGCTTGTAAGTGCTGCGCTCCGTCAGGATTCGCTGGGGTAAAGCCGAAATAAGCTACTGCATCATCAATGGATTCAGCAGCGTTATTAAACGCATTACCTTCTCCACCTTCGCTTTCAATAAATCCATCAAAGCCTAATTCACCACCGTTAGCAATCACAAACGGAGCATACAAGCGACCTCCTTCAAGAATTACATCTCCGAATTCCTCCGCTGAGGTATTATTATCCTCATCTCCATCAGAACCCGCTCGTAATACAAAATTATCAACGCGATTTTCAATCGCAGCTAATGCATAACCTTCGTCTCCCGGAAGTATGACTGTACCATCAACCAGAGCTATACCACCATTTGCATCTACTATTTCGTACAACCCTATAA
>JBCBHT010000691.1:0-672 GCA_038525335.1 Cyanobacteria bacterium J06621_15 | reverse complement strand
ACCAGAAGCATAAATCTTGACTCTAACTTCACCACTACCGGGTTCTGGTATTGGTACTTGTTGAAAGTTAATTACCTCTTTCGCTGCTCCTTGTTTTTCGTAGTAAGCAGCTTGCATTAATTTTTCAGTCATGGTTATTATTCCAGTTTAAGATTATCAAAATTTACAGTTATTATCTTCACAAATTACGATTGTGCATTACGTTTAAAATATAATTAATTGACTTCCTTTGATAATTTCTCAAAACGTCACACACCCTACAACAATTCCTCTATAACTTCTTTCCTCTGCGTTCTCTGTGTCCTCTGCGGTTTTTTATTATTCAGAATTAAATTTCTGGTAATGATTTCACATTGCTGGAGACGTAGCACTGCTACGTCTCTACATTAGTTTCGTGTTTAATAAGATATTACTTTTCTATCTCTCCAATATTTACCCGTTTCATTCCCAGGTGCTTCTGTCGCTAACCAAATTGCTGTATCTGCTCCTTGTTCTGGTGTTCGAGGTGCGGAATCTCCACCCATATCTGTTTTTACCCAACCCGGACATATTGCATTAACAGCTATATTTTGGGAGCGTAATGATTGGGATAACATGATATTGGCACCGTTTAAAGCGAGTTTTGATAAACAGTAACTCGGAACATTAGCGGATAATCCATCTATTTCCCCA
>JBCBHT010000690.1:0-673 GCA_038525335.1 Cyanobacteria bacterium J06621_15 | reverse complement strand
ATGTCCTGCTGCTGTTAATAAAGTTTTTTGCTTAGTATTATTTCAACAACCAACAACTAACAACTAACAACTAACAACTAACAACTAACTAGGAGATTATTATGGCAAAGGTAATATTTTACGAAAAAGTAGGCTGTAGAAATAATACTAAGCAAAAAACTTTATTAACAGCAGCAGGACATCAGGTTGAAGCACATAATATTTTAGAAGAGAAATGGACTAAAGAGCGTTTGCGCTGGTTTTTCAATAATCGTCCTGTAAAAGATTGGTTTAACCCTTCTGCACCAAGAATCAAGTCTGGTGAAATCAATCCAGAACAAACAGATGCTGAAACTGCTTTAAATTTAATGTTAGAGGAACCGTTGTTAATCCGTCGTCCTTTAATTCAGGTTGGTTATCGTGGTGAAATCGGTTTCGATACTCAAGTTATTGAAAATTGGATTGGTTTAACTCCTAAAGATGAGACTTTACAGGAAGTTAGTCAAAAGCTGATGAGTACAGATTTACAAGGTTGCGCTCATAAACATGGTGGACATCATCATTGATGGTAATGGGTAATTGGTAATTGGTAATTGGTAATTGGTATTTGGGAACCGGATGTCGTGAAGATGTCCGGTTTATAATTGAGATTTTAAATTTATAATTCGTAGGTTGGGTTGAGGAACGAAACCCA
>JBCBHT010000689.1:0-676 GCA_038525335.1 Cyanobacteria bacterium J06621_15 | reverse complement strand
TTATCTCCAAATCTTTTTTATTACGTTGAATTTGTTGCGTTTCTCTCTTAGCTGAAATATGAGGATGAAAGTCTTCAAAAAAAGGAGAATCTTCAAAGGAACTACTATAAAAATCGTCTACAAATTTAGGAGAAAAAATCTTTGGTTGTAAAATAGAAATAGATTGCGCTCCTAAAGGAACCAAAAATTGCGGTAATAATGGTTTTTTATTACCAAGAGGTTCGGATGATAAAATTTCTCCCGACTCAGAATTTTCCGATTTAAACATTCCCTATTACCCATTACCAATTACCAATTACCAACTATTCAATTACTACCAAAATACCCATTATTACGTCCATTGAGAGAAGTTGCTGAATTGGTTCCTGATTTAGCAACCTTAATACCTTCATAAATCAAAGTTAATTCTTCAATTGCTACACTTGTCGAATCAGCAGCTAATGAAGGAGCTTTCCAACCAACAGGAACAGCACCAATCAGCGTCCAACACTGCATAGTTTCACCAGCTTGGTTAAATACCGATATATTAACATTGCGTCGTTCTATCGCTTTCTTTGCATCCGTTTTCATCACTTGAGAAGCCCATTTCCAGAATACCAAATCATCCGTCATACCTCGTTTGAGAGTAACTTCCGAAAACTCAGGTTGTCATAAAAAAATTCTTTGTTGGTCATTA
>JBCBHT010000688.1:0-680 GCA_038525335.1 Cyanobacteria bacterium J06621_15 | reverse complement strand
TGGATTTGATTTTGGGGATGGTGGATTTCAAAAATGGTTGTGATTCATTGTTAGAAGTTATTGAATCCACCAAGAGGAAGAGCGAAACAGAGGTTAGTTATGTTGGGGGGAATGCAGCGACTATTTTGGTCAAGCTTGATAAAGCTGGTTTGGAAGGGAAGGATTTATCTGGTGCTGTGGTGAAAGGAGCAGATTTTAGTGATGCGAGTTTGAGTAATGTTGATTTTAGTAATGCGAGTTTGGGTGAAAGTATTTTTATTAAAGCTTTAGGGGAGGTTCTATCGGTAGCATTTAGTCCAGATGGAAAACTCTTAGCTACAGCTAGTGATGACGGTGCAGTTCGCCTTTGGGAAACTACAAGTGGCTGCTTGATTATGTCCTTAAAAGAACATTTCAATTCAGTACTTTCAATTGCTTTTAGTCCGGATGGTAAAACTATTGCTACTGGTAGTTATGACAAAACAATTAAAATATGGGACATTAATACTCAACAATGTTTGATAACTTTACAAGCACACGATAGTGGGGTACGTTCGCTTTCTTTTAGTCCCGATGGTAAGACTATTGCTACTGGTAGTTATGACAAAACAATTAAAATATGGGACATCAAAACTCGGCAATGTCTGATAACTTTACAAGCACATGAGAGTGGTGTACGTTCACTTTCTTTTAGCCCAGAT
>JBCBHT010000687.1:0-682 GCA_038525335.1 Cyanobacteria bacterium J06621_15 | reverse complement strand
TTTTCAAACGGAGTTTATGCTTTTTTTACGTAAGCTTGAAAAATATCAATTTAATTTAAGATGTTTTGCAGAATAACCGTAGTTTGGGTTTAAATATTGTGTTAGGAGATGTATCTGCTTCAGTGAAAAGACGCAGCGATTGCTAATTTGATTGGATTTGCGTAATATAGCAGTTTTTATTCGGGTGCGATACAGCCCGCCGAGGGTTGCAAATCCTCCGCAGTCGCTACAACGGGGGGAACCCCCGCAACGCGCTGCTCTCCGTCTAATAGCGAAAGTCCTCTAAAGACGACTGGGAAATTACCGTCGCCACATCCCGCCTTAAAATCAATTTTAAGGCTCATATACAAAGTACGTTAAAACGCACTATAATCAATCGGCTCAAAAGCTTACCTAGTCTGATTTATCAGACTTTGTATATAAGCCTGAGAATTTATTCTAAGGCGGTTGTTGAGGAGGGTTTACAACCCCTGGCGGGTAATGGTTTTAACTCTATTCATAAAATCTCATAAAAATGACTATCCCCTGGCAATACAAAGTTTTCAAGTTTAATATATTTATCTTCTTAGCTCTGAGCAATGCAATGCTGTCTTCGGGTAATCAAGCTTTAGCTCAAATTACACCCGATGATAGCCTTGGTAGTGAAAATTCCATCGTTTCCCCAAGCGGACAAGTTGATTTA
>JBCBHT010000686.1:0-682 GCA_038525335.1 Cyanobacteria bacterium J06621_15 | reverse complement strand
AAGCGGTGTTATATCGCTAATTTCATTTGGTTGTAGTTTTTGTCTATCTCCATTGAGGTGAAGCTCGGTCAAATTCGTTAATGTTGAGAGCGGTGCTATATCTTCGATTTGATTTGCTCCCAGGTTTAAGTAAGTCAGATTAGTTAACGTTGAGAGCGGCTTTATATCCTTAATTCCATTTTTTTTCAGGTTTAAGTGAGTCAGATTAGTTAACGTTGAGAGCAGCTGTAAATCACCAATATATTCATACTGAAGATTAAGTTTGGTCAAACTACTTAGTTTCCGATTCGCTTGCTGACAATCTTGAGTACCGGCTTTTTTTAACAATATTTCAACGGTATCTTTCGTTGCTTTCGGCAAAGTTGATTTTTGCTGACAGTATTCTATAAAACTTTTTGCTTTATTTTGCTGAAGTGGCTGATTTGCAATAGCTTTTGTATGAGTCAGAGAAAATACACCCAACAGAAATAAGATTAGTTTCTTCATTAGTATTATTACGTACTTTTTAGTATTTATTAAAACTAAAATAGCCTTAATACATACTTCATAACATAGGATGTTAATTACGCACAGGTATAAACCTGGTTTGATTAAAGATTTGATGTGGGGATAAAAGAAAAGAATGGGAAGTATAATTACGGATTAAGTTTAGATTTATTCAAACAATAATTAAAATCTGCAT
>JBCBHT010000685.1:0-684 GCA_038525335.1 Cyanobacteria bacterium J06621_15 | reverse complement strand
TCCTCGGTCAAAGTATGTAAATTCCAAGCTCCCAGCATTTTGGGATTTAGTACGGTTGTGAATCGCTCCCAAGTTAAATGCTGTAATACTCCATCATCGAGTACACCAGCAGCGTGGATTATTCCCCTTATTGGAGCAGGGGGAGCAGGGGGAGCAGGGGAAGCAGGGGGAGAAGATTGGATGTTTGATATTGATTGAGCTAGTTGGGATTTATCGGTGACATCAACTTGAGCAACTATTACTCTAGCGCTAGAGTTTTCTGTATCAACTTGGAAAACCATTACCCTAGCGTTATAGTTTTCTGTAAAATCAATTTGAGAAACTTTTACTCTAGCGCTATAGTTTTCTAAAGTTTTAATCCGCTGTTTAATTTCCTCATCATCATCACGACGACTGACTAAAACTAGATTTTTCGCACCTTTTTGAATTAACCAATCTGCGAATAATAAACCTAAATCTCCTAGTCCACCTGTGATTAAGTATGTACCATTTTCTCCCCTCTCCTTAATAAGGAGAGGGGTTGGGGGTGAGGTTTTCTGTGGTGAGGTTGAAACCACAACTTTCCCAATATGCTTCGCTTGCTGCATATGACGGAAAGCTGATATGACATCTTGAATTGAAAAAACTCGACTTGGTAAGGGTTTAAGCTGCTCGTTTTCAAATAGTAATTTCAATTCTTGCAAC
>JBCBHT010000684.1:0-685 GCA_038525335.1 Cyanobacteria bacterium J06621_15 | reverse complement strand
GCCTATAGCTTATAGCTTATAGCTATAGGCTCTAAGTTTTTAAGAGTTTTACCCAACTGAGTAGCACAGCAAGTAATGCCATTTACTAATAACTAATAACTAATAACCAATAACTAATAACCAAATAAAGGATGATGCACGATCAACACCATCCTTTTCAAGATCTTATATATGAGCCGCTTAGAGCTTAGAGCTTAAGGCTTAAAGCTCACAAATCACAACCCTGCATGTAAATCGGCAAGATAGGGACGATAAATCGTGCCGTTAGGCATCGTTGCACCAGAAAGATCCGCATCAGTGAAATTTGTCTGCTCTAAATTAGCATCCCGTAAATTAGCGTTGCGAATATCAGCATGAGTCAAGTCTGCGCCAGAAAGATTAGTCTTAGCCAAAGTTGCTTTAACCATGATTGCATCTTCAGCAGGAGCGTTAGTTAAGTCGCTGTTAGAAAGAATTGCGGAGGTTAGATCAGCTTGGGTTAGGTCAGCACCGAGCAAATCAGCGTTGCTGATCACGGCGTTATAGAGAGTAGCACTATGAAGATTCGCATCGGTTAATTTAGCTTGAGACATAGTTGCCCCAATCATAATCGCATCGGTTAAATTTGCTCCTGTCAGGTCAGCAGTTTTCAATTCCGCCTCATTCAAGAGAGCATGAGACAAATTCATGCTCTCTTGAATGAGGC
>JBCBHT010000683.1:0-688 GCA_038525335.1 Cyanobacteria bacterium J06621_15 | reverse complement strand
AGCCATATCAGATTACATAATCATAAAAGGTGTTAATTAAAGATATTATAAGAAAAACATTTGTGTCTACGAGGGACAAATCAATCTACAAGGGCCAGCTGTTCGAATTACGGACAGCATCAGAGAAATCAAGCACGGTAGCTTCAGCGCTACTAATAGCGGCGGCGATAACCGCTGTATTGGAGACACCTAACGAGAGTCTCGTCCCCAGCTAAAGAAATAATTAAAAGTGCAAATAAATAAATAAATAAATAAATAAATAAATAAATAAAAATTTAATAAAGATAAAGTGATAGCAAAATTAAAAATAATATTTTGTTTGTGAAGTTATATCCAAGATACTCAACATCAACGAAGCGGGCACCCAAATTAAGGTAATGTGTAAAATATGTTTAAATAGTATTTTGCTTAACTGAATACAAGAGAATATACGCGGAATCTTATTAAAATTTGGAAGAGATCCGCCGAACTCAAATCCTTTATAAAAGTTTTAACGCCGATTGAGCGAAATTTTATTATCACATTAATTTAACTGCAATTTTAATTTAAAATTCCTGGTAAATTTATACACAAAGAAAATCTTTTAACAAAGTATTTCGCGCTAAACACAAGAGACTGAATTAAATTGCAGTTAAAATAATGTGATAATAAAATTTCCGCTCAATCGGCGTTAAAACTTTTATAAAGG
>JBCBHT010000682.1:0-695 GCA_038525335.1 Cyanobacteria bacterium J06621_15 | reverse complement strand
GACTATGGCAGCGCAAGCGAGTATTTTCGCGAGTTGGTGCGACTAGATAAAAAACGTAAAGCTACCGAGCGTGTGGAAGCAATGTTATTAGAAGGTTTGAATTCAGGAAATGCAACATCTATGACTGATGAAGATTGGGAAGATGTTCGTCAAGCTGTACGGGAGAAGTTAGGTAAGAGAAAAAGTGTGAGTTGAGCATCATGGGTGAGGTAAGAAAAAAACCGCGAGTTATCCAGGATTTAATTGATTTAGCCACATATATTGGGGAAGATAATCTAGAAGTTTCCGACCGCTTTTTATTTGCGGCTGAAGAAACTTTTAAACAATTGGGGGAACTGCCTGGAATGGGAAAATTATGTCAATTTTCTCACCCGAATCTATCTGGTGTTCGACAACAGTCGATAAAGGGATTCAGAAAGTATCTTATTTTTTACCGGGAGATTGATTCATTTGTTGAAATTTTAAGAGTTATTCATGGTGCAAGAGATATAGAAGAAGTCTTTTTAGAGGATAATTCTAGTGATGAAACATAAATCAAAAATTTCTTCCCCCTCTCCCCCCTCTAAATAAATAAATCCAAGCAATACAATTAGTAAAGTTAATCCGAACCAGGAGAGAAAGCGACGGTTGGGGAAATTGAGCTTCATTTATTTAGAGGGGGGAGAGGGGGAAGAAATTTTTGATTTATGTTTCAT
>JBCBHT010000681.1:0-697 GCA_038525335.1 Cyanobacteria bacterium J06621_15 | reverse complement strand
GAAATTGTCGAAGCCCAAGGTTGGGTAAGAACCCCCGAAGGTAAAATTATCCTTGTAGCTTATAATCCTCAAAACACAGTTTCTTCTCACATTGCATCAAAATCTTGCAAGCATCTGCATGAGTAACACAACCCTAGAAATAAAGGTGTTTAAATGCTTAAAAAGGTCAAAGGTTAAAAGAGACAAGGAGAAAATAAATAACTGATGATCCACACCCGACCGGTCAACAACTGTTTACTGATAATTGATAATTGATAATTGATAACTGCTCACTGATAACTGTTCGCTGTAATGAACCAACCCACGTCAAATTCGGATTTAACGGAACTACTCGATTGGGAATGTTTAAACGAAACTCAAACTGAGTTATCAACGGAACATTTTCATCAAGCTGCTAATTTAAGTCAATCAATACATTTTTCACAACAACGCTGGCAAGTTTATATTAATGCTTTAGCGGTTTTGGGTTTTCAAGAATGGCTGAAAGAACGCGCTCCGGATTTACAAATACGGATAGAAAGGTCTTCTATTTGGCAGCCTGAATACGCGAATTTACTACCTGCTGCATGTAATATTTTGGTAGATAATTTCAAGATTTGCATCATCACTGGTAGCAATTTAATTGACGAGCATAAAATTCCTGTTGCAGTATTTGATATTCCTCGTTTTACTGCTCATTTTTATGTTTTGATGCAGG
>JBCBHT010000680.1:0-698 GCA_038525335.1 Cyanobacteria bacterium J06621_15 | reverse complement strand
ACCAACTACAGAAATAGTTGCTAAATCAAAAAGCAATATGAATGCTGAACAAAAAATGCTTCAAAGTATTAGAAATTTAAAGGATGGATTACTCAGAAACTATGAAATCAAAGCTTTAGTTAATGAATCCCAAGATTTGGGTGAGTATTTAAAAGAGCAAGAACTCAAAACTAACCAAATTCGTAAATTTTTAGATGCAGTAAATCGTTTAAAGGTGGAATTAGCAAGAGATAAAAACGAAAGCTTTTCTGTAATTGAAACTGATATTTTTTTGCTCAAACCTAAATTAGCATATGCTACCGCACGTCAAGATAGCAACAGAGGCAATCCGGTTAAACCTTTAAGTAATGTAATTACAGAAGCAATAGATAAAGTCGAAGATACACCAGACTTTTATCGTTTAGTACAGCTAATCGAATCGATAATAGCCTATCACAAAGCTGCTGGAGGTAGAAATTAAATGCTGCAACAAAAACAATTATTAGGTAAATTTCGTTTAGAAACAACTTTGGTTTTAGAAACAGGTTTACATATTGGAGGTGGAGGTGGAAATTTAGATATTGGTGGATTGGATAAACCCGTAGCAAGAAACCCAATTACTTTATTTCCTTATTTACCTGGTTCTTCTATCAAAGGAAAACTGAGGTCTATTTTAGAAAGAATTGAAAATAAACCTTTGAATCGTTCCGGTAGTCGCG
>JBCBHT010000679.1:0-699 GCA_038525335.1 Cyanobacteria bacterium J06621_15 | reverse complement strand
CCTAGCTTCTTGTGGTGCTTGCTCTTCTTTTACCGTAGTTAGAAGCATTACTCACAGGTAACTCACGAATATTTCCTAATTCATCTAAATATATCCGATGAAATTGCTCCCCGTTAAGTAAAGTTCTGTGGGGATAAACATCACTTTGCTCAGTATTACGAGACGGATAAATTACAACCATTTGTAAATCGCTAAACTTCCTACGGTTACGGTAAAAATACAAATAGGATTCAGCCAGCATCCGTTCATAAAGCATTTCATCCGTTTGAAATTGTACTTCTACAAAGTAAACAACCCCTGGACTATCATTTTCCGGTGGTACAAAAACCCCATCGATTTCAAACTTTGTTTCCTTAACAGCTACCGAATCAAATGTGTATTCCGATGCATTCTCCGGCGGATTTGTCAGCAAGGAAAACAATAAAGCCGGATATTGTTGAAATAGCGATAAAAAAAATCGAATCTCGACGCATAAAGACAGTGAACAGTTATCAGTGAACAGTTAATAAAAGCGGAGGGAGCAGAGGGTGCGGAGGGAGCGGAGGAAGAAAGAAATAAAAATTGCTTCCCCTGCCTCCTCGGCTTCCTCTGCCTCCCCTACTCCCTTTTCCCATCTTCCCATGCCCCATGCCCCATGCCCAATTCCCAACTACCCTTCGGGTATCTCCCTCCGGGAGACGCTCCGCTAACACCACTTGC
>JBCBHT010000678.1:0-700 GCA_038525335.1 Cyanobacteria bacterium J06621_15 | reverse complement strand
AATAGTTTGAGAAACTTGTTTATATTCAGATTCAGATAGATTAGAGTTGAGAATTAAATTGAATTTATCTTTAATTTCAGGAAAATCAATAATAAAATTAAAATCTTTCAATTGAGCTTGAAACCAACGGCTGATTTCCTGTTTCTTAAGACTTGCTGCAACGTCAAGACGTTCAAAAGCTTCTGTTTTCAAAGCTTTTCGCGCTCTAATAAACGTCACTCCTCCCACCACACCCACAGTAACAAGGGATAGCAATAAAAAAGAACCAGCTATTTTAGTTGTTAAATGTTGCTTCCAGAATTTCATTTTTAGGGAGTGGGGAGTAGCGAGTAGCGAGTAGCGAGTAGCGAGTAGTAAGTAAGGAGTAGGAAGTTAAGAGTTAGGAGTTAGGAATTAAGAACTGTTATTTCATCCATCTTCATCTTTCCATGCCCAATGCCCAATGCCCAATTACCAATTACCAATTACCAATTACCAATTATCTATTCCATTGTTCATAAATTAATTTAATTTCCCGAATTGCTTCGTCTGCTGCTTTTTCTGGTGGGATTTTATTAACAATAACTCTATTTAAAGCTTTACCCCAGACGTTTTTATCTAAAACTCTACTGTAAGCAGGACTTTGAGAATTATAAAAATAACGGGTATTACCTTCTTTAAAAGTTTAGTTACTGTAGAAATATGGGGGTCATTTGGTTTT
>JBCBHT010000677.1:0-704 GCA_038525335.1 Cyanobacteria bacterium J06621_15 | reverse complement strand
ATTGCGAAATCGACAGAAAAGACAATCTAAAAGCATTGATTTATTAGTCTTAAGTGCTTGCGATACAGCAGCAGGAGATAACCGTGCAGTTTTAGGTTTAGCTGGATTAGCAGTCAAATCCGGGGCACGTTCCACCATAGCTTCTTTATGGCCCGTAAAAGACGAAGCTACAGTTAAACTGATGAATAGCTTTTATGAAAATCTACTCAAATCAGGAACCACAAAAGCAGAAGCTCTCAGACAAGCCCAGATACAAATGATGAAAAAAACCGACTTCAAAGAACCATTTTTCTGGTCTGCATTTGTTCTAGTTGGAAATTGGGTGTAGATGGGTAATTGGTAATTGGTAATGGGTAATGGGTAATTGGTAATTGGTAATTGGTAATTGGTAATTGATAATTGGTAACTCCTAACTCCTAACTCCTAACTCCTCACTTTTTCCCCATTCCCTACTCCCTTTAAAATAAATTATTCAACACTAATATAAGTAATTACATCAGTACGAAAAACAAGTATTTTTTTTAAAATATAAATAGACTTTTTTACTCAAGCTTGTTTTGAAAGAACCAATTATATAGAGTTTCTAAGATTTTATATTGTTTTAAGTTTAGCCGGAGACATTAATTAAAAAAAAATTGCAATGTCATCTACTGTTTAATGAGGAATTAAAAATGAGACAAAAAATACTTGTTAGTACTTTGGGA
>JBCBHT010000676.1:0-723 GCA_038525335.1 Cyanobacteria bacterium J06621_15 | reverse complement strand
CAATTTCCCCATCGATAACTTCTATATTATTTAAATCAAATTCACTCAGATTAGTAGCTTGAACAGAAACAACTAATCCATCTTTGGGTATCACTCCTTCAGTAACGTTAAAAACGTGAGCTAGGACAGTTCCATTATTTTCAATTAAATAATTAGGACCCAGATTTAAACTAACCTTGGGTAAACCAGTTGTTGAAGTCATAATATTTTTTATTGATTATTGAGAGATTTTAGCAACAAGAAATTAATAATGTAGAGACGTAGCACTGCTACGTCTCCCCAAATTTCGCGATTCATACAACAATGTTGTGAATCTAATGGTTTTGTTCTGTGATTGTTAGAAATGTAGCAGTGCTACGTCTCCCCAAATTTCGCGATTTATACTGACAATGTAACCGAATAAACAAATCTAGAACAAACAAATTCGTTTTTCCGCTGATTGATGGAGACGTAGCAGTGCTACGTCTCTACATTATTAATTTCTTGTTGCTAAAATCTCTCAATAATCAATAAAAAATATTATGACTTCAACAACTGGTTTACCCAAGGTTAGTTTAAATCTGGGTCCTAATTATTTAATTGAAAATAATGGAACTGTCCTAGCTCACGTTTTTAACGTTACTGAAGGAGTGATACCCAAAAATGGATTGATTGTTTCTGTTAAAGCTACAAATCTCAGCGAGTTTGATTTAAATAATATAGAAGTTATTGATGGAGAAATTG
>JBCBHT010000675.1:0-725 GCA_038525335.1 Cyanobacteria bacterium J06621_15 | reverse complement strand
TTTTACCGTTAAAAATACCATTTAGAAATAAGTAACAACCGCCGAAAGCTAAAAAGAATGCTCCACCTACAACTCCTATCGTACTCCAAGGAGAAGAAGAAAAACTATGTTTTGTAACTACCGTTGCAGGGTCAATATCTTCTTCTAAATCATCATCAGAGTCGCCTATATCTTGTGATGGTTCATCATCAATAGCAAGATATTTATTAAGTTCAAATTCTTGTTCGTCTTCTTGGAAATTAAAAGTCATTTTTTTTGTATTTGTGTAAAATTATTTCTTCATCTGCTTCCCCTGCTTCCCCTGCTCCCCCTGCTTCCCCTGCTCTTTCACTTAACCTCAAGGTCATTAATCTGAACTATTTCTAAGCCAGCTTTGCGAATAGTATATATTTTTTGTGCAAATTCAGTTGTATCTTGAGGAGGATTTTGGGGAGTTGACACGGACTCTAAAATAATTGTTTTATTGAACTTGATACCTTTACCAGAATTATTAGTTCTTTCAAAAGTTACTAAAGTTGCAATAAAATCTATTTCCCATTTACCTTCAGCTATTTTACGAGGTTCTGAAACGTATCTAGGAATCAATGAAACTTGGGTTTTACTATTAAATACTCCAGGTGGTGTAATACTTGCTAATTTACGAAGAAAACTTGCTCTAAAATCATTATTTTCTGTTAACGCAAATCCAGTTACAAAAGCCTTGGTTGTAATTTTACCTATTTTTT
>JBCBHT010000674.1:0-733 GCA_038525335.1 Cyanobacteria bacterium J06621_15 | reverse complement strand
GTAAAGGCACAATTTCATCCATAGCTCGCGACAAACGCATCACACCCTTACGATGGACATTACCATCATTATCGATATAACCTTTAGGTAAAGTAAATTCAAATTCTGTTTGCATTAGAAATGGGTAATTGGTAATTGGGCAATAATTGAGTAGCGAGTAGCGAGTAGCGAGTAGTGAGTAATGAGTGATTAGTAATGAGTAGTGATTAATGAGTAGTGAGTTGCTAGTAATAAGTAGAGAGTAATGAGTTGCAAATAAAAGATTTATTTACTGATAACCATGTAAAAAATACAAAGGAAAATAGTTTATAACTTACTACTTCCTCCCTACTCGTCACTTCCTACTTGCTACTTGCTACTTGCTACTTGCTACTTGCTACTCGCTACTTGCTACTCGCTACTCGCTACTTATTACTTAACCCGAGAAAATTCATCAATAGCTAATTCGATTTCTTCGATTTCAAACTCACTCTTACCAGCTCCAAGGTCACCAATTTTATATTTTACAGGCCATGCACCCATAAACCTAAACCTTGCCTGTTCCTCACCAGCTTGGTTGTAGAGAGTTAAATCACCGTTTCTTCGCTGTTTTGCCCAGTGTCCCAGTTCGACAGCTTGAAACCATTCCCAAATTACTTTTGATGAAGTCATACCTCGACGTAGAGTTAAATTGCTGCTTTTAGAATTTCCGGGCATTTTTGTCCGAACAACTCGACCGACAGCAGAGCCATTT
>JBCBHT010000673.1:0-733 GCA_038525335.1 Cyanobacteria bacterium J06621_15 | reverse complement strand
ATTCACTTTAGCCATATTCAACATCCGTTCAACGACTTCGGGTGGAGTCGGTACATACACTACATCGGGAGAACGTAAAGATGGAGATGGTGTTGGAGTCGAAGCTGTAGGTGTTTCGCTCTGAGTCGATTTAGTTTGGGTTATAGCGTTAGTTGTGGGGCTACATCCAGCAGCAATCAGACTCATACCAATTGCCAATAATGTAATGTTTCGTCTGAGTAAAATCATATTAGTCTCCAGAAAATTACTTATTAATTAGGTCAAAGGTTAGAGGTTAGAGGTCAAAGGTCAAAGGTTAGAGAAGAATATTGAACCAGATTATTTATAAGCACTGATTACTATTAACAATTACCAATCACCCATTACCAATCACCCATTACCAATTACCTATTACCCTTCCTTTTTTCGCGTCCACCATAGTAAAGGTAATCCCAGTAGCACTACGATGACACCTAATAAACCACCAGCACCGGTGTAAACTAAACTTGCCTGTAGCATGTATATGCAAATTCCACAAAACACAAGTGGAGTCAAAGGATAAAGTGGAACTTTGAACGAACGATTAACATCTGGTTCGCGTTTTCGTAGTACGAATAAGGATATTCCGCTTAACAGAAAGAAAAACCAAAATGCTGGAGCAGTATACTCTACCATTGTCTCGAAACCTTTACGAGCAAAGGTTCCTAGCATCACAAGTGCAAGTGCGATCGCACCTTCTACAATTAAGGCATTT
>JBCBHT010000672.1:0-735 GCA_038525335.1 Cyanobacteria bacterium J06621_15 | reverse complement strand
GCACCTGATTTATCTGACGAAACCATTCGCCACGTTCGCAAAGAAAGCTATCTTGAACCCAGTATTTATCTACTAGCAATTGGTGCAGGCTGGTTGGTTTCCTGGGGATGGAGCATTACAGTGACGTTGGGTTTTCCGATTGCTTTTTTGATTCAATCAGCGCTGTCTAGTCAGCAAATAGAAGAATCGGAAATTGCTTCGCAGTAATACCCATCAACTATGATTAGAGGTGATTAGCTTGGTGATAACACTGCGCAGGAGCGGACGGCTTAGCGTTGTTCTTGGTTCGCTTGCTACGCAAACGCCAATATGATTTAGATTGACAATGAAGTCACCATAACGCTTGAGATGTCTAGTAGGCGTTTGTATAGCAACGGAACTATTTTGGTCGCCAAGGAAAATTTAAGCTCTGAAACCCTTACAGATAAAGGAGTTCAATTTTAGGAGTCAAATTTACTGGCGATCGCTTCTAGCAAAAATAATTGTTCTTCAGCAAGTGTCCTACTTTTAACTTTTACTGGGACAGTTTTTTCTGAAACTATTGCCAAATAGTCGTTATAGACACTTTGAAAATTATTGTCCAATCATCGAAAGTGGGACAGTTATCATTTAAAAATCCCTTAGCGACCAAAATTTCTCGTCTGCTATACCAAAGCCTTAAAGGCCAAAATTTCTCCGATTCTATACGATACTGTTGGTCAACTAAAATCGTTAACGTGAAGCTGAGCGGCGGTC
>JBCBHT010000671.1:0-738 GCA_038525335.1 Cyanobacteria bacterium J06621_15 | reverse complement strand
CGCAAGTCCACACTCTTTCCCTACACGACGCCTCCGATCTTCCTCTGCGCTCTCTGCGGTTTTTTTATAAACGCTCTCGACCCCGCAAAATTAATGTGGTGAAGTACTAGTATTCCGTCCTATTAGTGTTGATGGGTAAAACATTTTTAGTTATTCGTAACATCTTCATCTTTTTATGCCGCATATTTGGCGCTATGAGCGAAGCTTTCTCGTAGAGTAAGCGCAACTACGGACTTCGAGCGTGTCCGAAAGGACATTACGACATACCTTTATCTAAACAATCACAACGTAAAGTTTGGTAATACCAATAATTCTTTTGACCTTACATTTAAGTAATACATTAATTCCGGTCATATTTTAAATAGTTTCCGGAAAGCAGAAAGATAATAATGTATTTATATTAGTAATATATTAATTCTTCTTAACTTAAAATAAATCATCATGTTTTCAGTATAAAATTTATCTATTATTAAACTTGCATATCAACAACAAATAAATAAACAGATTAAAACTAAGTTTTTACCTTATGTTATACTTAAATAAAGTACTTGAATAATTCACTTAAAATTGATTGTCAATATAGCTAGAGGAACAATTTAATTATGCGATTGAAAAGCTGGGAATCTCCGCGTCGCCAAGGAAGGAATGATAAAGGTAAAGGCGGTGCAGCCAGAAAAAGGCAACTCAAAAAACGACAGCAAATGTTGCGGAAAAAGCTAAAAGATAATAACAGACAAG
>JBCBHT010000670.1:0-739 GCA_038525335.1 Cyanobacteria bacterium J06621_15 | reverse complement strand
CTAAAAGCGATTCACGATGACCGGTTCCTAAAAACGTCAAATCCTCTTCTTTGGAAATATTACTTTCAGCACCGATACCCTCATCGTAATATACAACTTGTTGTATACCTTTATCATCTATATGTTTAATCGCTTGGGTCATTTTAACCACATTTGTGGGATAACCCTTTTCTAAATCTTGCCAAGTTCCATCACAGCAGACTATTAGACGTTTCATAATTGGTAATTGGTAATTGGTAGTTGGTAATTGGGGAGTAGGGAGTAAGGAGTAATGAGTAGGGAATAGGGAGTAAGGAGTAAGGAGTAATGAGTAGAAAGTAGTAAAGTATTGGAGTAGAAAGCAAGATGCTTTCACTATAAAGATTAATTCAAATACTAATAACTCTTTTTCTTCTTTCTTACTTCTTACTTCTTACTTCTTACTAGTTCCCTGGTAATTGTGGTGTTTGACTTGGAGATAATTGTTGAGTGCTGATAGTCGCATTTAGTTGAGTAAATCTGGTGGGATTAACACAATCTGCACCGTCTAATTTATTCTTTAATTGAGCGCTAAATGTTTCAAACATTTCTACCAATGCTTCTCTATCTGTCAAACATCCTTGTAATGCTGTTAATTGTTCTAATGTCCAGTTATAAAGTTGGGTATCTCCTTGAGATATTCGTAAATTTAATTGGGTTTCAAATTGTCCTAAACGAGAATAAAAGTTTTCTACTTCTGCTTTTATGGATTGCATATCAG
>JBCBHT010000669.1:0-740 GCA_038525335.1 Cyanobacteria bacterium J06621_15 | reverse complement strand
TGTTGCAAATCCTGGGGTTGTAAGTGAAGCCATTGCACTCACCATAAAAAATTATCTTCGTCCTGGAAACCTTGAACTTGGACGAATGATATTTAACAAAGCAATTGAAAGGAGGGTAATGAATGTTTCAGGTGTTATTGACGGTAACGTGTCTGTCACTCTTAATGGTTTGGCTCAACCTCTGGCTTTACCCAATGCTTGGAGTGTGGGGAAGTTGAAGGAGTTTAGGTTAGTTTTGGTAAATAATGGAGTTGAGAATAGTTATGATTTTTCTGATGATTGAGTAATAAGTATTTACAGAACATTAATTGTATATTTGTCATTGCGAAGGTCGCTAAGTGCGGAATGACGCATTCAGCGAAGCTGCGGCTCATCGCAAGGTTTCTGCGATTGCTTCGCTCCATTTCATTACGCTCGCAATGACAAATGAAATGTGCTTTTAAAACCTCTATTTATTTGGATTACCTTCTGGTGATTTTCCCGTCAAAATCCAGTAGAGATAACCAAGGGGAATTGCATACCGTCCCTTAGTCCCCTTTACGGTGGGGTATATTTCGACGTGCAGGTGTGCGCCTGTTCCTACTCCGGTATTTCCAGAATAGGCGATTACTTGACCTGGATCGAATTCTCCAATCCTGCCACTCTGTAAGTGAAAATACAGTAGTGTTATGTCTTTATATTCATACTTCACAATATTGCCCGCACCCCCAACGCCTGGGGAATATCTGACCTGTGCTTTC
>JBCBHT010000668.1:0-751 GCA_038525335.1 Cyanobacteria bacterium J06621_15 | reverse complement strand
TAAACAAGTTGCTAAATTTACTGTAAGAGTAGTCTTACCCACCCCACCCTTCATATTTGCAGTAGAGATTACATATCCCATTCTTTAAGTCCTCTGTAAACGAATTCCTATTTAAGTGAATATGGTCGTATCTATAAGAATGAAAATTACAGCGAGATTTAGATTTTTCAATACTCCAAAAATCAAATTTGATGATGTTTTCTTAATTTAAAGCAGTCAGATTATATCAGTGAGTCGATTATTGATAAAGATAATTATGGTATTTATTTAATTTTTTTTACTAGTTACTAAATATACTAGTGCATACTTAAAAAGAATTTGCCTTACTAGGATGTTTGTAATAATTAATAACTTTGATGGTGTGTCCTATAGATTTTGATGTATTCTTTCTTGGTACTTAGTCACATTAATTTCGATAAGTGTTCCGCAGTCGTCTTTAGACAACTTTGTATATTAGGATGTTGGGTTACTCTTCGAGAAAGCTCCGCTTACATGACCTTCAACCCAACCGGAGCAAGAGTCTTATCAAGTCATCAAAATTAATGTGGTCAAGTAATAGTGGTTTGTCCCACAACTTTTGATAGGTTTCTATATTTGTTCGTAGTTGCGCTTTAGCGCCAAATGTTGAGAGTTTTAGCCTTTAGGTACAAGCAAGTTTTAACCCTCAGAACTAACGGGACAGACCAATAGTGGTTGACCACATTAATTTTGATGGGTAAAAATCAATTTGATTGAAAATCGAACAATCCTC
>JBCBHT010000667.1:0-754 GCA_038525335.1 Cyanobacteria bacterium J06621_15 | reverse complement strand
TATGGTAGTTAATAATAAGCAATGGTTAATTGTTTATATCTTGTAGGGTGCTGTGACGCTTTTACAAATGAAATCACATAAACCAATATGTATGTTTCAAGCGTCACGCACCATCGGTATGGTAGTTAATAATAAGCAATGGTTAATTGTTTATATCTTGTAGGGTGCTGTGACGCTTTTACAAATGAAATCACTGTATTCCCAGGTGGAACCTAGGAACAAGAAATTCATGCAAAAAACCTGTCTTAGCCCACTATATTGCCCTCACCCCGCCTCCGGCTCCCCTCTCCCAAATTTGGGGAGCCACTACGTTGCGGAGGTTCCCTCCGTTGTAGTAAGTGGCGTAGAGGGGTTGGGGGAGAGGGCTTAATATTTTGATTATTACATCGATGAGGTTCGCAATTCACATTTCACATCAAACGCGATCGCAATTTAGTAAAGGTGAATTTTCCCAGTCTGGACAACTATTCCGACAACGGAACAGAAGATTTCTAATTACCTGCAATTACCTGATATTTGTTTTTCGCATAAGTATAGCTCAATCAGAAATATATAGTATCAATCGTCATAAACTAAGAACGGTTTAAAATCTGTGCATCGGTAATTGGTAAATTCATGAATAATCAAATTATAAAATCGAATTATATTTGCAATTTATTTTTCGGAATTACAACTTTCTGTACCGTTATTTCTTCCACCAATTTTGTATCCGCTCAAATTATTCCCGATAATACTTTACCTAACAATTCCGAAG
>JBCBHT010000666.1:0-755 GCA_038525335.1 Cyanobacteria bacterium J06621_15 | reverse complement strand
ATCATGAGGCTTGAACATTTCAATCTGTTGGAAAACACCATTATCGGATACCACAACAGTCATTGAGCGTAATTGTTCTAATAAATCTTTGGACATAATCTACTCCGTTAATAAAAAATCGATGTGTCGAGGATTGACGCTTTTCCTTTAATACTGCTACTACTCACAAAATTTGGTAATCGGTAATTAATACATTTTGTCGATTCATAATTCCTAATTACCGATTAAAGATTCCTTTTTATGCAGCAAATCCTATTCTATTGAGGAATTCATAATATTGGCTGTCGGATCACATGCACTTTGATTAAATTGTTATTAAGAATTTATACTGTTTGGGGATTGGGAATTGGGGATTGGGAATCGGGGATTGGGGATTGGGGATGGCAAAATGGAGAGGATAGAGTGAGGAGATAGGGAAGATTGGTAGATAGGGAGAATGGGAGATATATTCAAGTACTGTAATGCAAACCACGTTCCAACTAACAACTAACCACTAACCACTAACCACTAACTACTTCAAAATTAATTTATTCGAGACGTTTCCTTTCTCATCTACGTCGTATACTATGGGTTGTCCAGTCACTAGTTCTAAATGTGGAACTTGTTCTGGTTCGAGTTTATCTAGCTCCATGATAATAGAGCGTAAAGAATTACCGTGGGCGGCTACTAAGGTAGTATCACCCTGTTTGAGATGAGTTAATATACGTTCTTTGAAAAAAGGTACGGTTCGATTCATGGTATCTTCCAAACTTTCA
>JBCBHT010000665.1:0-757 GCA_038525335.1 Cyanobacteria bacterium J06621_15 | reverse complement strand
AAAGTTCTGGTTCACCATCATTACCACCTTGCCAAACCGGTCCGACTGTATGAATAATAAAATCGGCAGGTAAATTATATCCCTTAGTTAATTTCGCATCACCAGTTTTACATCCTCCTAAAGAACGACATTCCATCACAAGTTCTTTTCCTGCTGCTCTGTGAATTGCTCCATCTACTCCACCACCACCGAGTAAGCTAGAATTAGCAGCATTCACTATTGCATCAACTTTTAGTTTGGTAATGTCGTTTAAAATAACTTCCATATTCAATTACCAATTATCAATTATCAATTACCAATTACCAATTACTTATTATTTACTTCCCTTGCTAATTTATCCATTTCTAGCTGCATTTCGTTGCAAACTCTTTCATAACAAGCATCTACATAATCGCGATTTTTCGATGCTTCTCGACCGTATTTTTCAAAAATAATTGGTTTACACATGCGAGTGTGAATTTGGACGGGAAAAGGTATATTTGGCAAAGGTCCGATTGCTAAACCCCAAGGTAAACCTAAATATATCGGAAACACACCAGGGTCTAATTGATATAACCATGGTAAGCCCCTATCATTTAATTGTTTCATTAATTCGTAGAAATCACCCAAAACAATCAAAGTTTCGTGTGCTCCTACCGAAATTGCAGGAATAATCGGAACTTCCTGTCTTAAAGCTAATTTGATAAAACCTTTGTTTCCAGCAAAATTAATGTTGTAACGCTGGTTGTAAGTGCGAAACATATCGTATTGTCCCCCC
>JBCBHT010000664.1:0-761 GCA_038525335.1 Cyanobacteria bacterium J06621_15 | reverse complement strand
CACTCATCGATAGTTATAAGACACGCACTATTGTATTGCAATTAATTAATAATTTTATGACGAGGAAGAGTAACATGAATTGCAGGGCGGTATCGTCAACAATCATTCATGTCACTACTACCGAAAAGCGGAAGTAAGAAGTAAGAAGCTGGAAATGGCGGGCTTTTCAGCCATTTTTAATGGTTGCCTTATTTACGCCTGTACTACTATGTTTTTCTTAAGCGCCCAGGTGAATGCAATGGGGAGAAATCAATCAATCGCCCGCAGGGACAATCCCTGACAACCAGTGTGCTGTCCGGAGCCGTACTATTTGTTGAAACATATAGCGGTTTTACTGTTGTCAACAGATAAAAGTACGGCTCCGGACAGCACACTGGTTGTCGGGGATTGTCGGGCGGTTGCTTCTGCATTGCATTCACCTGGGCGCTTAAGAAAAACATAGTAGTGACCAAACAATTGTCAATTAGCAATTCGCAATTAAAATTTTTGGGTAAGTTTTAGAAATTGGATAATTGGTAAATAAGCGGATACAAGCCCCTTAATTTCTTTTCTTTTCGATAAATTTTACCTGTGCGGAGTTCAAGCCCCGAATTAATTCGTGGGGCTATAATTGCGAATTGCGAATTGGTAATTGCGAATTGCGTTGACATGAATGATTGTTGACGATACCGCCCTGCAATTAATGTTGCTCTACCTCGTCATAAAATTATTAATTAATTGCAATACAAAGCTGTGCGTGTTTTATAACTATCGATGAGTGG
>JBCBHT010000663.1:0-762 GCA_038525335.1 Cyanobacteria bacterium J06621_15 | reverse complement strand
ATGGGGTTTGGTTGGATGATTTGGTCAATCTTCTTTTCTCCTAAACCAGTTGTTAAAACTCCAACACCAAAACCAACATCAAAAGTTCTTGAAAAGGAAGGAAGCTCAGAAGCAGCACGTCTTAAAGCTGAATTAGCACTGCGGAACCAAGCTAGAAAGCTAGAAAACCAAACCTCTTAGCCGCAGCTGTAGAAGGATTTTTCAAACCCATGTCACAACGATTAAGTCAACGTGCCAATAAAGCTTCTAACGAAATTATGAATCGTCCCGATGTTGTGGTTGTACCTGCGGGGAAGAAGGTTTCGGTTGTTTTTAGTAACTTCTTTGAGGTTAGAGAGGAGGAGGGGAGGAGTGGGGGAGCGGGGGAGCGGGGGATGAATCAGTAAACGATTCTTCTACCTTCTAATTCTTTACTTCTGTAACTCCCTCCTTTCCCCCACTCTCCCCCTCTCCCCCTCCCCCACTCCTTTTTAAAACGGATATGAAAAAACTAACAATCTTCTCTGTTGGGATATCCACTATACTCCTGACAACTCCAACTCCATCCTATGCTCAGTCGGCTATATTAACAGTCAATGTGAACCAAGCTAGAGGTTTAGACTCAAAAGCTATTGATGTAAAGGTTTGGACTGGTCGAGCAACCGCTGTTGATTTTTCTGGGGTAAACGAACGCATTACTCAAATTTTTCTAGCAGACCCTACTCACTTTACTTATGCCACCGATACACCTTTAGATAACGGTCAAGCTACAACTATATTCTT
>JBCBHT010000662.1:401-764 GCA_038525335.1 Cyanobacteria bacterium J06621_15 | reverse complement strand
ACCGCTAGTAAAATCGGTAATAATATTTGCCGATTCTGAAATTTCAGCGGTTGCAATCCAGAATTGGTCTGCACCTGCTCCACCAGTAATGATATTATCACCACCGCTCATAGCGAAGAACTTGTCCTCACCGACACCACCGATAATTCTATCTTCGGTTCCCAGTATGACAGTATCATCACCGCTACCAGCGTAAATCCGGTTTCCACCTTCGCTACCAATAGAAGCATCAATCAAATCATCGGAACTACCAGCAAATATTAATTGGTTGCTACCTTCAACTTCAATGATATCTGCACCACCCGTACCACCTGTGTTTGGTTCACTTGATGCAGATATCATTGAAGTTGAAGGTAGCAACCA
>JBCBHT010000662.1:0-391 GCA_038525335.1 Cyanobacteria bacterium J06621_15 | reverse complement strand
ACCGATTGAAGCATCAATAAAGTCGCTTTCGCTACCAACAAACAGAAGTTGGTCGCCACCTTCAACTTCAATTATGTCTGCGTTGATACTTCCGAATTCTGGTGTTAGTCCGGGTGTTGGTTCGGGTGTGGGGTCTGGTGTGGGGTCTGGTGTGGGATCTGGTGTAGGTTCGGGTGTTGTAGAACCTTCATCTTCAATAGTTACAGTAACAGAACTAGCGTTTGCATCTACTTCGTAGAGTTCACCATTACGTAAATCGAAGGTCAATTCTTCTGTGTCTTCTGCCACATCATCTTGGAAAACTGGAACCTGAATTGATGCGGTGGGTTCAGTGATACGGAAGAACAACCCACCCGCAGTTTCGTTGGTACCAGCAATGCTACCACCAATC
>JBCBHT010000661.1:0-767 GCA_038525335.1 Cyanobacteria bacterium J06621_15 | reverse complement strand
GATGAAGATGGCGCGGGTGTACTTGGGTTAGCAATTAATAAGTCAAGTAAATTTACGCCTAATCCGAATCTACAGGATGGTAACGAGGATTTGGATTTGTTAAAGAGTGAAAGATTTGACTCTCAACCACCCACATCCACCTCAATCCCCGAACCAACCACCACACTAGCAAGTATATTCGCATTAGGATTCGCTGGTAAATTCTTACGCAAAACCAAGAAAAACAACGCTTAAATTAACTGAATATAAAATAACAGCACGGAAGCAAGATAACTCAATAAATAAGTTTAATCTGCCTCCGTCCTGACTATTTAGATATATCCAATTAATTGAAGATTTTAGATTTTCAAATTTAAGAATATCCTTGTTTTATCTTGATTTTAATATCTTCAAAACCCGATTATTTTTCCCTCTCCTTAATAAGGAGAGGGATGTCCGTAAGGACAGGGTGAGGTTGAATGTTGATTAAGATATAGCGCTTTTGATTTAGGTAAAATACACTTTGATAAACCTCACCCCTTCCCCTCTCCTTGTGAAGGAGAGGGGTCTATTAAATAATAATTAAATCTTTATTAAAAATCGTACCCCATCAATTTTGATGACTTAATAAGACTCTTCGTAGTGTTGGGTTATGTCCTATGTCCTAGCGGACACGCTACGCTAACGGACACGCTGCGTTAACGTTCCTCAACCCAACCTACAAAAACTGATGGTGCGTTTCATTAATTCTGATGGGTTTGTTTTCTTTCAAACGTCGGGAGACGTAG
>JBCBHT010000660.1:0-780 GCA_038525335.1 Cyanobacteria bacterium J06621_15 | reverse complement strand
CAGCGGTATTACATAAAGGTAAATTATTATTTCGCAACCTTTCTATATTCCCTTGATTGTGATTTATTTCCTCAGACACTTCTTCACCAACATAAATACTTTCAGTCTGTTTGCTTTGTTTTAAAGCTTCCTTTCGCAGTTGTTGTTCGTTATGGAGACGACTGCTTTCTCTGCGTAACTCTTGTAATTCTTTACGAATTTCACCATCTGGGTCTTCCGGTATGGTACCTTGTGGCGACCAAAAACCATAGCGAATCATTTCTTCGAGGATGAATTCCTCATTACCAACTTTGCGGAATTGTTCGGACATGATGAGAGTTAGGAGTTAATAGTTCCTACTTTATAATTAGAGTTCCCAGGTTGTGGAAGAATTTAACGGAGGGTTTATTTGAACATTGCGTAGGTTGGGTTGAGGAACGAAACCCAACATCATCTTAGTTTTGTTGGGTTATGTCCTTACCCTAACGGGTCAGCAAGCTGAACGGACACGCTTAGTCTGACGACTCACTGCGTGAACGCTAACGCTATTGCTTCGCTCTACCCAACCTACCAACTATATATATAGATTTTTATGTACTGTAGGGTAAGAGGTAAGTTGTAATATTAAATCTAAAATATAAAATATAAAATAGAATGGCTCAAACAAAAATAATTCAACCATTAACTGAATATTTAACATTTGAAGAGTTTATACAAAAAAAGCCTTCAGAGGGATTGTGGGAATTACACGATGGGGTATTAGTAGAAATGGCTCAACCGAAAGGTAAGCATGAAATCGTT
>JBCBHT010000659.1:0-796 GCA_038525335.1 Cyanobacteria bacterium J06621_15 | reverse complement strand
CCGAAACCTAAAACACCTCCCAAACCCAAAACACCTCCTAAACCTAAGACACCACCTAAACCTAAAACACCTCCAAAACCCAAAACACCTCCAAAACCTGTTACACCACCTAAACCTGTTACACCACCTAAACCTGTAACTCCACCTAAACCTAAAACACCACCTAAACCTAAGACACCACCCAAACCTGTAACTCCACCTACACCCAAAACTCCACCAAAACCTAAGACACCACCCAAACCTGTAACACCAGCAGAGTCCAATCCACCTGCTGAGTAAAAAATCCATTGATTGTGATTTCACATTGTTGGGAGACGTAGCACTGCTACGTCTCTACATTAGTGTCGGGTTTGCGATTAATTAATCGTTTTTACAGTGGGAGGTTGCGATTTTTTGTTTGCTATCTTATACCATTTGCGAAAACCACCTTGGAATCAATTCCAAGGCTCAAACACAAAGTCTGATAAATCAGACTGAGCAAGGCTTTTAGTGCGTTTTAACGTACTTTGTATATTAGCCTGAGAATTTATTCTAAGGCTGTTGTTGAGAATGGTGCAAGATGTAGGATTCATAGTAATTGAGCTATTAGACCAGGTTAGGAAATTAATTTGGTCAAATATTACAGTCAGAAATTCCTTTCTTTTTCAAACCCCTTGGTACTCTAGAAACCTTTTCATCCACCCGACTCTCTTCCATCACCAACGGAATCCAACCAGCAATCACATCTTCACTATTCAAAGTTTCTCCCGGTGAAGGTGGTAATCCACCACGACCAATATTAAAGAACGCTACCGCT
>JBCBHT010000658.1:0-805 GCA_038525335.1 Cyanobacteria bacterium J06621_15 | reverse complement strand
TGCTGACCAATACCAAGTTTTGCAGCGGTTCCAATTTCCGACCAAACCCCCCAATTAATACTTAATCCTGGCAACCCTAGCGATTGACGATATCTAGCTAAACTATCCAAAAACGTATTCGCTGCAACATGATTACCCTGTCCCGGAGAACCAAATAAAGAAGCAGCAGAAGAGAACATAATAAAAAAGTCTAGCGGTAAATCCTTGGTCAAAGTATGTAAATTCCAAGCTCCTAAATATTTGGGGTTGAGTACATTCGTAAATCTTTCCCAAGTTAAATGCTGTAATACTCCATCATCAAGTACACCAGCAGCGTGGATTATTCCCTTTATTGGAGCGGAGGGAGCGGAGGGAGCGGAGGAAGCGGAGGAAGCAGAGGGGGAAGAGGGGGAAGAGGGGGAAGAAGATTGAATTGTTGATATTAGTTCAGCAAGTTGGGATTTATCGGTGACATCAATTTGAGCGACTATTACTCTAGCGCTAGAGTTTTCTGTGTCAACTTGAAAAACCCTTACCCTAGCGCTAGGATTTTCTGTAAAATCAATTTGAGAAACCTTTACTATAGCGCTAGAGTTTTCTAAAGTTTTAATTCTCTGCTTAACTTCTGCATCAACATCACGACGACTGACTAAAACTATATTTTTCGCACCTTTTTGGATTAACCAATCAGCGAATAATAAACCTAAATCTCCTAGTCCACCGGTGATTAAGTATGTCCCATTTTCTTCAAAGTTGATAACCTCACCCCGATAAAGCTGCGCTTTATCACCCCTCTCCTTGTCAAGGTGAGGGGTTGAAACTGTTG
>JBCBHT010000657.1:0-808 GCA_038525335.1 Cyanobacteria bacterium J06621_15 | reverse complement strand
AGACGAGCTGCTGTTAGTTCCTTTGGGATGGGTGGGACGAATGCTCATTTGGTGTTGGAAGAGAGCGGAGGGAGCGGAGGAAGCGGAGGAAGCGGAGGGAGAGAGGAAAAATCGTGGGAATTGTTATTAATTTCTGCTAAAACATCAACAGCGTTAAAAACAGCAACAGCGAATTTAGGTAATTATTTAAAATCCCATCCAGATGTAAATTTATCCGATATTGCTTATACATTACAAATAGGAAGACAAGCATTAGAACAAAGACGTTTTATTGTTTGTCAAAATCATCAACAAGCAATTGAAATTCTAAGTAATATTAATGATGATTCTTCAATTACTCAAACTTCTCAAGCTGCTAATAAAAACTTGATTTTCATGTTTTCCGGACAAGGTAGTCAATATGAAAACATGGGACGAGAATTATACCAAACACAATCAGTATTCCGAGAAACTGTAGATAACTGCTGCGAAATTCTAAAACCCCATCTCGGTTTTGATTTAAGAACCATTATTTATCCTTCTACCCCCTCTACCCCCTCTGCTCCCTCCGCTCCCTCTGCTCCCTCCGCTCCCTCCGCTCCCTCTGCTCCCTCCCTCGCCGACACCATCTACGCTCAACCAGCAATTTTCGTCATCGAATACGCTTTATCAAAACTATGGATATCCTGGGGAATTCGTCCTCAAGCTTTGATTGGACATAGTATCGGGGAATATGTTGCAGCTGCGATCGCGAATGTATTTTCTTTGGAAGATGCTTTAGAAATTGTGGCGTTGCGGGGACAATTAATGCAACCATGTCGTAGGGGGT
>JBCBHT010000656.1:0-812 GCA_038525335.1 Cyanobacteria bacterium J06621_15 | reverse complement strand
CAATTTTTTTTCCGTCGGGACTAATATCAATATCTTGAATCGCATCAAAACCCATAGTATTATTTTTATTCTTTTTATTTTTGTTTAAATTATGTCCTTGCCATTTTCGTAAAACTTTTCCTTGAAGATTCCAAATTTTGATTTGATTCTCACTATCAATCGTCACAAAATACTTTCCTGTGGGACTAAATATAACCTTGAGGATTTCGTACTCTTCCTCCTTATTACCTCTTTCCCCCTGCAAAACAACCGATAACTCCTCCGTATCTCTTTCCTCAGCGTCCTCAGCGTCTCTGCGGTTTTTTAATCTATAATTTCTTCGTCGCAAAGCAATCGTATTCCGATTCGCTATCGCAATAGTTTCCCCACTGGGGCTGATACTAACGCTATTGCCCGTAAATGTTGGTAAAATACCCTTGAGATATCTTAATTTGACGGTTTTATCTTCACTTGCAGTTGCTAAAGTTTTACCGTCAGGACTAAATTTAACTTCAATTGCTTTGCTACCGTACCTAATTTGCTGATATTCTTCTTGTAAAGAAACATTCCAAATTCTAACGGTATTATCTGCACTCGCTGAAGCAATCAATTTACCATCAGGACTAAAACGCACGTCTAAAACGTCATTTGTATGACCTGCAAATGTATGCAATAATTTACCTGTCAAATCCCAAAGTTTAACAGTTTCGTCTTCGCTTCCAGAAACAATAAATTTACTATCGGGACTAAAATCAACGCTTAAAACTTTATCTTTATGACCGCGTAAGGTTTTTAAAAACCTCCCCTCGCTGTCCCATATCTTAATAGTCTAT
>JBCBHT010000655.1:0-830 GCA_038525335.1 Cyanobacteria bacterium J06621_15 | reverse complement strand
GAAGCAACAACTCTCGATAATATTGGTAAAGTTTACTCGGATTTAGGAGATAAACAGCAAGCGCTCAAATTCTACAACCTCGCATTACCTTTAAGCCGCGAAGTTGGGTATAAAAGTGGGGAAGCTAGAATTCTCAATAATATTGGTGCTGTCTACTCGAATTTAGGAGATAAACAGCAAGCACTCAAATTCTTCAACCAAGCATTACCTTTATTCCGCGAAGTTGGAAATAAAAGTGGACAAGCTACAACTCTCCATAATATTGGTCTTGTCTACGATTCTTTAGGAGATAAGACCAATATTATGGAGAGTTGTTGCTTGTCCACTTTTATCCCCAACTTCGCGCCTTAAAAGCAATGCTTGGTTGTAGAATTTGAGCGCTTGCTGTTTATCTCCTAATAAATCATTTATACGACCAATACCTAACATAACGGTAGCTTGCCCTTCTTTATCTCCCACCTTCCGCCAAAATTCCAGCGCTTTTTCCCATCTACCAAGAGCTTGCTTTAATGATTCTGCGGTTCCTTGCTGAAATAATTGGAATCCTTCTTTGCTAAGCTTTTCCGCTTGTTTACGAATCGCTTGATTAGAATTACCTCCCTGCTCCTGCGCTACCTCAACCCCTGTACTTTCCGCTACCGCACCTACCGACTCACCAACCAAAACAATACCGAGCAATGCTGTCAAACCGTAACGCGCTAAGTTGTGTATTACAAACCCCAAATAATTATTTTTTCTAAATTTACTCATATTTTTTTACAGAGAAACAAAAGATACCAAAAATTTACCAACGTTGAATCTTCAGAAATTTTCCATCACAAATCGGGCAC
>JBCBHT010000654.1:0-848 GCA_038525335.1 Cyanobacteria bacterium J06621_15 | reverse complement strand
GTTCGTAACTTGTGAAAATGCTATTACATTCTGGCTTATTTCTCAAAATTTCTATAACTTTCAAAATTGCCACTTTAGCATATCCATTCTTCTGGTGGTTTCTATCTACCATTAAACGAGTAATCCACCAGCTATCATCATATAAACTGTGCATTACGAAGCCTACCATTACTTCGTTATTGTAAATTGCTAAGGGAAAGTGAGATGATTCAAATTTAGATTCAAGCAGCGAGTAAACATTAGAATCGATAAACTTTTCTTGTAACTCATTTACCTTTAATTCAATACATTCTTCCCAGTTATTCCGGTCAATTTCTTTTAAATTTACAGACATAATCGTATTGAAAATACAGTTAAATTTCAAATAATAGTAATAGCTTGAGCATTAACTATACAATGGGGACGAGCGCTTCAGTGTAATTACGAACCGGAATTAATATAATTTTTAATACCAGTAAACTGTTGGGTTACGCTCCGCTTCACCCAACCTACTAACTATTTACTGATAACTATTCACTGTTCACTGTTCACTGTTCACTGTTCACTGATAACTTTTCACTGATTACTTGCTGTTTTCTGACGACGGTAAAATTCAACAGTATTTTCTTTGATTTTTACATCGTAGTTACTAAAAAAGTCATGTCCTAAAAGTCCAACTTCTGCTCTCGGTGCTATTGCTACTCGAACGTTATTAACCATAGCACCACCAACCCCAATCGATTTGACTTGACTTGTCTTTAAATCAATTATTGAACCATCAGCGATACTAGCTCGAAGGGTTCCTGAAGGTTTTAATTGTAAAGCATTTGCCATTGATTGAGTAATTAAAGTTCCGCTAGCACCAGTAT
>JBCBHT010000653.1:0-866 GCA_038525335.1 Cyanobacteria bacterium J06621_15 | reverse complement strand
AACGGAGAATCATATTTTTGGTTCTCCGTTTGAAAAACACCATCTAACCTACGTTCCGCTTCAGTGTTTTCAAAAGTAGTTCCAATAACATGATGAGTATGGCAATGTCTGGGAGTCTCGTACTCACTAAATTTATAGTAATCAAACTTGACTTGCAATAAATTGAGTTTGTGACTAGAAATTACAGGTAAATTAGAAAGAATTTGCTCCCGTGATTCCGATTCAAAATGACTCGCTTCTAAAATTTCTGTTTTTTCCATGTTTTATCAATTATCAATTACCAATTATCAATTACCAAATTAAAATGTAGAATGTGTTATCGCTGTATTGTTAACGCACCTCTTAACCTCACCCCCAGCCCCACTCCTTATCAAGGAGAGGGGAGACAAGAAGATGGAGAGAAAGATTTATAAAATATTTAATTTGTAGTGGGAGCATCTTGCTCCCTAGTTGTTAACCAATCCCCCAATGCCCAACGCCCAATGCCCCATTCCCTAATCTTTTTGATAAACCTTCGGTGTTACTCCCATAATCTTACGAAACTGCCTAATAAAGTAACTGGGATTGCTATAACCGCAAGCTGCTGAAATTTGATTGATACTTATTTGCTGTTGTTCTAATAATCTTTTGGCTTTTTCCACCCGACAGTGATTGACGTAGCGATTGGGTGAAACTCCGACGGATTCTTTAAATATTCGCGAGAAGTGAAACGGACTCAAATCCGCTATTTTAGCCATTTGCGATAAAGTAATTTCTTCAGCAATATGAGCTTGAATATAGTCGAGAACTAAGTTTAATTTACGCTTACCCAATCTTCCCTTCGCTTCACAGGTCGCAGGGGTAGCGCTATAGTTACGTAATAAACG
>JBCBHT010000652.1:576-869 GCA_038525335.1 Cyanobacteria bacterium J06621_15 | reverse complement strand
TGCATGAATTGCTAAGTAAAGCAAAGTCCCCTGTTTATCACCACTCAAAGAACCCGAATGAGTAAAACCACCCGCGATTTTATCCTTCCACTTCTGCTCAAACCAAACCCCTGCATCATCAATAAAACATTTAAACTGTCCAGCAACTCCACCCATATAAGTAGGAGAACCAAACACAATCGCATCAGATTGATTCAACTTTTCTATCATCGCATCATCTTTCCAGCGTCCATCGGTAATCTGTTCCGTTACATAAAACTTACCCAAAACTACCTATAACTAGACAAAACTAG
>JBCBHT010000652.1:0-567 GCA_038525335.1 Cyanobacteria bacterium J06621_15 | reverse complement strand
TTTACGATAATTCTTCAATAAGCATTTCCACCCAAAGACTGTAATCAAATAATTTCCACAAGTAAAGTAGTTACCAAAAAGTAACCAGTTATCAGTGAACAATTAACAGTGTTAGCGTAGCGTGTCCCGGAGAGACATACAGTGAACAGTTATCAGTTATAAACTAATTCCTAGCTCCTAACTCTTGACTTCTACCATTTTTCTCCAAATGGTCGCTTCTGCTGTTTTATAAATTTCTGTAACGTCGTATTGATATGCTTTAGAATCTGGTATTTCCTGACTTAATTTTTCTAAATAATCAATATTTCTAGCCAACATTGCAACTTGATAACCTTGAGCAGCAAACTTACGCGAAAAAGATTCACCGTTAACCGCTCCGACACCAACTGGTTTACTCATTGGATTAATTCCTGGATTTTTTATCGGTAAAAACAGTTAACAGATTACTTCTATTCCGCTATCGGAACAGTTATCAAAAATTGAAATCATTCCCGAATCGGAACAGTTTCTCAAAACCCTGAAACATTCCTCAACTGTAGAAGTTGATTTATATTCTGCTATCGGAAC
>JBCBHT010000651.1:0-874 GCA_038525335.1 Cyanobacteria bacterium J06621_15 | reverse complement strand
ATTCACGACTATTAATGGTAGATTTTACGTATCTTACAGTGGAAAATCTCGTTGGAGACCTCTCATTTTAGCAAAGCTAAATTACAGAAAAGTTCCGTTAGAAAAATTGCGTTTTGGAGATTTTAACGGGGATGGTAAAACTGATGTTTTCACAACATTTGATGGTAGATTCCAAGTTTTTTACACTGGTACTTTTAACTGGAAACCTCTAGCTGGGACGAAGATTCCCTTAGAGAGATTCCGCTTCGGTGATTTTAATGGGGATGGTAAAACTGATGTTTTCACAGTATTTAGTGGTAGATTCCAAGTTTCTTACGGTGGTACATCTAGCTGGACACCTCTACAAAGAACAAGGATTCCTCTAGAAAAATTCCGCTTTGGGGATTTTAACGGAGATGGTAAAACCGATGTTTTCACAATATTTAATGGTAGGTTCCAAGTTTCCTACGGTGGTACATCTCGCTGGAAATCTCTGCTTCGTAATAGAATTCCCCTAGGGAGATTGCGTTTTGGAGATTTTAATGGAGATGGTAAGACTGATGTGTTTATTTAATATCTTGCGCTGAGTTATAGCATTTCTCAATCTGGTGAAGTACAGTACATATCAAAACCTCACCCCCATCCCCTCTCCTTATTAAGGAGAGGGGTGTATCTTATTTATAACCGATTAATTGAAACTAAACTTTTTAATTGTTTCTCTACCCAAATATCATCAAAAACTGATTTATAAATACGGTTATAAACCTCTAATTTACCGTGGCACTCTTTTACCAAACCCGACAAGCATAATTGCAAAACTTCAGGGCTATCATCAGCAGAAATATTTCCATAGTGCAAAATTTTCTGGTACAACTGCAATAACTTATAAGCAGGT
>JBCBHT010000650.1:0-879 GCA_038525335.1 Cyanobacteria bacterium J06621_15 | reverse complement strand
AGGATTTAATGGAGTAGAAAAACATATTGTTAGCGAGACTTGCTACACAGCAGATAATTGGCAAAATGATTATTCAGTATATTTAGGTGCTGTATTTAATCTCAGCCATAACTGGTTGCAGCTCGGTCCATTTCGTCCCCCGATTCGTTCGGAATATATCAATAAACTTTACTGGGTTGGTGGAGCGGTTCATCCCGGTAGCGGACTGATGACCATTTTAGAATCGGCTAAGAATACGGCTAGGTTTGTTGAAGAGGATTTGGTTAAATCACCTAAAATATAAACTCAATCCAAAATCCAAAACAAAACGCATCCGTTGTTAAAATCTAAAATCCAAAATAGAATGGCTCAAGCACCTTCCAAGCAAAAACTATTAACCGTTCAAGAATTTCTAGAGCAAAAACCCGATGGTAATCTCATTGTGGATTACGCAGGATTGGGAGGAAGAGATTTTATTGGTAATCCCAAACAACCCGCTATTTTTGTTTGTGAGTTAGTTGATGGGGAATATGTCAAAACTTTATTTAGAGGAAATAACCGAATTATTTCTCCCTGTTTCCCAGAATTAAACCTTACCGCAGAGCAGATTTTTAACTCAGCAATATAGCGTGAATAAACTATAAAAGTCATTTCGTAGGTTGGGTTGAGGAACGAAACCCAACATTTAGTTAACACTATTAACTAAAATTGAAAAACCAGTACATAACTTAAATTTATATTTATCTTAGCGTTAAGCGTTAGCTCACCGAAGGTATCGCGGTTTTTTCACTTATCAATTAAAATTCTACAAGTCCATACATCATCAAAAATAAAGACGAAAAAAGTACTTGAACATAACGCATTTCACTGGAGTTAAATACATTCTTGTGGGATGGGCAT
>JBCBHT010000649.1:0-882 GCA_038525335.1 Cyanobacteria bacterium J06621_15 | reverse complement strand
AGAGCGCCAGAACCGAGATATACGAAGGGTATTTTGGCAAAGTATGCGAAATTGGTTTCTTCTAGTAGTTTGGGAGCGGTGACAGATTGAACGATTTTGGATTTTAGATTTTAGATTTTGGATTAGGAGTTAGGAGTTAGGAGTTAATCTTGGTTTAATCCGTGTCATCGGTGTTATCTGTTTAATCTGTGATATTGAGTTAGGAGTTATTTAATTTTGGATTTGGGATTTTGCGGAAAGTTGAGCCATTGCGGTCTTGGGGTCTCCCCAAGTGGAGCAAATGGCGTTGGGGGTGTAGATGTTCTTCCCCCCAAACGCATCCTCGACAGATTTTGGATTAAATATTATCAGGGGAATTAACGGTGAGAAAGCTAATAAATATTTTCCCATGCCCAATTCCCAATTCCCAATTCCCAATCCCCATTAAAACTATGAACACTGCAGTGTTCATAGTTTTAATGGGGATTGGGAATTGGGAATTGGGAATTGGGCATGGGAAAATATTTATTAGCTTTCTCACCGTTAATTCCCCTGATAATATTTAATCCAAAATCTGTCGAGGATGCGTTTGGGGGGAAGAACATCTACACCCCCAACGCCATTTGCTCCACTTGGGGAGACCCCAAGACCGCAATGGCTCAACTTTCCGCAAAATCCCAAATCCAAAATTAAATAACTCCTAACTCAATATCACAGATTAAACAGATAACACCGATGACACGGATTAAACCAAGATTAACTCCTAACTCCTAACTCCTAATCCAAAATCTAAAATCTAAAATCCAAAATCGTTCAATCTGTCACCGCTCCCAAACTACTAGAAGAAACCAATTTCGCATACTTTGCCAAAATACCCTTCGTATATCTCGGTTCTGGCGCTCT
>JBCBHT010000648.1:0-894 GCA_038525335.1 Cyanobacteria bacterium J06621_15 | reverse complement strand
GTCACCGTAATATATTGATAAACCTTCGATATCGGGAGTTAGGTAATCAGCATCTACAGATTGAACAACCGTAAAATCACTACCGCTTTCGGGTTCAGCAGAAAACTTGAGAATACCAACTTCTTCTTCCAAAGCTACATATAGAAAACCCAATTCTTGGTCAACTACAATTCCTTCCGATTGAGAATCTTCTGCATCTCCTGTAGGAGTTGGTAATTCCAAAGTACGAACAACTTCAGCTTCAATTAATTGTTCGTCAGCAGGTCCTAATCTAGAAGTTAATTCTAACTGAGCAACTTTATTTCCATCTGCTTGAGTAACAAAAACGTAGGATTTACCAGAAACCGGACTAGTATAAGTTGCTAAACCATAAGCAGTTGCTTCCCCCTCCGGGTTCGCCAGTTTGCTTATGCCGGGGAACCCGTCCACCGCAACTGGCTCACCGTCATCTACACCAAAAATTGAAAATTCCTCATCATCTAATTGTGGTGTAGATAATTTATTTAGTTGACCGTTGGAACTGATTTCAAAAATAGCTAAAGTGTCATTTTCTCTGTCAGAAGCAACCGCTAAATCAACTTTCACATCAGCATCAACCATCATTGATGCAAGAGGGAAATTGTAGATAATATCAACATTATTAAAACGCTGTTCTCCAAATTCCTCTGGTGAAATTACCTGCTCAACTTCCCCTTGTAAATTAAAAGTAGCTAAACCACCATCTTTCAAAGTTCCAATTACAATACTCTCACCAGAATTTTCAGGATTTACCCAAATTGCTGGGTCGTCGGAATCACCAGCTAAAACAGGTTCTGGAGTGCTTAAAATACTTTCAGCGATTTCTCTTTCACTTGGTGATGCTGTCCAATCTCCGTCAATTGGAGTAACGGTAAT
>JBCBHT010000647.1:0-904 GCA_038525335.1 Cyanobacteria bacterium J06621_15 | reverse complement strand
TACCTCAAACCCCTGCTGTGTAAGGGTTCCAAAAGTGAACTCTTTCCAAACCAACTCCCCTCAACGGGGATGGAAACCAGAGGTGTTATTCGTAGGAACAACAACTTCACCACTTTCCAAACCAACTCCCCTCAACGGGGATGGAAACTTTTCTTCTTCTACGTACACTAGAGTTCTCAAGCTTTCCAAACCAACTCCCCTCAACGGGGATGGAAACACTATCCTACTGCCCAAGCTGTTACATTTTGAAGAGCTCTTTCCAAACCAACTCCCCTCAACGGGGATGGAAACTAGAAGATGCCTTCTATATAGAATACCTCTCCTTTAACTTTCCAAACCAACTCCCCTCAACGGGGATGGAAACTCAAACTTACCATCTTGACTGCGGATCTCTTCTAGCCTTTCCAAACCAACTCCCCTCAACGGGGATGGAAACTGTATGGATGCGTGGCTGCACCTTTGGTCTCGGTGCCTTTCCAAACAAACTCCCCTCAACGGGGATGGAAACGTTACAGACCCTCCTTCGCGGAAAATAACTGACTGCTTTCCAAACCAACTCCCCTCAACGGGGATGGAAACCTTAGAATTCCTCCAAATTCGGAGACTTCGTCAACAACTTTCCAAACCAACTCCCCTCAACGGGGATGGAAACGTTTGCTGAAATGGATATAAATTACTTTTGCTTTGACCTTTCCAAACCAACTCCCCTCAACGGGGATGGAAACGTTAGCACACAAACTCAAAGACAAAACTCCTAAAGAACTTTCCAAACCAACTCCCCTCAACGGGGATGGAAACTCTTTGAGCTTAACCCAAATTTCATAGGACTGAGTCCTTTCCAAACCAACTCCCCTCAACGGGGATGGAAACTCTGCTACGGTTTTTGCTCGGTTAAGATAGTTTT
>JBCBHT010000646.1:0-908 GCA_038525335.1 Cyanobacteria bacterium J06621_15 | reverse complement strand
TCTATTCCGACTTCGGAACATAAAGCATAGTAGAAATCATCCTCGTCATAAACTTGGCTCATGTCCAAATAAATTGCTTTCCGAGATGGGATTAATTTTGTTTGTGCTTGTTGAGAAATAGCCCAGAGTAACGAAGATTTACCAATTTCTCTGGCACCAATTAGCGCTACACTACTTCCACTATTGAGGGTTTCAAATATCCGATTAAGTTCTTTTTCTCTACCAAAGAATTTTTTTGAGTCTTTTATTATTCCACTGCGAGGAATAAAGGGATTGGGAATGATTATGTCAATTTCTGGCTGTGGAAAAGGAACTAAGAGATTTTGATTTTCATATAAAACTGGTTTATTATGCTCCGCAATACCTTGAAGATGAATTTCAACACAGCCAAACTCGTATGCTTTTTTAATCCCGGAATTTGCAAATAACGCTTTGTAAAAACCAACTGCAAACGCAATCGCAGCCTTATCTCCAACCGAATCGTTCATCCCAATCACATAGGGAATATGTTTGGCGATCGCACGAGCTTGAACTTCAGAATGACAAGCATTTAACAGCACGCAATTAACTTTCCCTACCAATAACCCGAACATTGCTGCTAGAGCTTCAGATTCTACGGGTTGATTTTGACCTATTTCGTTTTCAAAACACAACTCACCTCGATTTGTACCGTGTCCAGAAAAATGGATAATTTGCGGCTCAAAATCAAAGATTGCCTGAGTGATATCCCCAACTCTAACTGACTCTCGTTGTTCTAGCTGATACTTTCCCGGCTGTTTAGCAGTTCGTAGCTGTTGTTTTATATCTCGCAATTCTTGACCCAAACGTAGCAAAGAAACATCTGTGGGATTAGCAGCTAAAAATAGGATTTTCACCGGAATATCACTATTCATTTAGGCAAGAGTCTA
>JBCBHT010000645.1:0-918 GCA_038525335.1 Cyanobacteria bacterium J06621_15 | reverse complement strand
ACTTCGCGCGTCATCTTTGACACCATAATCATCATCTTCTACTAAGGACTCAATCAGAGCGTCGATCGCCGTAGCATAGACAACGTTGGAAGGTAGTTCGCGACATAACTGTCCAATGCCCCAGGCACAGTTGCTTCTGACTGCCGCAGTATTGTCTCTACGTAATCCCTGAATTAGAGGCGGAATAGCGGCGATGATGTCTTCGTATTCGAGAGGCGCAATTTGAGCTAAACCGCTCGCTGCCCATAATCTGACGGCAGAAATATCAGTTTTGAGGGCATGAATTAGCGGCTGGAGAGCGCGCCGATCTTTACTGTTACCCAATGCCCAAACAATTCCCTTGCGGACATAGCCATTGAGATCGCGCTCAAGTAGTTGAATTAACGGCTCGACAGCAGTGCTGTCCGTATTGCGCCCCAAGGCATAGGTAGTACTGACCCTGATCAAAGGACAAACATCATCTAACAGCTCGATCAAAATAGGAATAGCTCGACGATCTTCTAACTCACAAAACGCTCTGGCGGCTAGCATTCTGTCCGTCGCAACCTCAGATCTCAACAGCTCTAACATTCTTTCGGGGTCTGGAGGTGGAATATCACCCGCAGCGTTAGCGCCATCAACCCGATCAAGACTATTTGGTTCAGCTTCAATTAAATTTAGTTCATCATTTTTCATTATTACCCTGGGTTGCTCTAGACAATCTAATTGTTAGCAAGCTGTTAAAGTTTTTTATTTTACCTCTTTCTGATTCTTTATAGTACTACTGTGTCAGTTATTAGTTGTTAGTGGGGCGCATTCGCGCCGTGTCATGCGTCGCATGAACAGCATTGCGAAGCAATGCCCGTTGTTGAAAGCTATTTCTGGTCGCTCTCAATCTGTGAGAGCGCTTCTTTGGCTGCTGCTTGCTCAGAGGCTTTT
>JBCBHT010000644.1:0-925 GCA_038525335.1 Cyanobacteria bacterium J06621_15 | reverse complement strand
CATGGATACAGAGACAAAAGAAAATGCGTCAAGGTGTAATCCAGGTTAAATTAAAAGTTTAAAATTGGTAATTGGTAATTGGTAATTGGTAATTGATAATTCTTGAATTGTAGGGTGTGTTACGGCTTGACTATTTTTGTTTGTAATTATTAATTTTCAAATGCCGTAACGCACCATTCTTAAGATTATTTGTGCGTTATTCTTCAAAAACTATTTTATATAAAAATAATCTACGAAATCATATAAATTTGAATTAAAACTCCAATAATTTAATTTGTAATTTGACCCCAAATAACAGATAAAATTAATTATAAAAACTATAAAAATTGATTTTAAAAGATTGGCATTTGCAGAAAATTTTTGTATAAAGATGCAAATAAAAAACGCAATAATTACCTTAGCTAAACAATAATCTTTCTCTTGATTTTGTCGAATTAGAAAACTAATCCAAAACAGAAGTAATTTATCGTAACGTTGTTCCGGGTCGTCATTGACCCAAGCTTCAGCAATTTGATAACCATCTTCAAACTTTTCCAAACGCACTTTAAAAATACAAAAACCCGTCCAGCTACGATGAAAATAAAGCCAATTATCTTCAAGATAAATAAACCATTTATCATCCATTGAAACGGGAATTAAACCCCAACTCAAGTATTTGTATTCTTCCCTTGTAAAAACTTCCTCAACCCGTAGCTGAATTTTCAACTCCGACATTGGCTTTATCTTCCAATCCCTAGGAGTTGCTATTTTCGGATTCATAAATCAAGTTTATTTAGATTTACCCATTACCTATTAACTATTTTGCGACAACTTGATTTTCTTCTGTCTTCTGAGGTAAAAGATAAATCCCACCACTAATCAAAGTCAAACTAACAGATACCCAAAAAGCAATTAAAGAAGGTAATTCCCATTCCGGAGATAAAGG
>JBCBHT010000643.1:0-925 GCA_038525335.1 Cyanobacteria bacterium J06621_15 | reverse complement strand
ATCACCGGACAAACTTTATATATTGACGGTGGATTAACGCTTTATCCTGACTTTTTAGAACCTTGGTCGGGACAAGGATAAGGAAAGTTAGGAGTTAGGAGTTAAGAGTTAGGAGTTAGGAGTTAAGAGTTATCAATTAAGTAGGTCGGTTTTGAAAATCATAATTAGGACAAGGGAGTAGGGAATTGGGATTAGGGAATAAGGAACAGGGAAGATGTGAATATTCATTTTTGGGGAAGTAATTTAATACCTTTGACCTTTGACTTTTGACCTTTAACCTTTGACCTTTAACCTTTAATCTTTTGATTTATAATTACATCGGAATAATTTTTGGGTGAATCATGGCAGATATTCAAGTTGCAATTGAGGGTGAGGATTCTATTTCGGCAACGGAGGAACTTTTACAAATTCCTGGGATATCGGGAAACTATAATACTCCGGGAGAAGTTGAAAGAGAGGGGACAGTTACTACTATTGCAACTATTGTGGCTATTGTCGGTGGAACAATGGCAATCGCCGAACAAATTCGCAAGTGGTATCTTGAGTATAAGCAGCACAAGTCTGGTAAGAAAATTGCCAAGGTATTAATAGTTGGAAAAAATGGTGAAAGGTTACTTTTAGAAGGTGCTACTGCTGAACAAATTCAGAAGATTTTAAGTAGTTAATTATCCTAAGTAGGAATGCAAAATCAATTGTGTCATTGCGAGCGACAGCGAAGCAATCGCAACACTTTGAGATTGCTTCGCTATCGCTTGCAATGACATCAACCAAAAATCGCTATTAACTGATAACTGATAACTGAAATGACGCATCACACCAACAAAAAACCTCCGGAATCGAATTTGTTACTATTGGAGGTAATATTTGGCATCCCCAATTACCCGGATTTATGCAAGTCCTTCGCTTTGACCTCAAGCCATCTCAG
>JBCBHT010000642.1:0-946 GCA_038525335.1 Cyanobacteria bacterium J06621_15 | reverse complement strand
TGTTGGTTAGAAAAACTTATTTAAAGAACTTAGCTGAGATGATTTCGATTGTATAGAATTAGTATTGATTTATATTAGTGCTAATTATTTATATCGGCTTTTAAAGCCAAGGGATGAAAAAACACCAATGCAAAAGCGACTTTTAAGATTGATTATTCATCGCAATGTGTCTTAAGGGTCGCGAATACAAAAAACATCTAGTCAGCTATAAATAACTTTTTATCTTTATTGCATAACTATATAAATTTTATCAGTACAAATAAATGTTATAAAAATAATATAAAAAGGATAGGAAACAGGAACCAAAGAGTATTTACTATTTACAAAATTTATAAATAAATTTATGGATGCTCCTTTTCTTCATGTAGCAAGGATTTAAATTTTTCGGATTAAATTTTGCAACCCTGATACAATCGGGGCTTACGCAACGAATATGTGAAGATTTGTCATTACGACCGGAACGCAGTATAGAGAAGCAATCCCAGAATTTTTTTGTTAGCGTTCTTCGTAGCGTCTTTCAGAGGAAGATAGTGTATCGCAAAAATATTGGATAATCTGGTCTCCGGAAAATTGAATTTGTTCTCTCTATTAATGTTGATATCCCTCTTCCCTCTCTCTCCGGTTTCCGTTCATCAACAATGGAATCATGAAGTTGGATGGAAGAATACTTTAAATAATATTCGTTTAATTATCCAACCTACATTGCTACTGTGGATAATTTATCCCTGGCTAGATATTTTTCCGTCCGCTAGTTTATTGCTTGGATTTAACCATTTGATTGCTGCAATTAATCAGTGCCAACCATTTTATTCTTCCGGGTAATCTAGCTTATTTATTATTTCTTGAATTCGGAGAGTGACAGAAGAGGGATATTTGGCGCTATGAGCGGAGCTTTCTCGCAGAGTAAGCGCAACTACGAACGATTATTCCCGATACCAACGAGTTT
>JBCBHT010000641.1:0-948 GCA_038525335.1 Cyanobacteria bacterium J06621_15 | reverse complement strand
CCCGTGAGATAATGCAAAATTTGCTCGTCAATTCGTAACGGACTAGTAGTAAGAGCATTACCGGGACCAACTTCAATCAATCGCCATTTTCGCAACGGAGCATCAGGAGTTAGCGCTCCCCAGTAAGCTGACTCCAGAACCGCAAGTGCCAAACTAAAAGTAGGATAATCATGCTGTGAATCTCCTTGAATATCAGCTATCAATGACGCAAAGCTAGCATCTAACTCCACACCCGCACATAAGAGCAATATATCCCGTTCAAACGGTGATAATCCGAAGCTTTGGCAGATTATTTCTATAGCTGGAGTATGGGAACTGTGGGGAGTGTGGGAGGATGAGGAGGATGTAGAAGAAAATTCTTCCCCCTCTACCCCCTCTACCCCCTCTACCCCCTCTCCCTCAAACTCTCCTGCCGCTGTTTGCAAAACAAACTGCAACCGATTAAGGTGCTGTATAAGATAGCGATGATTTGACCGTTGCCATTCGCTGTTGGATACTTGAGCAATCACTGTTCTTTTTCCGCGATTAAATTCTGTAGGTAAAGTTGTGCTTCTTCAGGTGTAAGATTAATCATTTCATTCTTACGTAAAATCTCGTATTTACCACTGTGATAACCATGACCGATAATTAGCCCCATTTTGATTGCTTGGTTTCCCAAATCATTCAACATATTGATGGCGATTAAATCGCTTTCTTGTTCGATTTGTTGTCTTAGCATTTCTTCTATATCCATAAGAGTAAGTGTGGGGAGTAAGTTTCGTAGGTTGGGTTAAGCGGAGCGCAACCCAACACTATGCAAACCCCGCAGAAATTAATGTGGTGAAGTACTAGTACCCCACCACATTAATTTTGCGGGGTCGAGAGCGTTTATAAAAAAACCGCAGAGAGCGCTGAGGACGCAGAGGAAGAGGGTTTAGAGGATTATTCGATTTTCAAACAAATTGATTT
>JBCBHT010000640.1:0-956 GCA_038525335.1 Cyanobacteria bacterium J06621_15 | reverse complement strand
ATCAAAGTCAATGACTTTGATTAGTGGTGGGATTTATCTTTTACCTCAGAAAACAGAAGAAAATCAAGTTGTCGCAAAATAAGTAATTGGTAATTGGTAATTGGTAATTGGTAATTGGTAATTGGTAAATCCCATTCCGAAGATAAAGGAGCAATCAACAAAGCTATCGCAATAATTTGGGTCACAGTTTTGAGCTTTCCCCAAATATTCGCACCGCTAATTTTCGGTTGATTAACTCTCCAACCAGCAATCGCTAATTCACGTCCCAATATCAGAAATACTCCCCAAGCTGGAATTTGACCCAACTCAATCAACGATAGTAAAGGAGCAAGAACCAGTAACTTATCAACCAAAGGGTCGAGAAACTTTCCTAAATCACTGACTTGATTGAGCTTTCTGGCTAAATAACCATCCAACCAGTCAGTACCAGCAGCAACAACAAAAATAGCGAAACATATCCACCTAGCTTGAGATGTCGGATTTTGCAAACCGTAAATAATAAACGGTATCCCCAAAAGACGAGAAAAAGTGATCCAGTTTGGTAAAGTCATTCGATTTTAGATTTTGACAACGGATGCGTTTTTTTAGATTTTGGATTTTGGATTAACAATTAGGAGTTAGTAATTACTGTTCACTGTTCACTGTTCACTGCTCACTGTAATTAAGAATTAATAATTACTAATATCTATTATTCACACTAACTGGTAACTGTTAACTGATGACTGTTAACTGATTACCATGAGTGATTCAAAATTTCGTATCGAAAGCGATTCAATGGGGGAGCGTCAAATTCTAAGTAGCGCTTATTACGGTATTCAAACGCTGCGGGCGACAGAAAACTTTGCTATTAGCGGAATCAAGCCTTTACCTACTTACGTAGATGCTTGCGTAATCATTAAAAAAGCTACAGCAATCGTAAACGGCAAATTGGAATGTATACCTCAAGATGTTAGTCA
>JBCBHT010000639.1:0-960 GCA_038525335.1 Cyanobacteria bacterium J06621_15 | reverse complement strand
AATTCTATCAGTCCCCCGGCTTATGGTAGGGGATTTAGACCCGCCACCAAAGCCTTCCACCTCAAGCCGGGGACTTAAACCCAGGTGATACAACTGGTAACTGATAACTGTTAAATAATACGCAAGCAGTATTCAGTGATTAATTTGACAATAATTTTCCGCAAAAAGTTATTTCAAGCTGTAAGTATGATGAACTGAGACTAACGTATATTCACTGTTATTGCAAATAACTCTCAAGTTCATACCTACGTAAATTTTACTAGAAATTTGAGCTATTAAAAATCTATTTTTATGAGGTTATCGTAAAGTAACCGAATTATGGTGGAGATTTGCAGTTTTATATTTATTTAAGAAAAAGGTGCATTGAGCCTTATCAAAAGCAACAATGCACCTTATAGAGAACATGGAATGAAAAACTTTGATTTTTTCCATAATATCGGGAGACGTAGTACTGCTACGTCTCTACATCATGGGCGATAAATTAATTAACCGAAAGCAAAGTTATCTCCGCTTAAACTATCGGCAGCAACATCGGTCAATATTGCTAAATCTGTACCGCTAGCAGCAATTAACGCATTATCTCCCTGCTGAGTGATGCTGACATCCTCGAAGCCAATACCTAATCCAGCAATACCAAGCACATCTTCGCCGCTGGTAAAGTCTTTTATGGTATTGATCCCGTCGGGTAGTTCTGCGGTTGCAATCCAGAATTGGTCTGCACCTGCTCCACCATGTATGATGTTATCCCCACCGTTCATTGCAAAGAACTTGTCATCACCTTTACCACCAGAGTAGTGGTCGTCTTCTCCAAGTATTAAAGTATCGTCACCGCTACCACCGTAGATCCAGTTTCCACCTTCGCTACCGATAGAAGCGTCGATGAGGTCATCTGAACCACCACCAAAGACAAGTTGTGCGCTACCTTCGACTTCGATAACGTCCATTTCGGTAGTTCCGAAT
>JBCBHT010000638.1:0-963 GCA_038525335.1 Cyanobacteria bacterium J06621_15 | reverse complement strand
CTTCTACATAAGTTCGCATAGAATCAGGTAAAGATATATTCATGCTTTTCATAGCCGTTATAACCTCAACTATGAAATTATTATGGCATATTATGCCATTTGCTGCCAGTCACAGATGTAAATTCCTTACGTTCTTTTTGGTCTGCCAATAACTGGATAAGCTCTTGTATAAATAAGAGCAAAATCCATATCTTGTTCAGATAAATAAGGATAGTCCTCTCGAATCACCTCTTTAGACTCACCACGTTCGAGCATTGTACCAATATGCCGTACAGTAAGACGAGATGATGGAAATACTGTTTCACCCCCCATAATTGCAGGGTTTGTTACTAAACTTTTTTTCCAGTCATTAAAACGATTAATTAATTCTGATAATTCATTGGAAATCGCATCAAGTTGTAGTAAATAAGTCAACAAAAATATTTACCGTCATTACGAGCGAAGCGAAGTAATCGCAGCCCTTGCGATGATCCACACCTTCGGTGAATGCTTCGTTTCACTTCGTTCCACTCGCAATGACAATGTGTAATTAATTTTGTTTAACTACTTATAAAATAGCGTGCAATTTCAAAAGAAGCACTATTACGAGCAATAGCATCTACGAGACGTTTATATAAAACATTCCGAAAATCAACAGAGAATGTAAAATCTACTTCCTTCAATGCTCGGAGGTATACCAGAGCTTCAAAAGGAAGTCGTGGGGGGTTACTAGAAGGAAAAATCGCATACTCTAATTCTTTGTAAACTCTTTTAGTTGGAATCTGAACAATTGCAGCCGCTTCAGTGGGAGTAAAGACATTATTCATTGTTTTTAATAAAACATTCCCTACGTAGGGAATGTTTTATCTTATTTACGAAAGTTTAAAATTACAGCATCAAAAGTTCGTCCATCTGCAACAAACTCTTCAAAATTCATACCTCGGGTATAATCGAGTATTTTTGTACAACTCGAAACAATATCCT
>JBCBHT010000637.1:0-965 GCA_038525335.1 Cyanobacteria bacterium J06621_15 | reverse complement strand
GATTTGCTTATGGATTATTAAGAGTCCAGGTGACAGCAGCAGTACATGTCGCAGGATTAGACCCTTTCGGTTATTTACACGAAACCACCAGAGGTCAGCCTGCCATTGTATTGGATTTAATGGAAGAATTTCGTCCCTTGATTGCTGATACCTTGATATTTGCAGTAATTCGTCATAAAGAAATCAAACCCAGCGACTTTACCGAAAGCTTGGGAGCATATCGACTCAGCGATAAAGGACGAAAAAACTTTCTAGAAGCATGGGAAAGGAAAATGAATGACGAATTTAAACATCCCCACTTCGGTTATCGCTGCAATTACAGACGAGCAATTGAATTACAAGCTCGTTTGTTGAGTCGTCATTTACAAGAAGGAATTCCCTATAAAGCTTTGACGAGGAGATGATTTAGAGAGGGGGAAGAGGGGGAAGAAAAATGTTCCACAGTTGTGGAATGTTTTTGAAATCGCGAATAATCTACTGCATAAACTCTGACGGAATGTAGAGACGTAAAATTTTACGTCTCCCAACAATTACAAGAAGAACAAACCAGTCAAAAAACGATTTACCCATACAAAACAGAATGTTCCACAGTTGTGGAATAGTTTACAAAACTTGAACAAAGAAAATGACAACCCCGTTTTACTTAATTATTTACGATTTACCCGACAATAAAAAAGCTAACAAGCGACGCACAAGGCTGCATAAATTGCTTTCTGGTTACGGAAAATGGACGCAGTATAGTGTATTTGAGTGTTTTTTAAACAAAATTCAGTTTGCTAAACTCAAGGTGCAGATAGAGCAATTGATAAAACCGCAGGAAGACTCGGTTCGTATCTATATATTAGATGCTCATTCGATTCGGAAAACAATTACCTATGGTTCCGAGCAACCCAGAGAGAATACAACTATAATTTTGTAAAAGTCTGCTAAACTATTTTTTGACGGGGGAAAGCGCGGTCGAAAAC
>JBCBHT010000636.1:0-996 GCA_038525335.1 Cyanobacteria bacterium J06621_15 | reverse complement strand
CCTAGATTGCAGCTAGATAATATCCATCTCGACATTGCTCCCGGTCAATTTGTGGGTGTTGTCGGACAAAGTGGAGCCGGAAAAAGTACGATTACCAAACTCTTGCCCAGATTATACCACCCAGAAAACGGCAGAATTCTCATTGATGGTTACGACATCCATAAAGTAGAACTCTATTCCTTACGACAACAAATCGGTATGGTACTGCAAGATACCCTCTTATTCGATACTACAGTCCAAGAAAACATCGCTTTGAACAACCCTGATGCCACCCACGAAGAAATTATTGATGCTGCCAAAATTGCCCATGCCCACGACTTTATCATGAACCTAGCATCAGGCTACAACACCCGCGTCGGCGAACGGGGTTCCGCTCTCTCTGGAGGACAAAGACAGAGAATAGCTATTGCTAGAACGATATTGCAAAACCCCCGGTTACTGATAATGGACGAAGCCACCAGCGCTCTCGACTACAACAGCGAACATCAGGTATGCGAAAACTTACAGCAAGCACTAAAAGGACGCACAGTCTTTTTTATCACCCATCGTCTAGCAACAATTCGTCATGCAGACTTGATTCTTATGATGGATAAAGGTCGAATTGTTGAGCAGGGAACCCATGAGGAATTAATGTCCATGCGGGGGGCTTTATTACTGCTTGTATCGGCAGCAGGGGAGGAGTGCTGAGGGGCTGAGGGGCTGAGGTGCTGAGGGGAAGGGGAGAAAATAGATTGTTATGAATTCATTTTTCACAAGTAAGAAGTCTAAACATCCTTCTTCCTTCTTCCTTCTTCCATCTTCCTTCTTGAATATCAGAAATTTTATTGGTAGTTAGCACATTTTTTGAGTTTTGGTAAACACAAAAAAAACTAAATCAAAATCTAATTTCATCTTGTTAAAACAACATCAACATTAATAATAACTGGAGACAACCATGAACACGAATACAAATTATTTCTCTCCCTCTCTCACTCATTTCAAACAATCTTCCTTCTG
>JBCBHT010000635.1:0-1008 GCA_038525335.1 Cyanobacteria bacterium J06621_15 | reverse complement strand
CATCTGCTAATACTAACGGGGGATTATTTACCAAAGCACGAGCAATAGATTTTAGATTTTGAAATTATCGTGTTTCAATATCCTAAAAAAAAGGATTCCCTGGATTGATGCTGATATTGAATCTAAAATCTATTAGCGTAGCGTGTCTGTAAGGACATAATCTAAAATTTACTTAGGTACTGAGCGTTAACTGTTCGCTAGTTAAAATACCATCTTCCATATTAATAATACGGTCGGCAATATCCAAAATACGACTATCATGAGTTACCAATAAAATTGAAGTTCCTTGTTCTTTAGCAAGGTGCTGCATTATTTCGACAACATCTCTTCCAGACTGTTTATCTAAAGCTGCTGTAGGTTCATCTGCTAATACTAACGGGGGATTATTTACCAAAGCACGAGCAATAGCAACCCTTTGCTTTTGACCTCCAGAAAGATTATCGGGAAAATAATCAATTCGATTTGCCAAACCTACCGCTTGTAAAATCTGTTTAGATTGAGTAATGGCTTCCCTTTGAGAAATGCATTTATTTAGTTCTGCTGCTATTTGTACATTTTGTCTAGCAGTTAGAAACTCTAACAAATTGTGTGCTTGAAAAATATAGCCAATATTACGTCTAGTACTTACCAATTTTCTAGAATGAGCGCGATAAAGTTCTTCTCCCATAAACTTAAGACTTCCTTCTTGTACCGAGCGCAAACCACCAATTAAACTAAGTAAAGTTGTTTTACCCGAGCCAGAAGGACCCGTCATAATAACAATTTCACCAGGATAAATATCCAGATTAATATCATACAAAATCTGTTTCTTGAGCATACCCTTTCCGTAATAATGATTCAGGTATTGGATTGAAATTACAGCTTCTTTTCTATTCATAGGAGTTAGTTGATAGTTGATAGTTGTTAGTTGTTAGTGGTTAGTAGATAGTAGATATAGGATTACTATTTGATTATTGTTAGCGAAGCGTGTCCGGAGGACATAAAACACGTAGGGTGTGTTGTCGCGTA
>JBCBHT010000634.1:0-1020 GCA_038525335.1 Cyanobacteria bacterium J06621_15 | reverse complement strand
ATGTCGCATAAAAATTTATGCGACATATTTGGCGCTAAAGCGCAACTACGAACTAGGCTGATGATATTTTCTAGTTTACCATGTATTACAAATTCTGATTGATGAGACTAAAAATACTTGCAGCTTTTGAGACGATAAATTATCATATCTATCATGTCATCTCATAAAATAGATTTAATTAAAGAACGCATTTTTCAGGCTGCTGAAGTCTTGTTGTCTGAAATTGGTGACTCTTTCACCATGGAAGAATTAGTTAATACAACTAGTGTTTCCCGTGCAACAATTTATCGGCATGTAGGTAACAAAGAAATGCTGTTAAAATCCCTAGCTCAATCACGGGGTATAGCTTTCGAGCAACTAACAGATGTGCGAACGCGCATTTTACAAGGGGCTCGGAAAGTCTTTGGTAAGCATGGTCTTTCTATCTGCACAATGGAGCAAATTGCTGACGAGGCTGGAGTTGGAGTTGCAACCGTCTACCGTCACTTTGGTGATAAAGATAACCTTGTCTGGACTTTCATCGATGAAATGTCTCCACGGACAATTGCTCAAAACCTGTTGCTGGAAGTAAGTGATGATATTACCTCTGACCTGAAAAATTTTGCGATTACCATTCTTCCATCCTTTTACGAGAATCGAGACATTATGCGTCTCATTCTTGCCAATCACCAAGCTGAAAAAGCCTATGTAGAGAAACTACGTAAAGGTTCAGATAAAATAATTGACATTTTGGCTAATTATTTTCAAAACCAGATTCAAGCAGGTAATTTACAGGATATAGCACAACCACAGGAACTTGCTCTGACATTTATGGGGATGATTTTTTCCTTTACGGTACTTGCTCCGGTTCATCACGGTATTGAGCTTGATGATAGCGAGCGAATTGGTAATTTGATTGTGCAAATATTTCTTGAAGGAATTAAATCATAAATAATGAAAACAACTTTTGGTAGTAGGACATCAGTAAAACCACTTATCAACATTGCAACTATCAGTACGGGTAAAAAACTGATAAATTGC
>JBCBHT010000633.1:0-1023 GCA_038525335.1 Cyanobacteria bacterium J06621_15 | reverse complement strand
GTACCAACCAACACAATGGCCAGAATCCACATACTCTGAGCAACATTTGCTGTCACCAAGCTCAAAGGTGGATAGGCTGTCCATCCGGATTGAGAACCACCGAAATAAAAGCTACCTATAACCAAAGCACCCGCAGGTGGATTCAACCAAAAAGCGATAGCATTCAGCTTGGGAAAAGCCATATCCCTAGCACCAATCATTAAAGGTACTAAGTAGTTACCAAAACCACCTATAGCACTAGGAACAATCCAGAGAAAAATCATGATTGTCCCATGATTGGTCAGAAAAGCATTATACAGATTGGGGTCAAGCAAATCAGCATCAGGTGTAGCCAATTCAGCACGCATGGCTACAGCCATCAATCCACCAATAAGATAGAAAATGAACGATGTTACCAGGTACTGGATACCAATTACCTTGTGGTCTACATTAAAAGTAAAATAGTGATACCATTTCCATGCTTCAGGATGAGCATGAGCAGATACTTCAGCTTTAGCTTCCGTATTTTGTGGGTGTTGTAATTGAGTCATTCGATTTTGGATTTTAGATTTTGGATTATCTTCTCTGAGATAGTGGAGAGGAGGGAGAGGGGGAAGAAGGAGTGAGGGAGAGAGGGAAATTATTAATTCTTAATTCCTAACTCCTAACTCCTAACTCCTAACTCCTAACTCCTAACTCCTAACTCTTAACTCCTAACTCCTTACTCCTTACTGCTGGATCTGAGCCAAAGTAGCTGAACTAATATTCATATCCGCATCGTAAACAGCTAGATATTCTGGTGCTGATAATTCTGCGGGATTAACTGCTACTGTTTGTGAAGAATCTTGTTGTGCAATCCGATTTTCCTGTAGCCAGCTTTCGTATTCTTCAGGAGTATGGACAATAACTCGGGTTCTCATCGAACCGTGATAACCACCACATAATTCGGTACAAACTACGGGATATGCTCCGGGTTTGGTTGCGACAAATCGTAACTCGGTATCCATTCCGGGAATTGCGTCTTGCTTCAAGCGGAACTGGGGT
>JBCBHT010000632.1:0-1026 GCA_038525335.1 Cyanobacteria bacterium J06621_15 | reverse complement strand
AGCTTGTTCTTGAAGCAAGAACAAGCTCTATAAACACTGGGAGAGACACCAAATTTTTTCCGAAAAGCGGAACTAAAAGAGGTTTCACTAGCATAACCAACAGAACGAGCAATATGTTTTATATTCAATTTCTTTGTTTCTAATAATCTTTTGGCTTCTTCCATTCTGTAATCATGCAAACAGCCAAAAACTGTATTACCAAAAAACTCGCGAAATCCTGCTTTTAGCTTATAGTCATTTAATCCAACTAATTTTGATAATTCAATCAAAGAAGGAGGATTTTGATAATTTTTAAATAGAATTTCCTTTGCATAATAAATTCGGTTAATCTCATCAGGTTTAAGATTAATCACTTTTCCAGAGAAAGTAGGCTGCTGTAATAACAAATCATTATAATAAGCAAGAATTTCTATCCCTTTACTTTCTAAATAAAGTTGTTTTGTTAAACCTTGATACGGACAATTTAAAATCTGCTGGACAGCCATTTTCATTACAGATGTCATCTCAAAGTTTTGAGCATAAAAAGAATTATATTTACCGTTAATTATTTGCTGGAGTTGATTTGGAATATATATTTGCTGACTATCAATAAAATCACTCAACATCATGGGTTCCATTATTAAATCAACAACGGTAATCCGCTGTTTTCCTGGAAATTCCGTACTCCCTTTCTGTTTCAGAGCAAAACCCAAACTTCCCTGACCAGCAGCTAAATAGAATTCTTCCTCTACACCATAAAGTTTACCTACTGCACTTCCTGTAAGACAAAAACCAATTCCAAAAGCTATATTCAATTCATTGTATTCTGCTTCCAAAATAAAATTATCTTTAAATTTTAAATCTTGTACGATTAATTCCAATCCCGGACGTAATTGGATTTTTCGCATCCAACCATCAGCAATTAAAGGGGGAAATTTGAGGACTTGCTCGTATTTCTCTGCAATAATCGCAGAACCTGTCTGTTGACTTACTTGTGCAAATAGTTCGTTTAAATCTGAAACAGAAAAACTGACTTTCATATTTTAC
>JBCBHT010000631.1:0-1028 GCA_038525335.1 Cyanobacteria bacterium J06621_15 | reverse complement strand
AGTCAGATATAACTTTGGAGAATTTTCTTCTTGAATAAGAGTCCAATTAACAAAATATTCTGTACCAAGTTGAAAAACAAGCTGCGAAGCTATTATGGTTATTTGCTGTAAATAATCTTCAGACAATACATACTGTTGCTGTAATTCTTCTTCTAAAAGAGATATTTGCAAACAAGTTTTCTCTAGGGTTATGACTGATTCTCGCTTTTTCTGTAAAGATTCTTTGATTGCAGTATTTTCACAGCGATAACAAAGGATTTTATGACCCAAATGCTGTTCCAAAAGTGTCCCTGTTTTGGATTCGATATAGTAAACATCTGGTTGAACCTCACCCCACTTAATTGCTGTTCCCAATCCCCAATTAGCTTGAATTTCTAATCTTGAAAAATCAGCATACAGTGAACCACTTGCAATTACATTGTTAACTGGTTGTACTAAAACTGCTAAATTAATAGAACGTAAATCAATTCCTATTTTTTGCCAATAAAGCAGACTTCTAGCGCTAAATAATTGACTCCAAAAACGCTTTAGAGCCGAAACTATGTGTTTTTCTTCTTTGAAGCAGAATACGCATTCATATAATCCAGAAATATCTCCTATGTTATTTTTTGTGCTTGGTAAAGCGACACTTGGACGTAAAATCAAATATTCACTTTCCCAAGCCTTGACTGCTTCGCAAATTTGACCGTATAATCCCGACGGTAAACTTGAACTCATGATTTCCTTCTTTAGACGTAAAGCTACTTGCTGTAAAACTTTAAAATCATCAACGTCTAAATGTAAGGAAGAATCAGCTAATTCTGCGACTAGGGTTTGGGAAGCACTTTTGTTTTCTACGTATTCATGCAAAATTTCTGCTGAAATTACAAATCCAGGTATTACCGGATATCCATGTTGCATCATCAAGCTCAAATTAAACGCTTTGTCGCCAACTTGAGTTCGCTGCGATGCTTTTACTTCATTCAGCCAGTAGAGTTTATCCACTCAAAAATTCTAATTACGAAGATGGGCTATCTATAACCATTTGA
>JBCBHT010000630.1:0-1029 GCA_038525335.1 Cyanobacteria bacterium J06621_15 | reverse complement strand
TAGTAGTAATTGAAGTTTCAATCCCGTTACCGGGATTCATAAATAAGAAACTACTAACGTTGCAGAATTAATATTGATTAATCCATTGTTTCAATCCCGTTACCGGGATTCATAAATAAGAAACAAATGAGAGCGCTGAACATATACGCGCAGGTGAAGTTTCAATCCCGTTACCGGGATTCATAAATAAGAAACATCAAAGCTGAAAGGGCGAACTTCTTACCCTCGTCAGTTTCAATCCCGTTACCGGGATTCATAAATAAGAAACTGCACTATCACATATCAAAACTTTAGTAATGTGAGTTTCAATCCCGTTACCGGGATTCATAAATAAGAAACTGCTTAAGAAGGTTTTCTAGATAATCAAGACTCTGTTTCAATCCCGTTACCGGGATTCATAAATAAGAAACATTATCAAATTCTTTATTCAATGCCCTTGATGCTTGTTTCAATCCCGTTACCGGGATTCATAAATAAGAAACTCCGCCATCCGAAACCGTTTAACAGAGTGATTTCCACAACCGATTTTGACGGGGGAATTGAAAAACCCCATTTCAGCGATTGGGAAACAATGAAACATTTGAGCATGAAACTCTGAAACTATTTAATTATCAAGGTTCTGAGACTTTGACGGGAGCCTGGGGATTTTGACCTTGCTTTCCCCCGTCAGAAAAAGCATAAACCGGTATGGCTCGATTTGTCGATGATAAATTTTTTTTACTAATTTTCAATCCGCTCGATTGCTTGCTATTACTAGGTTAAAAGCTAATATAAATTTTTTTATACTTACCTGATTCGAGTTGTTATCATTTTTTGACTACGACTTTTGAGAGTTTGCCATTATCTTAGATTTATCGAGATTTTCAAAACACTGTGAAAATTCAATTACAACCTCTCTACTCCCAACTGAATCCGGGATTGGGAAATTGTCCGCTTGGGTGCAAACAAGAATGTATTGTATATCAAAAAGCTCCGAACCTTAAACCTCCTGCGGGTAGTAATTGTCCGCTTTCTTCTCACCAAGCAAAT
>JBCBHT010000629.1:0-1033 GCA_038525335.1 Cyanobacteria bacterium J06621_15 | reverse complement strand
AAAAGACTTGAATGTAAAAATAGATTTATTATATTAGATTGTTTCAATCCCGTTTCCGGGATTCATAAATAAGAAACTATTCCCTGATTTTTAGGGTTAAGATAACTACGCGCGTTTCAATCCCGTTTCCGGGATTCATAAATAAGAAACTTTGACTCTTTAGATGTAAGTTACGTTGATGAGCATGTTTCAATCCCGTTTCCGGGATTCATAAATAAGAAACCGTGGTATTGCACAATGTCGTTTTTATCTAAGCGAGTTTCAATCCCGTTTCCGGGATTCATAAATAAGAAACACCCGCCGAAGATGGTTTCTTCAAGGACAACCAAGTGTTTCAATCCCGTTTCCGGGATTCATAAATAAGAAACGTGTGCCTACCGAATTGCAGGAACTTTACGACAAGTTTCAATCCCGTTTCCGGGATTCATAAATAAGAAACTGGGCTTGCTTTTTTATCTCTTCAAGACTGGGCTGGTTTCAATCCCGTTTCCGGGATTCATAAATAAGAAACAAGCCTACATCTAATTTAAATCCTAGCCTTGATTGTTTCAATCCCGTTTCCGGGATTCATAAATAAGAAACATTTATGCAAGACCATGAAGGATTAATTTATAGATAGTTTCAATCCCGTTTCCGGGATTCATAAATAAGAAACTTTTCTCCCATCATCCAATCTAAAGGTCTACCTGTTTGTTTCAATCCCGTTTCCGGGATTCATAAATAAGAAACCAGCGCGTCAACAATTAATTGCCCAACAACAAAAATGTTTCAATCCCGTTTCCGGGATTCATAAATAAGAAACGTAGTTTCTGATGAATTATTCCCGAGCTATCGTATTGTTTCAATCCCGTTTCCGGGATTCATAAATAAGAAACCTTTACCAAGTGGAAACCGATTTTCACAAGGAGCAAACGTTTCAATCCCGTTTCCGGGATTCATAAATAAGAAACAATAAACCCGATTTCGTGCCTCAACTCATAAGCTAGTTTCAATCCCGTTTCCGGGATTCATAAATAAGAAACTCCGCCATCTG
>JBCBHT010000628.1:0-1038 GCA_038525335.1 Cyanobacteria bacterium J06621_15 | reverse complement strand
ATTCGAGATACTCTTCCTATAACATCAATGAGTATCTTTGATTGTTTTTTCAACAATATATAGAATTTGCAGACCTTTGTAAAAGACATTAATCATTTCTTGAATAACAAGAATTAATCAGACTTTTGGAGAGGATTTACGCTTTAAACGAAGATTTTGTAGTTTTTAGAGACTTATTAGTCTCTAGCAAATTCAAGCATAAAGTCTGAATATTTAACTGTCTTTATAAAAGGTATTGATTTTTTTGGTTAGCTAAGCCGGTGTCTGAACAACAATTTAGCTTACATACATATTAGCTTTGCCTTGAGTTTAAGCAAAGAACAATTCATAAAACTTTGTAGTTAATATCTGTTTACTTAAAGGTAAACAAACATAAATATTTTTATGTTTTAGTATTTTCTAGTCTATTTTAAATAGCCTATTTTATTACGAAAAAAAAGAAAATAATATAAAATTAACTGCAATACATTCTTATACAAAGATGATTTATTGAGAAAATGTGATAATTAAATAGTAATAAATAATGAGTAATGAGTAAGGAGTAGCAAACATTATTCACAACTACCAACTACCAATTACCAATTATCAATTACTAATTACCAATTACCTACTTCCTATTTTTTATCATTAAGGAATTATTTCTTACGTGCGACAATGTGAAAAATATGCCAATGTTTCTCATCACCTAAAGCGGTTCTACCAGGATGGTCAGCTTCGGAGAGTAATTCAACTGCAAAATCTTTTAAAAGTAGATTGATATCCGACAAGGTATGAAAATTCATCTTTGAATCTTTAGCCCAGGAATCTTTATTACCAAATAATTGACCGGAGAAACGACCCCCACAAATCAAGCTAGAGAAAATTTTGTTCCATAATTCGGGAAAGCTCTGTGGTTCGCAAAAAGGAAGACTAAAGCTAGCGTTGATTAAATCCACCCCTGAAGGTAAATCAATATTCTCAAACCGGGAAATACGGTTTTCTAAAAGGGTTTCGCTGTCTTGAAAAAGTTGCTCTTGGGGAGCCAATCCGTTGCGGAGG
>JBCBHT010000627.1:0-1042 GCA_038525335.1 Cyanobacteria bacterium J06621_15 | reverse complement strand
GACGGTTTAAATAATTTATCGGATGAAACGGATGATTATTATGATACTGTCACACACCATCGAATTATTGATAATTTTGGGTCAATAGATATTTGATTAAAAACGAAATGTAGGGTGCTGTGACGGTTTAAATAACTCATCGGGAATAATCAAGTAATTATCATAATACCGTCACGCACCACCAAATGGTTGATAATGACGGGTGATGGTAAATTTTACAATATTGCGTTGTTTTTGATGATAATGGTGCGTGACGGTATATTTAAATTGTTTCGTTTCTTGTGATAAATTGTCGTACCGTCACAGCACCCTACAAAGAAATAAGTAAAGCAAAATTCAAAAAATGTATCGACAATATTTTGTAATTAATTAAAAGGCGATCGCACTCAAAAATCTCTTCCTGTAGGGTGCTGTGACGGTTCAAATAACTCCGAAGGACATAACGATTAGTTTCATAATACCGTTACGCACCATTCGGGTTGATAATAACGAGTGGTGGTAAATTTTTTCATATTGCGTTGTTTTTGATAATAATGGTGCGTGACGGTATATTCAAATCCTTTCGTTACTTTGATAAATTTTCGTGACCGTCACAGCACCCTACAAATCAAAAATAATTTATTTATAAAAATGGGCTAATTTATTAACCTTTATTTCATGTACCACTTGAATTTATCGGCTATCTTTGATGAATAATAATATACTTTTTTATCAAAAATGCCTGAGTATCGAAGGTTTAAAATCACGGGTGGTACTTACTTTTTTACGCTTGTTACCCACAATCGTCATCCTTGGTTATGTACTGAAATTGCTCGCTCTACTTTAAGAAAAGCAATCGAAACAGTACGTATTAAATATCCTTTTAAAATAGATGCTTTTGTTCTTTTACCAGAACATTTACATTGTATTTGGACTTTACCAGATGGTGATGACAATTTTTCAATTCGTTGGAAATGGATTAAAACTTTTGTGACGAAACGTTGTGAGGATAAACTTGCTTTAAAATACCCAATGAGTAAGTCAGGAAAAAACCGACAAAAGG
>JBCBHT010000626.1:0-1050 GCA_038525335.1 Cyanobacteria bacterium J06621_15 | reverse complement strand
ATCTGATTGTGCTTTGCACAGACCCACATTAGCATTCTCTGAAACTATTACATCAAAGCCTTCTGACTCCAGTAATTTTATAAATATACTATTATTAAATATAGATAATTCCGATTGAATCACTAAAATCTTAGTCATTATTTTTGCACAGTTTTATACCTGATTACTTACTGAGTCAAATAACTATTATTTTTTTTTAGTTTTTTAAAAAATATCCTCTAAAATATGATATTCACCGATTTCTATGGTTTAGACAAGGGAACTTAAGGAAGTTAAGGTAAAACTTATTAGATTTTTTTAATTTTTAGTCTGCACTAGTACTACACTACATTAATTTTGGTGAGTCGATAAGACTCTTCGTAGGTTGGGTTAAGTGTTAGCGAAGCGTGTCCGACAGGACATAGCGCAACCCAACTCGGGTGTTGGGTTTCACTTCGTTCAACCCAACCTGCGAATTTCATTGTTTTAAGTTTGTATATTAGCCGATGATTTTGATTTCAATGCGGGTGTTTTTGCTTAATGATAATGTTGCAATATTTGAGATAAATAAGACTAAAAAAATATTATAGTTAATACAAAATAGTACCAGCAAAGAAATATAGCGCTTTTCATTTGGGTGCAATACACTTCGAGAAACCTCACCCCCTTCCCCTCTCCTTATCAAGGAGAGGGGTGTATTCTATTCAACTGAAAACTGCTATGTTAGATGTTGCTATGTTTATTAAAGCTAATAATATTATTCGCTAAGTTATTTTATAAACTTATCCCGCTTACAACAGGATTTTGCTCTTTTCTTTCAACCTTCTACCTTTGACCTTAAACATCTTCCGGATTAACTCCTAATTCTCGCAATTTAGCAGCTAAACGTTCGGCTTTTGTACGTTCTTTCTCAGCAGGAGTAAGAATCAAGTTTCCTTGGTCATCATACCATCTCAACCACAACCGTTCGATACCTTGAAAATTACCTTGCCACAACCCAATTCCTAATTCTATAGATGGTAGCCAAACGGGAGTTTTTGTAAAAGTTATTTCTTCATAGCGACCTGCGAT
>JBCBHT010000625.1:0-1052 GCA_038525335.1 Cyanobacteria bacterium J06621_15 | reverse complement strand
CCAACTAACGTTAAACTATCAATATCAATATTACCTCCAGTCGCGGTTTGAGTTGCATTTGTTGTGACCCGACTTCCTTTTCTTAATCGAATATCTGCACCATTCAAATAAATACTTCCTTCACCTCCCGCTACAGTGTCAGCGCTGATTATTGCATTATCGAGATAAATTTGATTTGCTTGAATTTTTAAATTACCTGCTGCACCAAGTTGTTGACTGCTAACTAAAATTTGAGATTTATCTCCAAGAGCTAATTTACCTGTTTCTATTTCTAAATTACCTGCATCTCCTACTTTTAATGAACTGCTAAAAATTCCGCTTGGAAATAAATTACCCGTGTCATCTGTGACAAATTCTGAAGTTCTAATATCTAATTTTTCAAGAGCTAATGTAGAACCAGCTATATTGATTTCATCAGCAAAAATATTAATGTTACCACTATTTCCCTCTCCTAAATTAGCAGCAGAAATTTGACTACCATTTTTTAAATTTAGTATTCCAGTTTGAACTAAAATATCTCCTCCCGTTCCGCTACCAGCTTTATCAACTTGAGCTTGTAAACGGCTGGGAATACCTTCATACAATCCCTGCAATAAAATTGATTCAGATGCTATGACAGTTAAATCTCCACCCTTACCAGAATTATTTGTACTAACATCAATTTCAGCTCCATTACTAACAATCAAATTCTTGGTTTCTAAAAATAGATTACCTCCTTGTTTACCCGTTGAATTTTCTTGTAATGCAGTACCTATCTGACTGGTATACATATTCGTATCGTTTTTACTTCTACCAGTAACTTCAATTAATTCTGTAGCACGAATATCTATATCACCACCATTTCCTCCTCCTCTACTACCCGCTACAACCAATGCTCCATCTTTTATAGTTAATCTTGTGGTTTCTACAGTAATTTTGCCACCATTACCAGTACCTTGTGGACGTACATCTACAACTATTCCTCCTGGTGGTCCTAACAAATTTGCAAATTCTGTATCGCTAATCTTATTACTAACTTCAATAAATTCAGATGCTTTAATTAATATTTCTCC
>JBCBHT010000624.1:0-1059 GCA_038525335.1 Cyanobacteria bacterium J06621_15 | reverse complement strand
CAGCACTGAAAAAAGCCGTCAAAGCCGCAGGTAAAGCTGAGAAAAGATTTGCAAATCTCCACACCAATAGCAGAAACTCCCACTGATATCATCACGATGGGTTTTGCTTCCACATTAGACGAAGCTTTTGAAAAAGCCTTAAAAAACATGATTGATTTTCTGGTAAGCTGCACAAAGCTGTCTCCAGAAGAGGCTTATATATTATGCAGTTTAGCAGTCAGTTTTCGCATCACCCAAGTCGTCAATTTACCGCAAAAAGGCGTACATGGTATGTTGTCGAAAGCAATTTTACAAGGGAAAGGAGTTGGGAATTAGAAGTTAGGAGTTAAGAGTTAGGAGTTAGGAATTAGAAGGTTAAAGCTTAAAGGTTAGAGGTATTAAATCCCTCATTGTAAGTGAGAAGCTTATTCTGTTTTATTTATTGATTTATTAATTAATTTATAGATTTATTTTCCTATTCCCTCTCTTACAAAGTTGCTCTTGGGGGAAACCCCCAAAACCGCACTTTGCGCTATTCCCTATTCCCTAATCACATTAAAGTTAATTAAACAACCAACAACTAACAACTATCAACCAACAACTAACAACTATCAACTATCAACTAACAACTATCAACTAACAATTAAAAATGGAAAATTGGTTTCTTTTAGTAATTAGTGGATTATTCGCAGGTATTCTAGCTGGATTGCTTGGTATTGGTGGTGGTACGGTTTTGGTTCCTATATTATTAGCATTTGGACATACATTTTCACAAGCTACTGCTACTAGTAGTCTTGCAATTGTGATTACTGCGACTTCTGGAACTATTCAGAATTGGCGCATGGGATATATCGATTTTAAAAAGGTAATTTTTCTAGCTTTACCTGCGGCTTTGACGGCTTTTTTCAGTGCTGGAATTGCAAAACTTATTCCTGCTCAAAATCGATTAGTTGCTTTTGGAATTTTACTTTTATTTACTATTTATTTGGTAGAGTTACGCAAAAAATTATCGAAAAAACAAGAAGAAGCAGCAGAAAACCAAGAAAATCAGCAAAATCAGGAATCGCAAGTTGGTTCTAT
>JBCBHT010000623.1:0-1067 GCA_038525335.1 Cyanobacteria bacterium J06621_15 | reverse complement strand
GATGCATTTCTTGAGGAGAAATTTGGGGATGAACTTCAAAACCCATTCTGACATTTTGAATTGCGGTTAAACTTTCATGTAAATTATGTGCTTGAAATATATAACCATGCTGTCTTCTAGCAACTGTTAGCCGTTTTGCAGAAGCACCACATAATTCTTTTCCTAAAACCTTTACGCTACCCTCCTGAGCAGAACGCAAACCACCGCAAAGTGTTAATAGCGTTGTTTTACCAGAACCAGAAGGACCAGTCATAATAATAATTTCACCAGCCTGTATTTCTAAATCGATATCAAATAAAGCCTGTTTCCGAAGCTGACCTTTACCAAAGTAATGGTTAAGATTGTGGATTGAAATAGCAGTTTCAGTTGTCATTTTGGATTTTAGATTTTGGATTAGAAGAGTTAAGAGTTAAGAGTTAGGAGTTAGGAGTTAGGATTTATTAGATTTCAGTAACTTACCAATTACCAATCACCAATTACCAATTACCAATTACCAATTACCCATTACCAATTACCAAAAATTAAAACATATCCGCAGGGTCAGCAGACTGTAATTTTTTAGTTGCGAAAATACCCGAAATGCCGCATACAATCACAGTTAAAATAAAAACAGCAATTGCTCTTGCAGTGGTCATATATATTGGTAAATTAGTAGCAGTTGCAGCTAAATGATATAAACCTAACGGAATGAAAAAACCGGGGATAAAACCAAAGGTAGCAATGATTATTGCTTCTTCAAAAATCACTCCTAACAAATAATTATTTCCATAACCCATTGCTTTGAATGTCGCGTATTCTTTCAAATGGGAATTAACGTCTGTAGAAAGGATTTGATAAACAATAATTACACCAATTAAAAAGCCCATTGCAACACCAAAAGTGAAAACAAAAGCAATCGGACTTTCGCTATTGAGTACGTCTAATTCAAATTGTAAAAATCCTTCTTGAGTAAGAACTTTTACATCTTCTGGTAAATACTCTTGTAATCTTCCTACAACTTCTTCAGCTTCATATCCAGGTTCAAGGTATATTAAACCTATATTTACACTGCTTGCTTTTTGGTTGGG
>JBCBHT010000622.1:0-1095 GCA_038525335.1 Cyanobacteria bacterium J06621_15 | reverse complement strand
CAGGTGCTACAGCTTCAGCGGTTTCATCAGATATTCTGAATCTTGTATCTCAGCTTATAACTTTACCTGAATCTAGTAGCAAAAACTCAAAATATAAAATTTCCAACTTAGACCCATTATTAACCAGTTTTCACCAAAAAAATTGTCAACTGGCTCCTTCAGAAGAACTTGTTACAAGATTTTATGCGCGTTTTTTGACAAAAGACCAGCCAGGAGTAATCGGTAAACTGGGTACTTGCTTCGGTAAATGTGGAGTCAGTTTAGAATCAGTTGTCCAAACCGGTTTTCAGGATAAGCTAGCAGAAATAGTGGTCGTTACCCACGATGTTACAGAAGGTCGTTTTGAAAAAGCTTTGGATGAAATTCGCAACCTAGAAGCGATTGATAGTATTCCAAGCTTATTGAGAGTGCTTTAGAGAGTTAGGAGTTAGGAGTTAGGAGTAGTAAGTAGCAAGTAGTAAGTAGCAAGTAGTAAGTAGCAAGTAACGAGTTAGGAGTAGTAAGTAGCAAGTAGCGAGTTAGGAGTAGAGAGTAGTGAGTTTAGGAGTTAGGAGTTAGCGATTAAATTAATGTGTTGCTGAATTATACAAATTAAATCGATTCCCAAGCCCTAATTATCAATTACCAATTACCAATTACCAATTACCAATTACCAGTTCCCAATTCTCAAAAAATAATAATTATCTTGAAAAAAGTACTGTAAGAGGATAGTCTATGGCTTAATTCTGTTAGATGCTAATTATAATACCAACAGGATAATTATCATATGACTTACCAACCCCCTCCCAATCCTCAGCCGTCTTCGGATGATGACTTGGGGTTTGAAGATTTTATCGGCATACTAGTTGCTTTTTTGACTATCGGTACGATTCTGTTCTGGTCTCTTTCCCGAAAGGATTCTAATTGGAGTTTTGGCAATATGTTGTCAAAAGCTCCTGTTGGAAATAAGGTATCAGCTGAGTCGGATAAAGACAATAATTTGAATGATTTAACGGCTTTGTTGGTTCCTTCCCGAGAACCTAACAATAATCTTACATCTCGTCAACCGCTTGTCGAATCTGAGCCAGAGCGGGAAAATCAAGATCCAACTTTATT
>JBCBHT010000621.1:0-1116 GCA_038525335.1 Cyanobacteria bacterium J06621_15 | reverse complement strand
CGAAGAAATAATCACCTTTCATCAGTTCCACAAATTGATTCCGCTTTGCTAAAAATGCATCCACAGTTAAATCAGCAACGTGAAGACGCATTCCACAGTTGATATCCGAACCGATAGCAGCAGGAATTATCATATTTTCGGTTTGAACCACCGAACCGATAGCAATACCAGAGTCACCGGGATGAAAATCCGGTGTAGCATGACATTTACAAACCGAACCACCTGCTGGATGACGGGCATTAGCAAGATTAGCTAACTGTTTGAGCGCTTTTGCTTCTACAGGAAAATCCTTGGGTAATAAAACCTCTGCAACTGTAGCGCTATAGTTATTCTTCAATCGAACCGAGTAAACCGAATTGTTGTAAGTGACATTCAAACCTTGACGCGACAAAGCACGCAAGAGACGCTGTGTTTTTTTATTTAAATTATTAGGCTGCATGAATTTCTCCAAGTCTTCAAGAAAGACCTGTTGTAGTGAAGGTATAAGCGAGACATGGGTTCAGCAGCCGCGTCTCTAGTAATAAGGATGGTTGTTTTCCAGAAGTTGGGAAAAACAACGGATTATTTTAATTAATTTTAGTTGAATTAACCTATAACTTTGTTAACACATATTTTCACTTCTCGCAACAATGCTACAAACCCGATTTCTTTTTTAAAACATGATTAATGCCTAATGTGAATTAAAATTTATCATTGACAATATTTTTAATAAAAATAATTCAAAAACAATTTTTAATTTGAAATTTTATTTTACCCAAAATTATATTCCCCTCTCCTTGTTAAGGAGAGGGGTTAGGGGTGAGGTCATTTCTGTACTTCATTTGCTTGCAGAAATGCTCAAGACAATATGAAATACCATTAAAGTGCTATTTTTCATCTAAAATAATTTCCAAGCAAATATATATACATAAATCGCGAAAAAGTAAGTAATTGTCTCATTCAAACCGAGATTATATAAGACTATCGAAAATGTCATAGTGATAAATAAAACTTTTACATATTAAGTAAGTTTAATAGTTTGTGTTTAATATTCAAGCTCCCTTATCATTCATAGCTGGAATTTGAATTTCTTTAATACATGTAGAACGAGACAATGAAAGCACGCAGTCAATAACC
>JBCBHT010000620.1:0-1118 GCA_038525335.1 Cyanobacteria bacterium J06621_15 | reverse complement strand
AATCTCGAAATGCGAATGCTCGAACGGATTATTGATGTTTACGTTAACGGTGGAAGAGAAGCATTATTTAAAGATAGTCAGCTTCCACCGGAAGAAAGAGGAAGTAAAGAAGTTATCAAAGCGAAACGATTATTAGAATCAGCTTGTAATCTACTTGATGAGAAATTACGATTACGTACCTGGTTGGCAGGAGATGCGTTTACATTAGCCGATTGTACTGCTGCTCCGACTCTTTCTTATTTACGGATAGTTTACGATTACCAGCATTTACAGAATTTGACAGCTTATTTTGAAAGGTTAGAAGCAAAACCATCTGTAAAAAAAGTTTTTGCATCTGGAAGAGAACAAATGAAGCAGATGTTATCTACATTGAAGTATCCCGTGAATTGGGAGTGAGGAGTTAGGAATTAGGAGTGAGGAGTTAGGAATAAATAAATAAATAATTCTTCCCCCTCTTCCCCCTCTTCCCCCTCTACCCCCTCTACGATTTTTTCAGATTACGCAAGAAATCAAGATTCAATACCTGTTGTTCTCCCATCCAGGAAGCGTAGTCGGTATGGTCGATTAAATCATCTCCGGTGAGCGGATGAATTAAAATTGTTAAACCTTTTCGATTTAAAGCCAGCCAAGACATTAAATCAGCATATTGATTTTTATCAAAAGCAAGCTGACAACTCCAAGAAGGATGCGGCCCTACTTTTTTACGATGAACTCGACCTACTTGTACTGAAAATTGTTTTCCTGCTTCTTCACATAATACAGTTGCTTGAGAGCAGGTGGATTCATCAAAATAAACGTGAGCGTGGTATCCGTTAATTAAACTGATGTCTTGGAATTCCATGAAACTTGAAAAAGTTAGTCAATTACAGCTTTTAATTTATCGGATATTTACTTTTCCAGCTTTGGGATATAGAAACTTTAATTCACAGGTGAATAAATTGCGTTAAGCGTTCACGCAGTGAGTCGTTAGACTAAGCTCTACACCCCTGCTGTATAAGGGATTTAAATGTGAACTATTGAATAATATCTTGATACATAAATCCCCTTGCGGGGAAGATAATAATAACTTTAAACAGCCTTGTTCCAAAAAACACGTGCTTCAATCCCCTGATGGGGTG
>JBCBHT010000619.1:0-1149 GCA_038525335.1 Cyanobacteria bacterium J06621_15 | reverse complement strand
ACAATATATTACTATTCATTGATTTATACTGGTTTAGTTAAGATGTTTACCCCTGATAAGGATTTGTTTTGATTTCAACTTAATAGTGCTATTAAAGGATTAAAAGGATTAACAGGTTCGTTTCAATCCCTAATAGGGATTTGTTTTGATTTCAACCATGATGATGGCGAGGGATTTCTTATTTTTGAAGTATTTCAATCCCTAATAGGGATTTGTTTTGATTTCAACGAGGAGTTGGTGGTAATTCATGATTCCAAGGTGTGTTTCAATCCCTAATAGGGATTTGTTTTGATTTCAACTTTCTAGCTTCATCATCCATTTTTTTTACAAAGAGTTTCAATCCCTAATAGGGATTTGTTTTGATTTCAACTTGTAGAGGAAATATTTGGATTCCCACTCTGGCAAGTTTCAATCCCTAATAGGGATTTGTTTTGATTTCAACATATCAATTTCTAATTACTTGGAATCGTAGTTCCGTTTCAATCCCTGATAGGGATTTGTTTTGATTTCAACAGTTCTGGCGGGTCTGTAATTTACTATTCGCAATTTGTTTCAATCCCTAATAGGGATTTGTTTTGATTTCAACGAGGCATTAATCTTTTCTGCTGCTCTAGGTCCGTTTCAATCCCTAATAGGGATTTGTTTTGATTTCAACACGGGTTCCGGTGCCTGCTTCGCTTCTCTCCGCCCGCACCGTTTCAATCCCTAATAGGGATTTGTTTTGATTTCAACAATCAAGCATTTTGAGCATAGCTTATGTTCCTCGTTTCAATCCCTAATAGGGATTTGTTTTGATTTCAACTTGTGACATAATATTTGCTCTGTGTTATTGCTGGTTTCAATCCCTAATAGGGATTTGTTTTGATTTCAACTAATTTTTGTTAACTCAAAGAAATTCAAAGAGCTTGTTTCAATCCCTAATAGGGATTTGTTTTGATTTCAACTGTCGTCGAAAAACCAATCGCTATCTATTCCTTCGTTTCAATCCCTAATAGGGATTTGTTTTGATTTCAACAGCCAATGCTTTTACTAATCTCAAGCAAACAAATCCGTTTCAATCCCTAATAGGGATTTGTTTTGATTTCAACAGCTAACCACAGAAGCCTTACGATATCTAGTTTTCAAGGTACAAAAGTGCAAGTCTATAGA
>JBCBHT010000618.1:0-1160 GCA_038525335.1 Cyanobacteria bacterium J06621_15 | reverse complement strand
GAGAATGTTTGGAATTACAACAACAGATAGAACAGTTAAACCAAGAAAAAGAAAGTTTACGAAAAGACGGTTTAAGACTGCATTCCGAATTACAGCAGCAGAAAGTTGAATTAACCCAGGAATTTCAGAAATCAACATTTGATAAACTGCAAACCTTGCTCGTAAATTATCCCAGTATTCATCAAATGGTGAAAGCAAAACCAGAATTACCAGCCAAAAATTTACTTTCCAGTTTCACTCCCCTCGACAACCTGTTAAAAGAATGGAATTACCAACCCATTGGAACAGCTTGGGAACAAGTAGAATACAATCCTCAAATCCATCAACCAGACACCGGAGATATTCAAGAAGGGGAAAAAGTTTATATCCGCTTTGTTGGATATCAACATCAAGGAAATATTCTTTGTCCAGCTAAAGTTAGTCGGACACTTCCGGGAGCAGGGAGATAGGAAGATGGGGAGACAAGAAGAAATAAATCTCAGCGTTCCTTTGCGTTTCCCTCTGTATTCCTCTGCGTTTAAAAAATCAGAATTTATAACAACCCATCCGTTATTCCTCCTTCACCGAAATTTAAAATACCACACCAATCACTCATCCGTTGCCAAGATTTCCCCCACATATCACATACCTTACAAAATACAACTCCTCACTCTTAACTCATAACTCCTAACTAATATGATTGTCATCGACTTCGGAACCAGTAACACGGTTGTTTGTACTACCGACACAATTACACAACAACCTCGTACACTCAAATTCGATTCGCTTTCTCGTCGTTTTAATGAAGTTAGCGTAATTCCTTCTCAAGTATTCGTAAAATCCCCAGATAATTTGATATTTGGGGAACCAGTTCGTTCTCAAAGATTGGGATTTAGTCAACCACAGCGATATTTTCAAGCTTTCAAACGGGATTTGGCTGCGGATTTTGTTACCCCTCCCCGTGTTTTGGATAATGTTAATTACACAGCTGAAGCGATATCGGAACAGTTTCTCAAGGAAATTTGGAATCAGGTAAATGAACAGTTGGAACCGAGTCGGGTTGTATTTACGGTTCCCGTGGGAGCTTTTGAAAGATATTTGCATTGGTTTAACGGTTTGGGTGAAAAGCTGGGTATTCCGGAATTGCAAATCGTTGATGAATCCACAGCAGCAGCTTTGGG
>JBCBHT010000617.1:0-1165 GCA_038525335.1 Cyanobacteria bacterium J06621_15 | reverse complement strand
TTGTGGAAACCGCTCTGGTTAACCCTTTTGGATGACGGAGTTTCTTATTTATGAATCCCGGAAACGGGATTGAAACATCATCCCTTTGCTGTATATATTCGTCACTGCATAGTTTCTTATTTATGAATCCCGGAAACGGGATTGAAACAATAAACATTAAAAACTCCAAAAATAAGAACTAAAAGTTTCTTATTTATGAATCCCGGAAACGGGATTGAAACATTCATACTCAACGTCAATAGTTTCTGATTCTTTTGGGTTTCTTATTTATGAATCCCGGAAACGGGATTGAAACGCTGGACAAGACTGTGAAAAATTAACACCACGAGAGGTTTCTTATTTATGAATCCCGGAAACGGGATTGAAACTTCAAGCGATGTTTAGAGTTATTGGCGACTATCTTGTTTCTTATTTATGAATCCCGGAAACGGGATTGAAACCTCTGAGCATAATTTAACAGCTTTAAGCCAATCTTGTTTCTTATTTATGAATCCCGGAAACGGGATTGAAACGCTGTTTAACGTTTTAAAGTGCAAGGAATCTCTAAAAGTTTCTTATTTATGAATCCCGGAAACGGGATTGAAACAGACTTCGGTTGGATTATTAGAAACAGCAAGATTTGTTGTTTCTTATTTATGAATCCCGGAAACGGGATTGAAACTACCATTTAAACTATTAGTAATTGCCGAACTATCAGTTTCTTATTTATGAATCCCGGAAACGGGATTGAAACTAGCCACACCGCACCTCTGTGTGAGAAAATAATTCGTTTCTTATTTATGAATCCCGGAAACGGGATTGAAACTCTTAGTTTAGTTTGTACAATACGTGCTTGTGCCCGTTTCTTATTTATGAATCCCGGAAACGGGATTGAAACAAGAGTCTTTACTATCTTCCCCCTGATTCAAATTCTCGTTTCTTATTTATGAATCCCGGAAACGGGATTGAAACTATCATGGCGTTCTAACCCTAGTTTTGATGCAGCTGTTTCTTATTTATGAATCCCGGAAACGGGATTGAAACAAGCGTTTCTCCTTCATCCAGGCTAATTAAAACGCCGTTTCTAATTTATGAATCCCGGAAACGGGATTGAAACATGAATGTTGTCTTTTTGCGCTTGTCGCCTTTGATGGTTTCTAATTTATGAATCCCGGAAACGGGATTG
>JBCBHT010000616.1:0-1188 GCA_038525335.1 Cyanobacteria bacterium J06621_15 | reverse complement strand
GAACTGCTACAAGCATCATTTGGGTTTTACCAGTCATCAAATTAGACTGAATATGTTTCATTAATTGGATATCCATTGCCTTACACGGTTGATAGCGCCAACGGAAATCTATTTGTTTTAACATCAACTCACCTGTTGTGAAAAGTATAAAAATACGCTGTAAACATCAGCTAAACGACTCCCTAAACCGAAGCTATCAACTTGTGATGGAATGTCCGCTCCCACTCCCCACAAGCAGGGTATACCGCTATAGTAAGAATTTAGCTCCCTTCTCATATAGTCAGCGGTTCCACCGCAAAACAAGACTTCAGAAACCCCATTTGAGGGAACTACCTGGTCTAACCAACTTGTAAGAACATCTACATACTCACTCCTAGCAAGCTTAATAGCCTGTTGTATTTGCACCAATTCATGCCGTTTGTTGGCGTTCTTCTTACTTTTCAACAACTTTGTTAGGGGAGTGGTAGAAATATCACTACCAGCAGCCACCAGAGCAGGAGCTAGTTGCGAAGAATTTTGTCCGGAAGTTCTAGCAACTACTTTCTCTAACAATCGAATCATTCCTAAATCGGAGGTTTTCCCGTCAGGTGCAACTATTCCTTTATCGCTGATTAATACCGATGCATTTCTATAACCCACCATCACTAACGCAATCGTTTTAGTTTTAATTTGCTGTCCTAATTTCTTTTGATAGGCAAGATATATTCCCGCACCTTCTGGTAAACACTTGAATTCGGTCAATTTAACCTGGATTTTTCCTGTTGGAGTTATGAAACCAGCAAGTATTGCTTGAAGATTTTTATGAAAACTATCTCTATTCTCAAATTCACCTGGTGGTAGTAAACAAATAAGAGCAAGTCGAAATTTTTGACCTAACTGAAGCTTCTGTGATACTGCCCAAATAAAAGCTAATGTTTTAGCTATTGCGCGTTCGTACTTTAATTCTCTTAACCCCTGGTTTCCATAATACTTATTCTTAGCTAAATATCCCACAGCAAAGGTTTCACCCATATAGTTAACCCATGCAGCATTTTCTGGTTCGGTTACTCCTAGTATCTGGGAAGCAACTGAATCCAAAGAAATTTTAACTACCTCCGGTTCCATTACTAAGGATGTTGTTTGATTCTGTATTGAAGTGGAATAAATACCTTTAGTTGAACTTCCTCCAAAATCCAAAGCCAGAATTAA
>JBCBHT010000615.1:0-1202 GCA_038525335.1 Cyanobacteria bacterium J06621_15 | reverse complement strand
ATCGCAATCAAATTTTGAGCAATTTATATTAAATAATGAAGTTAAATCAAATAGAAAACTTGGATTTTACAAGGTTGATAAATATCGAATAGATTCTGTTGGTGGAAAATATTTCCGAGTTAATTCACATGGTGATGCAATCAGCAATGATGTTGTATCCTACGGTTTTGCTTACCAACCAAATTTAGAAAAAAGCCCATTTGGAAGTGCTAATTATCAATTATTTCATTTACATGGAGACTGGTATTTATTTCAAGAATCTAATGATTATTAGTGTTATCTCAAGGCTATAAGCAATTACCAATTACCAATTACCAATTACCAACTACCGATTACAACATAATTAATCCCAATCTCACTCCCACCGCTACAGCTTCAGTACGTGTGGAAACGTTGAGCTTTTGAAAAATCGAGGAAACGTGAAATTTAACTGTATGGTCGGAAATATTCAACTGTTTTGCTATTGCTTTATTACTCAATCCAGGAGTTAGCATTTGCAAAATTTCGATTTCTCTTGGGGTTAAGGTTTGTATTGATTTGATATCAGCTTGTTGCTGTAAATTAGTTGATTTTTGTAATTGTAAATTATCGATAATTTCTGGATGTAATACCACCAATCCCGAAGCGACTGCTTTAACTGCTGCGATAATTTCGGATTCGGTACTAGTTTGCGGTAATATCCCTTTTACTCCAGCGTTTAAAATTGCTCCGAAGTCAATATCTTCGAGCTCATTGACCAGAATAATTGTGGCTGAAATAAACTGTTGCGATTGCGAAATAGATTCAAAATCCCTGCTATTCCAATCGAGTAAAACTATATCTGGTCGTAGCTCGATAATTTCATCGGTAAGAGAATCGATGTCCGACCCGCTTTTGACCACAGTTAATTTTGGGTTATCGTCCAACATTGCTGATAACCCCATTCTGATAACTGGGGAAACTGCAATTACTATGACTGTAAAATTTGGGGGATTGGTCATACAAGGGTTGAGGTTAAAGGTTAAAGGTCAAAGAATCATTAATTTGAGTCTTTATTTAAGTCCTAACCGCAATTACGTAGTGCTATAAGTAATTTGTAGGGTGCGTTATGGCTTCAGCCTAACGCACCAAAACCTAGTTGATTGGGGGAGCAACGCGATGCAGGTGAACTTGGGGTAAAATTCTCAATTAAATTAGTCAATTCCCTTGGAGGAGCAACGCTC
>JBCBHT010000614.1:0-1222 GCA_038525335.1 Cyanobacteria bacterium J06621_15 | reverse complement strand
CCATATGAAATCAATGTTTCAATCCCGTTTCCGGGATTCATAAATAAGAAACTCGCACCAGCAGAAGATTGTTGAATTTATCTCAAGCGAGTTTCAATCCCGTTTCCGGGATTCATAAATAAGAAACTTCGGGGGTAGGTTCAAATTTAATTCTTGCTAATGGTTTCAATCCCGTTTCCGGGATTCATAAATAAGAAACCTTTGATGGCTTATTGCAAACAGAATTATCTGATTGTTTCAATCCCGTTTCCGGGATTCATAAATAAGAAACGAATCCAAGGGTTGAGAAGATATCAAAGACTTCTATGTTTCAATCCCGTTTCCGGGATTCATAAATAAGAAACCCCTATCTATATAATGAATCTGGGGTAGGGGATGGTTTCAATCCCGTTTCCGGGATTCATAAATAAGAAACATTTGAAAACAGTAATATAGCGGAAGAAAAAAGCAAGTTTCAATCCCGTTTCCGGGATTCATAAATAAGAAACGATAATTTAGTAGGTAAAGTAAGGTTGGCGTATTTTGGTTTCAATCCCGTTTCCGGGATTCATAAATAAGAAACCAGCAAACCTTCGCTGTTTCCTATTCTATCTGTATGTTTCAATCCCGTTTCCGGGATTCATAAATAAGAAACTTACCTGTGGGCTACCAAATAATAGACAGTAATAAGTTTCAATCCCGTTTCCGGGATTCATAAATAAGAAACTATACTTGGTGATTTTACTCATATAGGTATAGGCTAGTTTCAATCCCGTTTCCGGGATTCATAAATAAGAAACTTACCGATTTAAGATGGACATTCCCGTCCGGCGCGTTTCAATCCCGTTTCCGGGATTCATAAATAAGAAACAGATTCTCAACCCCCTTGTGATTTTAGGATTATCACGTTTCAATCCCGTTTCCGGGATTCATAAATAAGAAACTTGTGGATAGTCAGAATTGTTGCAAGGTTATTCTTCATGTTTCAATCCCGTTTCCGGGATTCATAAATAAGAAACCGTCAAACCTTAATTTAGTTACTTTATCGTTTTTAGAGTTTCAATCCCGTTTCCGGGATTCATAAATAAGAAACCAAATAGGCGACTACAATTGCGGTTTGCCTTTGGAGTTTCAATCCCGTTTCCGGGATTCATAAATAAGAAACTCCGTCATCTGAAACTCTTAAACCAAGCCATTTTCATAACCGATTTTGACGGGGCAATTTTAAAACCCTATTTCAGCG
>JBCBHT010000613.1:0-1233 GCA_038525335.1 Cyanobacteria bacterium J06621_15 | reverse complement strand
TTGCTAAAGTAGCTTCCATAATTTCACTACTTTGTCCAGAAACGGTGAACACTAAAGCTTCACGATAAACCCGCTGTGCTGAATGAAAACTGTAATTAGCACTTCCACTAGAAACCGTTATCGCAGCATGAGCTATTCTTGTCGCTAAATCGATAATCCAAGCTCGTAATTCTAGTTTTCGTCTAAATTCTACTTCCTGTTGTCGTGCTTCACTAATTGCATCACGACAACTATTTAATTCACCTTGAAGAGAATTGAAAGCATCATTGATAAAAGATAAAGACTTCTTTTCAAATGTTGATTTTATAATATCTAAACCAGCTTCAGCACAACCAAAAACTAAAAAGGTAGCTCGGAGAATGTTCTTTTTATCATTTTCATATATCCAACCCGATGGTTTGACAGAAACCACTAATTCTTTAGGTAAAAACCAGTGGTTTAAAGTTGCAGAAACAGTACTTGTAGAGTTCATCGCTGCTAATTTTGCAGGAGGATTAAACTTTATTTCACCTCCTCCTAATTGTTGGACGTTTTGAAAAGGAGCAATACCAAACACAGCACTTCCGTCTGCTAAAGTCGCAGCAACAACAAATTCTTGAAAAAACCCAAATCCAGTTATCCAAGGTACAACACCGTCGAATTGATAACCAGATGGTACCGATTTAGCTGTTATTATTGGCTTACCTTTGCGGCGTAAATGAGAAAAGCCTACACCTAATAAAACTTCTCCACTACCCATAAGTGGCAAATATTCTTGTTGAAGCGTAGAATTATCGCCATTAAGCAACATTCCAGCAGCACTTTGGTGTTGTGTCTGTAAAAAAGCTAAAGCACCAGAATATCTGGCTACTAATTCTTGAAAGCGACCATAATCTACTTCACCGAATCCCTTACCACCCCATATTTGTGGAACCTTCAACGCTAGTAAATCCAAGTTTCCTAAACCTTGCAACGCTTCAAACAAGGCATTCCTTGATTCATCAATTTCGTTTGCTCTTTGTGCAACGGTTCCAGATAAATAGGATTTAACTGTTTCTAACAAAGAAGGAACAAAAACATTATATGAAGACACTTTTGTAGAAGAACCTATAGCGCCGTATTTATACCATTTTACGTCAACTTAGCGGTTAAATTGACACAAATAATTTTGTACACCTAATTACCTATATTCAGCAATGCCAGTACATTATTCTGTTGCCTATTCTCTTCTAACGACATGTCTTGCACCGCTTA
>JBCBHT010000612.1:0-1304 GCA_038525335.1 Cyanobacteria bacterium J06621_15 | reverse complement strand
CTAATCCTTGCGGTTGCTTTGTTTCACTCCGTTCCACTCGCAATGACATTGTGTAATTAATTATGTTTAACTACTTATAAACTTGCTTGTCAGGTCAAAGAGTCATCTAAAATCTGTCTTTTGTTTAACCATAATATAAAAGTAACACAACTTAAACCGATTGGTCAAGGTTTAAAAAATTCTTTCTATGGCTTCCTGATTTCTTCATAACTGCTGGAGTTGAGACTATTAGCCGTTGCGAAACCCCAAACTGTTATGAAAGTTATTTGAGTATGTACTTTCGACCAAACCAGAAAAACACAGCGAAAATAAAAAACCCCAGTCAGGGGACTAGGGCTTGATTTCTCTATTATGTTAGTAATTTCATTCATTATCTGGTGCAGCGGCTTCTAGTGATTGCAAAGATTGCTCAAATCCCATACGCTGTTCGGCATTACGTAGTAGATAACCATTAAGCATCGCAGAAGCTAAAAGTCTTCCAAGGTTCTCACGATTAGTAGTAATCATGACGTTGAAGTCGTTACCGGGTAAACCACCTAACATCGCAACAATAGTACGTTCAATTGCTTCTGAAACTTCCGAAGAACCTGGTTTAGAAAGTTGGGAAATAGCTTCAGGACTCAAAGATTTAATGTAGTGCAATAAGGAATTATTACCTGACGTCTGATTATCAAAAAATTCTGGATTGCGCTGGTCTAAATTATTCATGGTAGTTTATTTGTAACGTTTTCTTTAACTTACATAAACAATCTAACAGCTATTCAATCCAGAGGCAGTAAGTTAAACCGTACTTACAGGTGGGGGTTTCTTCTACTCTTGAAGATGGGGGATAAGGAGTAATGAGTAATGAGTTAGGAGTTAGGAGTTAGGAGTTAGGAGTTAGGAGTTAGGAGTAATGAGTAATGAGTTATAAATTATTAATTTCTCCCCCTCTCTACCCAATTACCAATTACCAATTACCAATTACCAATTACCAATTTTTTATCTTCTTCTTTAAAACTTCCAAAAGTTTATCGACATTTTCTTTGCGGCTATTGTAACCCATTAGCCCAATTCGCCAAACTTTGCCTCCCAATTCACCAAGACCACCTCCAACTTCAAGGTTGTCTTCTAATAGCATTTCTCGCGCAACTGCTTTACCATCAATACCTTCAGGAATTCTTACCGTAGTTAGTGTCGGCAATCTATACTGTTTTTCCACATGCAAAGTCATTCCTAAATCTTCTAAACCTTGCCACAAATATTCTGCATTCTTTTGATGTCTTTCCCAACTGTTTTCTACCCCTTCTTCTGCTAGTAAACGT
>JBCBHT010000611.1:0-1345 GCA_038525335.1 Cyanobacteria bacterium J06621_15 | reverse complement strand
AAATATCCACAGTCCTCTACAGCAAAAATAGGAAATAAATGAGAATAACCTTTCCGCTCTTTAAATAAGCTGATTGCTTCTTCTTATGAAAAAAAGTTGCTAAATCTCAAGCATCGGGATGAGGAAGAAAAGGATTTACTCTGCCATTTCTCCATTGATAAAGTTCATAGATTTCTTCTGATAGATAAAACGGAAGTTCTTGAATTTTTGACTCAATTACATCGACTTAAACCTTTTCTCATACATAACAGCAGGATGATTCGGCATATTTTGCATAATCCAATTAAATATAAATTCAAGAGTTTTAGTCAAACCAGACATTTTATTAATTAATTACCAATTACCAATTACCTGTCTTGGAAATTTGCTCTTGGGGGAAACCCCCAAGACAGCAATTTCCGCAATTACCAATTAAATTCACCCCATCACACTAGCATTATTATTCAATGTACGAATTATCCGTGATAGTTCGCGAATGATATTGACTGCAATTTCGGGAGTTTCTTCAATTGCATCATCAAGTTGTTCTTGGGTTAATTCTAGACATTCACAAGCATCTATTGTAGTAGCAGAAGCAGAACGCGGTTGAGTATCAAAAACAGCCATTTCACCAAAGTATTTCCCCTGCGGAATAACTGCAAGCGTTCGGTTATTTAAATGAATTTTGACTTTTCCAGAAACAACAATATAAAGAGATTGTCCTTGCTCTCCTTGTCGAAAAATACTGCAATTAGGTGGAAACCAAAGTTCGTTCATTGCAGAAGCTAATCTAACAATAAAATCATCTCGTAATTCTTTAAATATCGGAACTTGTCGTACAAATAATAAACGGTCAACGCTGGTTAACATAAAATTTAGGTTAGTTGTTAGTTGTTAGTTGTTAGTGGTTAGTGGTTAGTGGTTAGTTGATTTTTTTGCTTTTTCTTGTTTTGCTGCTTTTTCTAGATATTTGAAATAAGCGTTTAATTTTGGTGAGAGTTCGTCAACGATAGGTTCAATATTTTTACCTGTTCGTTTGTGATTAATTTACGAACGTATGACCTTCTAAGCCAATATCTTGTTTCGTGTAAAGAAGCTCTGGCAATTTTAACAAATCGTAGATTATCTTGAAAATTATAGCGACCGCTACCTTCAGCAATATTCGCACCAATACTGTCAGCGGAACGAATGATTTGTTTTCCTACTGTATCTGTTGCTAAATGATTCCAAGATAGAACTATATCCCAAATATAATCAGCTAATTTCTCAGATAATTGAAAAACTCTTAAATTTTCAAAATTAGATTTTTCCATTTTATTTTTTTGTATTTAACAACTTTCACCGGTCGAGTGTGGAACATCCACTA
>JBCBHT010000610.1:0-1364 GCA_038525335.1 Cyanobacteria bacterium J06621_15 | reverse complement strand
GGATGATAACACCTTGATTGCTGCAAATGGCTCGGATTTAGCGATATTGCAAGGTATTGGTGCTGATAGCTTGGTTGCGGATAACTTTGCTTTCGCTTAAGCATTTAGTTTGTAGGGTGCTGTGACGTTTCGAGAGATAGATACGAAGTTACAATTTTCTTGTTAGCGTCACGCACCATTGCGTTCAATTACCAATCACCAATCCCCAATCCCTCGTAACCTATCAAAACAAGGTGCGTGAAGACATTATCAAATTATTCGTAAAAACGATGATTTGTCGAAGTCTTCACAGCACCCTACAAAATACAGGTTAGAGGTTAAAGGTTAGGAGTGAGGAATGAGGAGTTAGGAATGAGGAGTTAAATTTCTACCCCCTCTACCCCCTCTCCCCCCTCTCCCAACCCCTAATTACCCATTACCAATCCCCCATAATTATGATTAGTATAAATGCGACACCAACTGTACTTGTAGAAGAAGAAAACACTCAACTAACGATTACATTAACTTCTTCTGAACCAATTCCCGAAGAGGGTTTAGTTGTCGGTGTCGATAGCGATATTGAAAATGCTTTAGGACAATTTGATTTATTTACAACACAGTTTGAGAACGTACAGTTAACAAGTATTAATGATGATATAAGCGGCTTTGAGGTTCGGCTTAACGAGCAAACGGGAACAATAATTGCACCAGTTTTTGATGATAATGATGCTGATGGTCCGCAAAGTTTAACTTTTAATCTAGAACCGGGTGAAGGATATACAGTTGATGAAAGCGCTGATTCTGTAACTATAACTATTGAAGATGCTGATAGTTCAACAATACCTGATAGTGGTAGAGAAATTCCAACTATTAAACCAGTATTTGGTTCAATTAATAAAAATATTATCGAAGTAAAAGGTAACAATCAGCTAATTTTTGCTGGTGACTCGAACGATACTATTGATGCTTCTATTGGTATTTCTCAAGCATCAACTTTTCCTGTAGAAGAAGCAACTATTGCAGAAATTAATCAAGCATTTGATGATGGTACTTTAACATCAGAAGAATTAGTAAAACTTTATTTAAATCGTATCGACGCTTTTGATAAACAAGGAGCTTCAATTAATTCTATTATTACTATTAATCCAGAAGCTTTAGCAACAGAGCATCGTAATTCCCCCAATAGTTTAGTAGAAGTTGGGAATCGGATTTACGCGGGTAGCGGTGACGATACTTTGATTTTGGGAAGCTCAGATAGAATTATTGCAGGTGTTGGTGACGATAAATTCTTCACAACCAACGGTGGTAATAATATCATTACTGGTGGAGCAGGTGCCGACCAATTCTGGATTGCTACAGCGGAAATTCCGGAAGCTGTGAATATT
>JBCBHT010000609.1:0-1420 GCA_038525335.1 Cyanobacteria bacterium J06621_15 | reverse complement strand
AAATCCGCCAATGTCCCAAGATAAAGGGTCTTTAGGGTCTACTAAAGTAATCTGGTAAGGTGCCAGAGTCACGTAAACAGCTTTTGCATTGGGATTTACTCTATCGCGGTATCTTGCCAGAGCTTGCGATGGATGACTTCTACCAGCCCAGCTTTCTGAGTCAGTCCAAAAACAAATTACGTCAGCTTTGAAATTGTTTTTAATCATCCATTCGTAAGCAACTGAAGCATCGGTTCCGCCAAAATTCTGATTTCTAGCTTTACGAATTGCCGAACTAAAAGTATCTTTTGCAGTAATTTTTAAATCGCGAAAATCGGTAGCAAAGCCGCGAATCATGTAGTTTTTCTCAGCTTTCGCGGTAACGAGTGCCATTGTTGTGGCAATTTCACAGCAGGTAAGTCCAACCGAACTCACTGTGCTGCAAGACATAGAACCAGATACGTCAACAGCGTGCATGAACACTTTACCTGTAGGCTCCACCACATCAAAAGACAGTTCTAACGCTTTTTCTAAAATATCTACGATGCGGCTAACTGGATTCCAAGTCTTTTTACTGCGTCCTAATTTTCCTCCCGACTGATAGGTTTTGAGTGCTTTCAAAACGTCAATAGGATGGATGCGACCTTTACGTAAATGTTCTTTGCTGGTAAAAACCTCTTCGACTCTATCAAGATTTTCAGGTTCATCAGTTCGCAATACATCCAATTCAGTCAGCGAACCCAGGTTACGCAACATCGCACCAATCGGCATTTCATTGAATAGCAATTGCCAAGCTTGCTTATCCATTTTGCCCACCGGAGCAGCCATTTCATGGGTTAAGCGTCCTTGAGTAATCGCTTCATGGGTTTTATCTGGATTGCGTTTCAACCATTCGTACCACCAAATTTGTTTTAAAGCTTCACTGGGAATATTTGTTGGTAATTCTTCCCAACCTTTAACTACCCAATGAAACAATAATTCATGGTCGGGAGTTGCTGGTTTAATGTGAAACAACCTTAAAGCATCGCGGTTTGTAAAATCATGACGTTGCTGATACTTCAACAATTGATAAGCCAAACCTCTAGCATCAGGACGCGACAGCCAAGTTTTACCAGCCTCCCGCACAACCTTACCGAAACCGCGCAAAGATTTGGTATAGCTCAACCACTCATAAAAATGACTACCGGTACGAACTACTTTCGGAAAGATTTCTGTAAAAGCTGCTTTAGCTTCCGGTGTTTCACCCATCGACAGCAACACTAAAGCAAAGATTGGCGCACTATTATTAATTGCACGTCCATCGCTAGCATAAAGAATTTCTTCAGCAACACGACCGGGATTTTCAGCAATAGCTTTGTTAACGGTATTAACAAAATCCTCTGTTAACTCTCGTTTTCCAGCATAATAAGTACTTTTCGCGGTACCAATTAGCAAACAGCGG
>JBCBHT010000608.1:0-1426 GCA_038525335.1 Cyanobacteria bacterium J06621_15 | reverse complement strand
GCACTAATATCTGAATCGACAATAAAACTTTTAATTTCAACGGCAATTTTTTCTGAATCTCGTTCTGCTGCAATTGCGTTTTCTGCTGCTAAATAAATTGTAATTTAACTGCTTCGCTGATACGAATTGTTAAGGGGTCATGAGTAATCTTCCATCCATCTTTGATTAAAGCATTTTTAACCTGTTGATGGAAAACATCTTTAGCCATTATGGATGTCTTTAATCCTAAATAAATTTAACTTTACTTTAATTAAAAGTCTATTTTAGCGGGGGTTGAATGAGACGTAGCAGTGCTACGTCTCTACATTGGTGAAATTAAAAATCGAAAATCATCCAAACGTTCTACCGTCCCAACCCCACATAGAACCTTTTGCATCTGCAAATTCGATATAAATGCGATTTGTGGGAACACCAAGAGCTTGATTAATTTCCGAGCAAAAATCCTGACTCATGGATTTAGTTTGTTCTGGTTTCATGGTACCGATATTTTTGATTTCGATATAACAAACTGGGTCAGTAGTACCACCAAAAGTCATCGGAACATCAGCTTCAAAAGCCGTCATCACATAAGATTCCGGTTTACCGACATGCTTTGCTAATTTTGACGACAAAGTTTTCAACATTCCCTCAACTTCAGCTTTTTGAGGAGTAGATATAGAACTTTGGACTTTAATTAAAGGCATAATTATCAGTGAACAGTGAACAGTTATCAGTGAGCAGTTATCATTAATTTCCTATTTCCTAACTGGTTACTTCTTACTTCTTACTTCTTACTCCTAACTCCTAACTCCTAACTCCTAACTTGATTTATCCTCCATAATTCCAACCTGTTGTTTCGAGGTTGAGTTGTTTTCCTTCACGGTGAACTCCCGCAGCGATTACTTCACCGACGTAAACGGTATGGTCACCTTTATCTACTTTACCGACTACTTGACATTCGATATATCCCAAGGAATCTTGAATAATTGGACATCCAGTTTCTTTACCAAGCTCGAATTCTATATCCTCGAATTTATTACCAACCCGACGCATAGGTTTAAAGAACTTTTCTGCTAAGTCTTTTTGTCCATCCTCTAGGAAACTAATAGCAAATACCCCACTCTTTTCAATCATCTGATGGGATATAGAATCTCCTTTGACACAATTTACAACCAAAGGTGGTTTAAAAGAAGCTTGCATTAACCAGCTAGCAGTAAAACCATTAACTTCTTCACCATCTTTAACTCCACAGATATATAACCCGTGCGGAATCTTCCGCAACATCGTTTTTTTAGCCTGCTCGTCTAACATGAGTTTAATTACCTAATTTCTTCTCTACCGTTCAGTTTATCGAAGAATAGGGAACAAATAGTTAGGAGTTAAGAGTTAGGAGTTAGGAGTTAGGAGTTAGGAGTTAGGAGTTAAGAGTTAGGAGTTAGGAGTTAAG
>JBCBHT010000607.1:0-1442 GCA_038525335.1 Cyanobacteria bacterium J06621_15 | reverse complement strand
TTTTATGCCAGTGGTGTTAAATAGTCCTCAATCGGGAGGTTCTAAAGCGTTTAATCAATTGACTCAGGAATTACTACAAAAATTGTAGTTGGGCATAGGGCATGGGGCATGGGGAATTGGTTATATTTTTAGTGGGAGCGTTTTGCTTTTTATTAGAGGTACTATGTTCCTCAACCCAACCTACAATTTTTTCAAGAAGAATTTTAGATTTAAGTCAAAATCCAGCATTTAATCCTGGTTAAGTGTTTGTTAATTTTGGGTTATATCATAGACTACATTGGAAGATGCCTATTTCAATCTACTTATCAATCATCGTAAATTCTTTATTTCCTCTTCTGTGAAATGTTTCAACTCTTGAATTGTTTCAATATGTTTCTAAGTAGTTGACTATGAATTTGATTACACTTAGATTATTTACAGAGTTGCGATACATCAAAATCGACACCACTCGCCAGAACCTTGAAAACCCTATAACTTCGTTGACTGGTGTCGATTGCTTACCCAGTAAGGCTTTCAGACGACAAAATCGAGCCATTTCTAGAAAATTTTTCTACTTTTTTGGACTGGTGTCGATTGGGGTATCTCAAACCCCTGCTGTGTAAGGGTTCTAAAAGTGAACTCTTTCCAAACCAACTCCCCTCAACGGGGATGGAAACTTAAATATGACCCTGCAAACCCAGCCATACTCTCCACCTTTCCAAACCAACTCCCCTCAACGGGGATGGAAACACCAATGCATTAACCCTTGATTCCACGTATTGCTCTACACTTTCCAAACCAACTCCCCTCAACGGGGATGGAAACCATATAATCCACGTCGCTGACAGTCCCTCCGGCATACTTTCCAAACCAATTCCCCTCAACGGGGATGGAAACTCTATCCTTCCCGTCATTGGCTCATACCAACTTTTTGGCTTTCCAAACCAACTCCCCTCAACGGGGATGGAAACACTGTTCGACTCTCGAAAACCCACCCTTCTTTTTTTACTTTCCAAACCAACTCCCCTCAACGGGGATGGAAACACTTCCCGGAGTGCGGGAATTCGAGGAGAAGCTAACTCTCCAAAGCAACTCCCCTTAAAGAGGATTCTCAGTTATGGCAGGTTGTAGTGGTAGGTTGGGTTGAACGAAGTGTAAGCGGAGCTTTCTCGAAGAGTAACCCAACATTTGCAAACTCTTGTTGGGTTTCGTTCCTCAACCCAACCTACAATTTATTCCCCTCAACGGGGATGAAAACTAATCACCGTAAACAGAGCAAGGGAAATGTTTTGGTATTGATAAAAATTTAATTGATAAGCAAATAATTCGCGATCGCCAAAATCAATATAAATTTAAATTATATGAATAGTGGTAGTAACCCAACATTCTCAACTACTTATAGTGAAAACATCTAATTCTTTTCAATTTGACATTAATTTCCGCAGTTGAATTAATTGATTTAA
>JBCBHT010000606.1:0-1444 GCA_038525335.1 Cyanobacteria bacterium J06621_15 | reverse complement strand
CAAATATTAGCTAATTTAATTTCTAATGCCATTAAATTTACAAAAAATGGTAAAGTATCAATTCAATTACAGGAATTAAACGAAGATAAAATCATCATAATAGTGAAAGATACAGGTATTGGTATTTCCGAAATAGATTTACAGTGTATATTTCAAGCATTTAGGCAAGTAAATCAAACTATAAATCGTACTTCTCAAGGAACTGGATTGGGATTAGCAATAGTCAAACATTTATTAGATTTAATGGGAGGAAGCATTACAGTTGAAAGCATAGTTGGTGAAGGTTCCATATTTCGAGTAGAGTTACCGAGGACAGTGAACAATGAACAGTGAGCAGTTATTACTCATTACTCATTACTCATTACTTCTTACTGACTCCGCGATTCTTAATTTAGCAGAACGAGAGCGGGGATTATTTGAGATTTCTTCTTCTTGAGCAGTAATTGGTTTTTTAGTTAATACCTTTAACAAATCCGATTCTTTAAAACTATGTTTAACTATCCTGTCTTCCAAACTGTGAAAACTAATTATTGCAATTTTTCCACCTTCAACAAGTGCTAACGGTGCTTTTTCTAAAAGAGTTTCTAGAGATTTTAATTCATTGTTAACCGCAATTCTTAAACCTTGAAAAACCCGAGTTGCAGGATGAATTCTACCATAACGATACTTTTTCGGAACGCTGTAAGATATCGCTTCAGCCAATTGAGTGGTTGTATGAAAAGGACGATTTTCAACAATCCGCTTTGCAATTCTTCTCGATAATCTCTCCTCACCATATTTATAGAAAATATCTGCTAGTTCCACTTCATCCCAATGATTAATTATCTCACCAGCATTTAAAGACTGTCTTCTATCCATCCGCATATCTAAATCAGCTTCATAGCGAAAACTAAATCCCCTTTCTGGATTATCCAAATGATAAGAACTGACTCCCAAATCAGCTATTATTCCGTCAAAAGTATTTTGTGGAAAATCATATTCTGCGAAATTGCTACGAACAAATTCTACACGATTTTCAAATTCTGCCAAATTATTTTTCGCAGCTATCAAAGCATCTTCATCTTGGTCAACCGCTGTAATTCGTGTATCCGATATAGCTTCTAAAATTAACCGAGAATGTCCACCACCACCAACAGTTGTATCTAAATAATGACCACCTGATTTTATATTTAAACCTGTAATTATTTCTTTTCTTAAAACAGGAATGTGGGAAAAATTAGATGTGTTTGTGTCGGATGCTTCTGATGGTTGGTTGATTGTAGACATTATTTGTATTTGAGCCTGATTCTTCAATTTCGGAAGCGCTAATTAACAATATAGATTATTCCAGCATTGTGGAAACTTTTTATTTACCACAGCACAAATATTTTTTTCAAATCATTTAAATAAGCAGATATTTTATAAAAACGTTTTTATAATTTAACTGGCATTATCCAAAAACATT
>JBCBHT010000605.1:0-1506 GCA_038525335.1 Cyanobacteria bacterium J06621_15 | reverse complement strand
TGAATATTTTTTAAAGCTAAAGTAAAATCTTTGTAGATATACTTATGTATATTTGCTGAATTAAAAAACCTAATTGTGAAAACTTTATCAAGTCTCCTAGTATACCGAAATTTCTTTGTAAAAAATTTAATAAATACAGTAAAAGACCGCTTTACATAGCTATTAATTGTATTTAAAAATAATAAATACAATGATTTAGTTTTCATCAGAATTTCGTCAATTCAGCAGGAAGAAGACCGTTATTTGAGTCAGAGGGGAGGAAAGAAAAAAATATGAGAAAACTGTGTTTGCTGGGAACGAGCTTGTTAATCGGATTGACGGTACCAACATCAGCTTTTAAACAGCTATCAAAAATCAAGCCAGAACATTATCAGCTTATATTAAATCGTAAAAACGGCTGGCAAAAAGTAAAACGAGAAGATGTAGCTTCAGCCTCAGACTCCGTACCCCCAGCTTTTTCAGCCCCAACACAGACTTTTTACAATCCTCCTCCTCGACCCGTCGTAAGAAGAAGATTAATTTCTGGAAGTCAACTTTATCATAAAAGATTAGCTGCTTTGAAAGCAGGTCATATTTACACTCGTTTGGCTCATGACAAGCGACAATCGCTGTTAGTCACTGTAAGAAAGCCTAAATTAACATACCAAGATTGGAAAAGATTATTAGCTTTAGAAGCCAGAGCAATGACTAGGGGACAAGGGAACAATCGCTTGAGTATTATGTTAGGTGATTCTCTTAGTTTGTGGTTTCCTACCAAGGGACTTCCGAGCGGAAAATTATGGTTAAATCAAGGAATATCGGGCGATACGTCCACTGGAATACTTAGAAGACTATCAGCATTTTCTTCAACCAAGCCAGAAGCAATTTATATTATGGCTGGAGTCAATGACTTAAGAAAAGGTACATCAGACAAAGTAATTTTAAGCAATCATCGTCGAATAGTTCGTCGTTTAAAAACTACTCATCCTAATAGCCATATTATTATTCAATCAATATTACCAACTCGTCGTCCGAAAATTTCTAACATCCGCATTCGTAAACTTAATACACAACTAGCGCGTATCGCAAAAGAAGAAGGAGTTAATTACGTAAATATCCATAAATGGTTTACCGATTTTAAAGGAGAATTACGGCAAGAATTAACCACTGATGGCTTGCATTTGAGTTTAGATGGATACGACGTTTGGCAATCTGCAATAGAGCAAATAGAAAAAAAGCTCGCTATTTCTAAAGCAGTCAGCAGTTAACAGTGAACAGTTAACAGTGAACAGTCAACAGTGAGCAGTGAATATCTAATTTTAAATTAATAGTATTGGTCTGTCCCATAAGAAGTAATGGGTTTGTAGTAAGGGATTTATCTCTTAATTCTAAGATTTAAAAGTCGGCATTTAAAACTTTTACCTATCAAAACGAATGAAAGACTACTACTTTTATACTCCCAACGGCTAAAAACTTAACTTTTCGTAGGTTGGGTTGAACGAAGTGAAACCCAACAGTAAGTAGGTT
>JBCBHT010000604.1:0-1526 GCA_038525335.1 Cyanobacteria bacterium J06621_15 | reverse complement strand
GCGATGCTGACTTTACCGATATAGTTATCGATGCTGAATTAACCGACGAAACACCCGAAATCGGTACTGATATCCAAGGAGAAAGCGAAGGAGAAATGATAGACCTCAGAGAATACGCAGGTAAACAGATTCAGATTCAAGCTCCTATAGTCAGAGAAGAATCAGCATACGAAAACGTCGTCGGTTTCTACGTAGTCGAAAACAAAAGCGGTACCGTTCGCGACCCATTAACCGGTGACTTAATAAATCCCGGAGAAGAAGGTTATATCCAAGCCGCGCTCCGCAACAGTCAAAATAATGCATTCCAAATGGGAGAAAAAGGAATGGGTGGAAACAAAGAAATCAAAGGAGGTCATATCTTTGCTCCCTTTGCAATTGCTAACGGTACCATTGAGGAAGTATTAGACGATGACCCCGATAACGACCCCCAAGTTTACTTTGCTCATATTGATGCAAATACTGATGGAGTTGACCACATTCGTAACTTAGGTGGTAACACCTGGGGTGTGGAAGATATGCGTGGTGGTGGTGATATGGATTTTAACGATATTGTCTTTAAATTGAATGCAACTGTGAGATAAATGCAGTTTTCCTTAATTTAATTTCAGCAGATTGAGTCTCCTTTCCCGCTATAGCGTTAAGCTGTAGTGGGATTTTCTTAATCTTGTAGTTTTGACAGTTTTGTTTTTTAACCGACGTAATGTAGAGACGTTATAAATAACGTCTCCCGACAGTTATGGAGAAAACCCGACCCTTCAGAATTTATGAAACAGACCAGTAGTGGTCTGTCCCGTTAATTCTGATGGATTTGTTTTCTTTCAAACGTCGGGAGACGTAGCACTGCTACGTCTCTACACCAGTCATTACCCAACCTACAAATTTCTGTGAGATTGCTTCGTTCCACTCTGTTCCACTCGCAATGACATATCGTAACTAATTATTTGGACATGATATAAAACAGATTCTGAATAATTTACACTTGCCTAATTAAAAAAAAACAATTATAAATAGCTGTTATGTCTAATTATTTATCATTAAATCGCCTGTGAATGATTCGATAAATAGCAAACAGCTAAAAATTATTTTATCTCTGAAAAAATTAAAATTAACACTATTTTACTTATCATCATTTTGTAGCATTACAACCGCAATTTCGACGTTTGTAAATCTTCCTGCTTCGGCTCAAATTACTCCCGATACAACTTTGGGTAATTCTCCATCAAAAGTAAATTCTCAAAGTTTAAATAATCTAGTAATCGAAGGTGGAGTGAGAAACCAAAACAATCTTTTTCACAGTTTCCAAGAATTTAATATAAACAACAGACAGCAGGTATTTTTTACCAATCCTCAAGGAATAAATAATATAATTACTCGCATCACTGGTAATAATCCCTCGAATATCAATGGTGTTTTAGGAGTAAACGGTTTATCAAATTTATTTTTTATTAATCCTAACGGAATTGTCTTTGGTAAAGGTTCTCGTTTAGATTTAAAAGGTTCATTTGTCGGTTCAACTGCTGAGAGTG
>JBCBHT010000603.1:0-1575 GCA_038525335.1 Cyanobacteria bacterium J06621_15 | reverse complement strand
CCTTTCAGGTGAATGCTTCGTTTCACTCCGTTCCACTCGCAATGACAATGTGTAATTAATTTTGTTTAACTACTTATCCCATAAGTTTTGATGGATAAAAATTTTTAGTTGTAACATCTTCATCTTTTTATGCCACATATTTGGCGCTGTGAACGCGTTCACGTTAGCGGAGCGTGTCCGATAGGACATAGTGCGGCTCAGCGTTTTCTCGCAGAGTAGCGCAACTACGAACACATGATATTTATTATGGTCAAACAGTAGTTTCCGAACGTAATTTTTTAACTTCTTTAGGTAAACAAATACCTTTTAAACTACAGTCTCGACACTTTTTAGAGTTATCGATAGGGGCTGGAATTGGTTTATTTAAAGCATCTCTAGCTGTTTGAATCGCATTTTGAGTAGCTTCACGTAATGCTGGTGTAAACTCAACTCGTTCGCGACGACGGTTACTATGATAGAAAATTTCACCTTCTGCAATAGTTTGACCGGTGATTTCTTCCAGACACAAAGCTGCACCACAAAGTTGAAAATGGTCGTTGATATGATTGTTCATTCTTCCCTTTTTATATTCCAGAGGAATCAGCCTTTTATCTCTCTGTTCAACAGCATCGATAATTCCTTTAACTAAAAGATTATGACTCCACACCCACTGCTGACGATAGATAATCGTATCACCCTCAATATATGTACCTTCCTCATTTATATTGCGGTGTAAATGGCGACCAATGATAATATGTTCGTTATCAGCCATCTCTCCTAATTGATGTTCTAGATAAAAGCGTCTCGGACAGTATTCCCAAGCGTTTAGATAGGCTAGTGGTAAGTAATTCATGATTTTGGATTAGGGATTGGTAATTGGTAATTGATAATTGGTAGTTGGTAATTGGTAATTGGTAGTTGGTAACTGTTCATTGTCCTGCGATAGATTAGTAGATATATAGTTGCTTAAAATTTATGGTAAGTATGGCTTGGACAATTGAAGAAGCTCAGGAGAAGTTAACCGAATTGATTAATGCTGCGAGTAGCGAACCGCAATTGATTTATAATAAACAGCAAGCTGTAGCAGCGATTATAGAAGCCGAATTGTTTCAAGAATTTCTGAATTGGCATCAACAGCGTCGCAAACCATCACTAACTGATGCGTTGACACAGTTACGCCAACTTTGCGACGAGGAAAACTATCAAATAGAAATTTCCGAGCGCAAAGACCCTTTTACGTCTTAGACAAAATTCAAAATCCAATATTGATAACCCCATAACTCCTAACTGTTCACTGCTCACTGCTCACTGATAACTGCTCTCACTTGTCCCATTCCCATGGAAGTTTTACGTCCGACTCCTGAGAAGAAGGCGAAATTTGCGAGGATATTGGCGATTTTGGCTTGTTCTTCGTCTTTAAATCGATATTTAACATAACCCTGTGCCCCGATTTCTGCTCCACCTTCCATTTTTAATGCTTGGGTTTTGAGTTCGTAAGCTGATACTAATCCTGTCCATTGGATATCGGGGAATCTATATTCTTCTGGTGCAAAACTATTCCACTTTCGGAACAGTGAACCAAACACTAATTCGGGT
>JBCBHT010000602.1:0-1583 GCA_038525335.1 Cyanobacteria bacterium J06621_15 | reverse complement strand
ATTTTAGAATTTGAATTCCGAAGCGATGTTATTGGAGAGATTCAAGCAATCGGTTTCGAGACTGATGATAAATTAAAGGGTAGTGATAAAAAGCGAATATTTCAACTTGAAGGAACTGATAATTACGGTATTAAAGATTTTAAAAACAAGATTACCGGACAAGGTTGGAAAACCTATCAAATTACTGTTGGAGATTATTTTCAAGGTGATTTCAACTATCTTACTTTTATCAACGACCATGATAAAAGTCCAAAAAATGCAAAAAGCCAATATCGCAATCTCAAACTTTATGAAGGCAATGATAGTAAGTTCAGTCAGGCTAATATAGATGATAATTCAGATGTTGTATTAACTGTAAATGATAGCACTAATAATTACACTCTTTCTTCCTACGGAGGTCAAAATCAAGATAAGGGAATATCTACTATTTCTGACAATAAAACCGAAATTAAAATTCTAGGTAATAGTTGGCAGAAGTTAGATATTGATAACTACAACATCACCAACAATACCGTTCTCAAATTTGATTTTCAAAGCCAAACTGAAGCAGAAATACAGGGTATTGGATTTGATAATGATGATATTATCAGCGGTGGTGACGAAAACCACTTATTCCAAATAGCAGGAACTCAAAATTGGGGAATCGAACTCGAAGACGACTACACCCTAGGTTCCGGATGGAAAACCTATGAAATCAAAGTAGGAGAATATATGAACGGTGAATTTAACTATCTCACCCTAGCCAATGACCATGACATTTCCAACTCAACAGCACAAAGTCAATTCCGCAATATCTCTCTATCTGAAATGTAAATTGGGAATTGAGAATAGGGAGTAGGGAGTAGGGAATAGTTAGGAGCTAAGAGTTCGGAGTTCGGAGTTAAGAGTTAATAATTAATAAATAATAGTTTCTCCCCATCTCCCCATCTCCCCCTCTCCCCTAACTACTTCTCCCCAACACCAGCCATTAAACTTTCTTCAAGTTTCTTAATCTGAGGTGTCAATCTACCTCTAGGAATTTTCAAAAGTACGTGATTTTTAGCTTGAAAAGCTTTTACCAAATACTTACAAGCTTTTTCAGGTTCAGCATGTTCCCCACAGGTAAACATATCTACAGCAACATAACCAATTTCGGGCCAACTATGAAGCGAAACGTGAGATTCTGCTAAAAGTGCTAAAGCTGTAACACCGTAAGGTTCAAACTGATGGGTTAGCTCTTTGAGCAAAGTCGAATCAGCTTCTTTGACTCCTTCTTCCAAAGCTTTTTTAATAAAATCAACATCGTTAAGTAAATCTTTGGGACAGTCATACAGTTCTAAGATACAGTGACTCCCCACCGGAACCAAAGGAGCGTCTTTTTCTAAATATGATTGATTTGCCAATTTCCTTCCTCACTGATTAACAACAAACCTGTGATTGTATCATTTATCAGCAAATAGTTACCAGTTTTTCATCCGAAGGATGTGGATCATCAGTCATCAATATTAGACTTCTACTTCCTAATATTCTGTCCCATTAAAAATGACTGGTGTAGAGACGTAGCAGTGCTACGTCTCCCGACGTTTGAAAGAAAACAAACCCAT
>JBCBHT010000601.1:0-1632 GCA_038525335.1 Cyanobacteria bacterium J06621_15 | reverse complement strand
ACGTCTCCAGTAATGTGAAATCACCACTTAATATTTTGATTCAGAAAACTCTTAGATATACAGTTAATCTAAAATCCAAAATCTAAAATCTAAAATCTAAAATGTCTTTAGAAGAATCACCAAAAAAATCACCTTTAAAACCATTTACCAGCTTTATCCGTAAAGAATTTTTACCAATTCTCACAGATTTACGGCTAGCAATAATTCTGTTGTTAATCATAGCCGGATTTAGCATTATCGGTACGGTTATCGAGCAGGGACAATCAGTTGCTTTTTATCAAGAAAATTATCCAGAAAGTCCTGCTTTATTCGGTTTTCTAACTTGGAAAGTAGTAATAATTCTTGGTTTAGACCACGTTTATCGTACTTGGTGGTTTCTATCTCTACTCATTTTCTTCGGAGCTAGTTTAACAGCTTGTACTTTTACCCGTCAGCTTCCAGCATTAAAAGCAGCTCGTCGCTGGAAATTCTTCGACAAACCCCGAAAATTTCAAAAGTTAGCTTTGAGTGCGGAATTTGATGTTGAAAAGGAGAATTTTACACCAATTCAAAATCTTACCGAAATTCTGCAAAAACGACGCTACAAAGTTTTTCACGAAGATAACAATAAACTTTATGCTCGGAAAGGTATCATTGGTAAACTCGGTCCGATAGTAGTTCATATCGGTATTGTAGTCATTTTACTCGGTTCGATTTTAGGAGCGATGACCGGATTTATGGCTCAAGAAATAGTTGCTAGCGGTGACACTTTCCAAGTTAAAAATATTATAGATGCCGGACCTTGGGCAAAATCGCAAGTTCCTAAAGATTGGTCGGTAAAGGTGAATCGGTTTTGGATTGACTACACTTCTACCGGGGATATTGACCAGTTTTATTCGGATTTGTCGGTATTAGACCAAGAAGGAAAAGAAGTTGATAAAGACACTATTTATGTAAATCATCCTTTACGACATCTAGGAGTTACCCTTTATCAAACAGATTGGGGAATCGCAGCAGTTAAAGTTAGAGTAAATAAAAGTCCGATTTTTCAACTCCCAATGGCTTTACTCGATACCGGAGGTAAAGGAAGACTCTGGGGAACTTGGATTCCGACCAAACCAGATTTGAGCGAAGGTGTTTCTTTATTAGCTAGAGATTTACAGGGAACCGTCTTGATTTACGACGCTCAAGGTAAACTTGTTAATACAATCCGCGAAGGAATGTCAGTATTAGTTAATGGTGTTAACTTAAAAGTTTTAGAAGTAGTTGGTTCCACCGGATTACAAATTAAAGCTGATCCAGGTATACCGGTAGTTTATAGTGGATTTGCTTTATTGATGCTGGGAGTTGTGATGAGTTATTTTTCTCATTCTCAAGTATGGGTATTACAAAAAGAAGATAACTTGTACGTCGGTGGTAAAACAAATCGCGCTCAAGTCGCTTTTGAAGGAGAAATGGTAGAGATTTTTGAGCAAATTAATTCTCAATCGAAGAATGAATCTCAAAAGCCTTTGGTTTCGATATAACTTGGGGATAGGGGATTGGTCATGGGAGAATAATTTTGTTTGTGTATATAAACTAGTACAAGTCGGCGTAAATAAAGCAACCATTGAAAATGGCTAAAAAGCCGATAAAATCAAACTTCTTACTTCT
>JBCBHT010000600.1:0-1634 GCA_038525335.1 Cyanobacteria bacterium J06621_15 | reverse complement strand
ATTTTGGATGACTCAGAAAAATATTACGAGCTACCAAAAAGCTTTTTATCGAAGTGTTTCACAATTAACTTAGTAAAAGAGGGGAAAGATAACATTACAATACTTTCCGAAAAATAATCTTGTCATCACCAGGTTTATAATAATCCCGAATTTTCGCTTCTTCTTCATATCCCTGTTTACGATAAAACTTCCGAGTCATCTCAAAATTTGGTAAACCAGACGTTTCAACCAATAACAAACGTTCATCTTTCTCTTTTAAAGTCTTCTCTACATAATTAATTATTGCAGAACCATACCCTTTACCCTGATACTTGGGATGAACAGCAATAAAATATAGATTGTAAACACCATCAGCATATTGTTCCGGAGCAAAATAAGCTACTCCGACAACTCCGTTATCTTCACAAACCACCCAAGAATGATTTTCACCAAGAGTACCTTCAAAATAAGCACCTAACATACCACCAAGTTCTTCAAGCTCCTCCCCTTCAAATAAACCAATTGCTTCGGATAAATTCATTATCGTATCGGTATCATCGGTTTTAGCTGGTCGAATTATTGCTGTAGTGGTACTCATGAGTTTTAGTTTTGTTGGAATTGAACAATACTAAAGGTAAAATTCAATCTTTCTGATAAGTCTTAATATTAAATTTCTCTTCTGGTGTGGGAGGTTGAAAAAATTTTGTAATCGCTGCAAATTCGTCTTCGGTAGTAAATGCTGAATCTTCGAGTTTATCCTGACTTCTGATTTTTAATTGCTGTTTACAAAGGTTATCGGATGCAATTATGTAATGAAGTATATGATTAACTTCTATTAGTTCAAATATTGACCGAAACCAATTACGTTGTGAAGGAGTATTTCCGGGAAAATCAAGCACGATTGATGTACCTTGTGAAAGAATTTCTTGGATATGTGGAGTCAAAATTGATTTTAATCGACGTGAATATTTTATATAGTCACCAAAATCATTAATTTCTTCCGAGTAAAGCTGTGACAACCAAACATCTTCAGATATCAAAATTGCATTATTCTCTTCAGATAAAGATTTTGCTAAAGTTGATTTTCCACTAGCCATTTTTCCACAGAAGAAGTGTAGAGTTGGTTTTTGATTCATTTTTGGTTTACTGTTTAATTTGCAATTTTATCGGACATAAAATTCAACCTCACCCTGTCCTCCGGACATCCCTCTCCTTATTAAGGAGAGGGAAAAATTCAAAAATACTATAAATTATTAATAAATTGCTAATCTTAACTGGTGTTCCAATTTTAATAAATCAACTTCCAACCTCTCCTTAAGAATATAAGTTGCTACCCCTCCTCCTCTTTTCGCTTCTTCTAATATACCTAACAGTAAATCCCCCGAACTAATCCGATTTTCTCCTGAATTATTTGCTTCATCACGAGCAAGTTCAAAAACTCTTTTCATCCTCGGAGCAAAAGGAATTTTATTGGGAAGAGGTATTTCCCCAAGAGTACGTTTACCTAATAATTTGACAATGAGATTTCGGACAGTTTCAAAATCTACCCCAACAGCTTTTAAGACCGCTGTAACAACACCAATATCTTTTGCTAAAAATCCTAAAAGCAATCCTTCCGTACCGTAAAAATCATAATTTAGCTGACGAACAGAATC
>JBCBHT010000599.1:0-1663 GCA_038525335.1 Cyanobacteria bacterium J06621_15 | reverse complement strand
TAAAAATTCACAAATTGTAGAAACGCAGAATGTAGATACGCGATATATAACGTCTCTACAAAATGCAAAACCATCAGAACGTCGTCATCTTTTGGAAACACATTTACGAACTCAAATTTCCCAAATCCTTGGTTTTTCACCAGATGAAATTGATGCAGAAGCAGGATTTTTTGATTTGGGAATGGATTCTTTAACTTCAGTAGAATTAAAAAATCGTTTACAAAAAAGTTTAGGAATTTCTCTCAGTTCTACTATTATTTTTGATAGACCAAATTTAAATGCATTAATAGATTATCTCGTGGAAGAAATTGGTTTAGAAAATGATGACGAAGAACAAAAGCCAGTTGAAACAGAAACAGAATCCGAAGAATTTTCTGAAGATGATATAGCTGATTTACTGGCTCAAGAATTAATGGAAATTGAGCGAGGTAAGGAATCATGAATCAGCAGCAACCAAGAGATTATCGCGCTTTAATGCAGAAAGCTTTGCACGAAATAAAAGAAATGCGTGCGAAATTACAAGTATTGGAAACAGCAAAAAACGAACCAATTGCGATTATTGGAATGGGATGTCGTTTTCCCGGTGCTGATAATCCTCAAGCTTTTTGGGAATTATTAACTAATGGAATTGATGCGATTTCTGAAGTTCCTACCAATCGATGGGATATTAACGCTTATTTTGATAATGATTCTGAAACACCAGGGAAGATAAATACTCGCTACGGTGGATTTGTTAAACAACTATATGAATTTGATGCTGCATTTTTTGGTATTTCTCCTCGTGAAGCTGTTTCTTTAGACCCACAGCAAAGATTGTTGATGGAAGTTAGTTGGGAAGCTTTGGAAAATGCGGGTATTATTCCCACAATTCAAGGAAGTAAAACCGGTGTATTTGTTGGTATTAGCAGCAATGATTATTCTCAACAATTACTAACTAGGGAAGTAACAGAAATTGACGCTTATTTAGCAACGGGTAATTCTCACAGTACCGCAGCCGGACGTTTATCATATACTTTGGGTTTAACTGGACCGAGTATAGCAGTAGATACAGCTTGTTCTTCATCTTTGGTTGCAGTCCATCTTGCTTGTCAAAGTTTACGGAATCAAGAGTGCGATACAGCACTTGTTGGGGGAGTAAATCGACTGATATCACCAGAATTCAGCATTAACTTTTCCAAAGCCAGAATGTTAGCTGCTGACGGACGTTGTAAAACCTTTGATGCAGCCGCAGATGGATTTGTACGAGGGGAAGGATGCGGAATTATTATACTCAAACGACTTAGTGATGCAATTGCTGATGGAAACTCGATTTTGGCATTAATTCGAGGTTCAGCAGTTAATCAAGATGGTCGTAGTAGCGGATTAACCGTACCAAATGGACCTTCACAACAAGCAGTTATTTCTCAAGCTTTAGAAAATAGTAATATTAAGCCATCGCAGATAGATTATATAGAAGCTCACGGTACCGGAACAAGTTTAGGAGATCCAATCGAAATTAATGCATTAGGTTCGGTTTTCGGAAAATACTATAGTGCAGATAATCCCTTGAAAATTGGTTCCGTGAAAACCAATATCGGTCATTTAGAAGCAGCAGCTGGAATAGCAGGAGTAATTAAACTAGTATTATCCCTACAAAATCAACAAATTCCTCCTCACCTACATT
>JBCBHT010000598.1:0-1713 GCA_038525335.1 Cyanobacteria bacterium J06621_15 | reverse complement strand
CTTTTAATACCGAAATTCCCACAGTTTCTACAGCTTGTGGATATTCTCCCACAGCACGTAATGTTAATCCAGGGTTGGTATGAAAGATAAAATAAGTGCTGAAAATAATTAAAGATAAAAGTAAATATACAAAAATATTTTGTTGAAATAAGATTCCGATTACAGGTATTGAAGAAAGTATAGGAATCCGAATTGTTTGAATACCAGCTAATTTCTGAGCGCTATTACCGTCAAATACCAACCTTGATAAAAACGATGTTAATCCCGATGCTACCAAATTAATTGCTAGTCCTGATACCAGTTGATTTACCCGCAAAGTATTACATAAAAAAGCATGGAGTAAACCTACTATTCCCCCAGCAATTACAGCAGATAATATTCCTATCCAGGGATTATTAGTATAGAAGGTTGTCGCAGCACTCACAAAAGCTCCCGTCAATAACATCCCTTCCAAAGCAATGTTTAATATACCAGCACGTTCCGAATACATTCCTCCCAAAGCTGCGAAAGTCAGAGGAATTGTTAAACGAATGCTCGATGAGAGAAAATCAATTAAGTTGGACATGGGATATTTGATTTTAGATTTTAGATTTTAGATTTTGGATTGGGGATGGGAGATTTTGGCAACGGATGCTTTTTGGCAACGGATGTTTTTGTTTTGAAGTTTGGATTGGGGATGAGAGATTTTGGCAACGGATTTGGCAACGGATGTTTTTGCTTTGAGTTGTGGGTTGGGGATGAGAGATTTTGGCAACGGATACTTTTTGGTAACGGATGGTGAGGGAGCAAGATGCTTTTATTACGAAATTTTTATAATTTTCATCACTAATTACCTATTACCAACTACCAATTACCAACTACCAATTACCCATTACTATTTTTCGATTCCAATGCTAAACCGATAGCGATAAATAAGACGCTCAATCCTTGAATAACAAACACTACCGTTACCGAAAAGTATCCGTTGCCAAAATCTCTCATCCCCAACCCAAAACTCAAAGCAAAAACATCCGTTGCCAAATCCGTTGCCAAAATCTCTCATCCCCAATCCAAACTTCAAAACAAAAACATCCGTTGCCAAATCCGTTACTAAAATCTCCCATCCCCAATCCAAAATCTAAAATCTAAAATCTAAAATCAAATATCCCATGTCCAACTTAATTGATTTCCTCTCATCTAGCATCCGTTTAACAATTCCTCTGACTTTCGCAGCTTTGGGAGGAATGTATTCGGAACGTGCTGGTATATTAAACATTGCTTTGGAAGGGATGTTATTGACGGGAGCTTTTGTGAGTGCTGCGACAACCTTCTATACTAATAATCCCTGGATAGGAATATTATCTGCTGTAATTGCTGGGGGAATAGTAGGTTTACTCCATGCTTTTTTATGTAATACTTTGCGGGTAAATCAACTGGTATCAGGACTAGCAATTAATTTGGTAGCATCGGGATTAACATCGTTTTTATCAAGGTTGGTATTTGACGGTAATAGCGCTCAGAAATTAGCTGGTATTCAAACAATTCGGATTCCTATACTTTCTTCAATACCTGTAATCGGAATCTTATTTCAACAAAATATTTTTGTATATTTACTTTTATCTTTAATTATTTTCAGCACTTATTTTATCTTTCATACCAACCCTGGATTAACATTACGTGCTGTGGGAGAATATCCACAAGCTGTAGAAACTGTGGGAATTTCGGTATTAAAAG
>JBCBHT010000597.1:0-1726 GCA_038525335.1 Cyanobacteria bacterium J06621_15 | reverse complement strand
TGTAGAAGGTAACAAGCTAGGTACTATTGATGCTTCTTCTCCTCATTTACTACCTGGGTATGAAGGGATTGCTGCTATAACTTCTCCTCCCAGTAAAAGTGTTATTATCACCAGTTTGAAAAATTCCGATAATAAATTACAAATTGATAACGTTAATAAATATGCTTTTAAGTCTCGTCAGTGGCAGAACGAACAAGCAAATATTACTTTAGCTATAGGACAAACTAACCCCCGTAAAGCACCAACTGTTTTTGCAAAGATTGATAATCAAATTTTAGGAACTGTTAATAAAAAATCAGTCAAGTTTTTACAAGAAAAACTGACTGCTGTTGGTAAGTCAATTCAAGGGTTTAGTTTTTCTGGTACTTTGAAAAATGCTCCTGCTAGCTATGCAGATATTGTAATTGACCCTTCTACCGTAAAGTTTCCACAAATTGAAGCTACCACACAACAGCAGAATGAAAATTATGAGGAAAGTAATAAGTCAGTTTGCACCGTTTTATTTTTTGAAGCATCTGTAGATAGTAAACTTCAACCATTAACAGAGCAAATGATGTCTAATATGCTCAAGCGAGCTATTGAACGTGCGGTAGAGTTGAGTTATGAGAAGGTACAGTTTGTTGATGTTTCTGACTTACCTACAGAATCTTCAGCTTTAAGAACTATTGAACAACTTGCAGCAGAACACCAAGATATAACTGTTGATTTTATCGGTAGTGCTTCTGTTGAAGATGCAATCGGATTGATGAAGGAACCATCAGATATTGCAATTGGGATTAAAGACGCTCAAACCATCGGTATTGTTAATTTTTTGGCTAGTCAAGGAAAGGCGATCGCCACATATAATCCCCAAACGCAAAAATTTGATAGACGGAATTTACCTGCTCCACAAAAGACTACTGAAACAGCTAAAGATATTGAGCGCAACGAGCGTTGAATTTATATAAGTCGATAACAAAGGAATAGCCTAAAATGACCATGCTTTTTGATATCGAGCAATATCGTGCCCCGGATTCACAAAACCATAAAGGTGACTGGGATGGTGTGAAGTATGATTCTGCTTGGGACGATGGTTCTGCTTTTCCAGAAAAAAACTATAAAACTTCTTTAAAAGAAACAGCACGTAGCAATAAAACAGACTGTTGGTATTCTCCACCTCATATTGTTGAATTAATTATCCAGGTTTTGGGAGAAATAAATCTTGACCCTTGCGCGGATGATGGACGACATATACCAGCAGGAAAGCATTATACCTTTGATGATGATGGTTTAGAACAGCTTTGGTGCGGGAAAGTTTATATGAATCCTCCCTATTCGCATCCTGGTGTTTGGATGAGGAAACTGCAACTAGAATTTGAAACGGGTAATGTGGATGAAGCAATTGCTCTTGTACCTGCTGCTACCGACACCAATTGGTTATCTCCAGTTTTGAAAACTCAACCTGTATGTTTTTGGAAGGGGAGAATTAAGTTTTTGGGTCAAGATTACCAACCAAAATTATCTGCAAGACAGTCTCATGTGTTGGTTTATTGGGGTAATAATTGGCAGAGATTCAGGGAAGTATTTGAAGATTATGGTGTGGTTTATTTTCCAATTTCCTCCGTTTATCATGACAAAGTGCTAGGGGAAAACATATCACTTAACAATTCCCCTAGCACTCAGCTAGAAGGTGAAAGCCAACCCCTGCATAATAGTTCATCAACATCAATTCTTTCAAATACTCAAC
>JBCBHT010000596.1:0-1773 GCA_038525335.1 Cyanobacteria bacterium J06621_15 | reverse complement strand
GCTTCAGCGCCAAAGTTGTTGGCGCTGAAGCGCAACTACTAACTTAATGTATATTATTCCGATATCAATTCATTTAATTTAGCAGCAGTTTGTTCTGGTTTTCCAGCAATTGGAAATACCAAAATACTTTTAATTTCTTTATTTTTAACTAATTCTTCTACTCGATGAAATTGTTTATCACTTATAGCAATCCCATCAACTTTTTTAGCGTAATTTAATTCGTCTTGAAAACCTTTTTCGTTATAAGCTTGAATAAATATTCTATCAACGTTCCATTTTTGATAATCTGCTGCAAAATATCTTTTAGCCCAGTAGGGATTATGATGACAAATATCAAAGCTTACTGAAGGATTAGCTTGTTTCATCGCAGTTATCATTTGCTGGGTAAATTTTGTTAATTTATCAGTACGATTAATTTTTCCGGGTAATTCTGCATGATAACCTAGATAATCATCCCATTGAACAGCATCGATTGTCGGATATTTCTGTACGAATTCAACTAAGATATCTTTAAAGAAATTTGCAATTTCAGGAACTTCCACATCAAGTACATAATGGTCAACTCCTGCATAGGTTTTATCCACACCGGGGACAATCCATCTTTTGGAAATGGCTAAATCAAATATCGGACTATTTTTATCAATTTTTATTCCTTTTTCAAAATATGCGTGAACTTCCATTCCCTGTTTATGAGCTTCATCAATTAACCAATCCAACCATTTATCTCTAAATAAATTGGGACAACTTTTGAAACCCAAAGTTTTCTGCATAACTTCGCTTTTATACATGGTACAAGCATTACCCCAAACACCATGAATAATAGTATTAAATCCTTTACTTTTGTAATATCGGACTCTTTGACGAATCATTTTTTCGCTAGCATTATTAGTCACTTGATAGCGACTTAGATAAATCCCTCTAATTTCTTTTTTCTCCCAAGGTGTTTTAGGTGCTGGCTTGGGTTTAACAGCAACTGCTTTTTTCTGAGCTTTTATTTCTGGAGATTGGGAAACTGTGGGAGTAGGAGTTGCTTTTGATGTTGGTTTTGGAGAAGAAACTGGAGCAGAATTTGCAGGAAGATTTTGAGTTGATTGTTTGGGGTTTAAAGAAGGTTTTGCAGTTGTAATTGGAGTAACTGTAGGAGTCGGTTTTGAAGAAATAAAAGGAATATTCAATTGCTCGCTATTAGGAATAATTTTGCTAATACCTAGGTTATCTCTCTGAGTAAATAACCAGATACCACCTCCTAAGAACAGTACAATTACTGATATTGGAATTTGTAAACATCCGCATCCGCTCGGCTTTTTCTCTTTATATGACATCGTAATATTAATGATTCCCCGATAAAAACTCAGTTTAATTGATAACTACAGATTTGACATTAGCGAATTCCGAAAAAATAGGCGAAAATTGATTTTTCATCATATTTAAGCAATTCTTTTTACACTTTACTTTGTAAATATTCTGACAAAGATAAAGATAAATCAAACCTACATAATATTATCGGGGTGTAAAACAAAATTTATAAAACTAATAAAACGTACAATATTTAATTACTTAGCAATCACAAAGTACTAGCAGTAAGAAATGGTTCTTATTAAATGTTTACTCAAATCTTGGAAAGTTTGCGAAATGATTATCAAGAAAAGATAACAGCAGTGAGGTAATTATAAGTAGATGGACAAAAATATTTGTGTCATTGCGAGCGATAGCGTTAGCGCAGCGTGTCCGTTAGGACATAGCAATCGCAACACTCTGAGATGATCCGCAGCT
>JBCBHT010000595.1:0-1777 GCA_038525335.1 Cyanobacteria bacterium J06621_15 | reverse complement strand
GAAGCAACGAGTTCAATATCTCCTTTTGAATTACGGATAAAACCAGTCGCTTCGATGATTGCTGGTTTATTTGAATTTACAGTTTCAGTGGTATTATTGCCAATCTCACCAGATATAGATAAATCGGTAATATCAAACCAGCTTTGATTTGATATTAAATATTGATTTGGGCTACGTGGAATTCCACCTTTCCCAGTAGCGATAAAATTATTACCAGTTTGATTTAAACATCCTCTAGTAATATTTTGCGATGAATCTGATAATTTTACAGGTAATTTGATTAAACCAGAATTGGGGTTAATACCAAGATTATTAATTTCAACCGTACCGTTAATACCAAATTCAGAACTTGCTGTTATATCACTTTGAGGAGTCAGTTTATCGCGAGATTCTAAACCAAAAATACCTTGAGTATTAATATTAATATTGCCACCGTTACCTTCAAAAGAATTAGCAATTATATCGTTATTTTCTCCAGAATTACTCACAATAAATGGAACTTGGATATCAATACTTCCTCCATTTCCAGTTCCCCCAGCAGTTGCTGAAATCTGACTTCGATTGCGTAAGACAAGCAAATCTGATACATCTAGCTTAATGTTACCACCTTCACCAGAAGCAGTTGAAGCTGAAACAGAAGCACCATCGGAGAGAAAAATTGAATCAGCATTAATTTCTAAATTTCCAGCCATTCCCGTTCCATCATTAGCGACTGAAATTATACTTACACCCGTTAATTCTAAATATGGAGTGTTAATAGCGATTTTTCCTCCATTTCCAGATAGAATCTGAGGTAAACCAAAAGCATTTAGCAAAGACTTATTAGTCAAACCTGCTGAACGAACACCAGTAACAACATCTTTACTGATGATTTCTACAAATTCGGTTGCGTGAATTTTAATTTCTCCAGCATTACCAGAAGAAAGAGTCGCTGAATCAATATCACCACCATCTCTCAAGCTTAATCTATCTGTATTTATAACAATACGACCCGCATTTCCTTGACCTGTTGTAGAAGTATTAATAGAGCTTGAAAAATCTAATTTTTCTCCTACAACTTCTATAGATTCAGCGTTATTAATAATCACATCACCACCGGAACCGCTACCAAATAATGCTATCGAGGCTATAGTAGCTCCATTCTCTACAGTTAATTTTCGAGTTGATAGATTTACACTTCCTCCATCTCCCTTACCGACGGTTTTCGACCCTAACTGGCTGGAACGAAAGCCATTTATCGGAGAAATACCATTGACAATTACCTCTTCGGAAATATTCAAATTGACATTACTTCCTTGATTAGAACCAAAGTGAGCCGAACCAATTTCACCTCCTCCTTGTATAGTTAAATTGTCAGAGGTGATTGTGAGGTTTCCTGTTTTACCAAAGCCAAGATTTTCGATTTTAATACTACTCGGAAGTAGAGATGTGAAATTAGTACCGATGACTTCCACCAATTCTTTTGCTTTTACCGTTATTCCAGATAGAGGTGCTTCACCAAATACTTGCATAAGTGCTGTGGAAGCATCTTTGAGTGTAACTTTTTTCCCTACTAACTGGATACCTTGGCTAGTAAAACCACTGACATCAATAGCAGACTGAGATTCGAGATTAATATCTTTATCAATAGATACTTCTGTATAATCCAAATTCCAACCAGTTAAACTCGGTTGCAAACCTACGATACCGTTGTTTGCTCCTCCTAGTTCTATTCGACCTTCTTTAGCTCTGAGAGAACTACCTTTTAAAGTTATGTTTCCACCAACTAGTGCTAGAG
>JBCBHT010000594.1:0-1785 GCA_038525335.1 Cyanobacteria bacterium J06621_15 | reverse complement strand
GAGGTTATTAATGTCGATACCAACTGGGAATTAATTGAGAAACAACCATTAGAAAATTTACCACCTCAAGCAAATCCCGAAAATTTAGCCTATATTATCTACACTTCTGGTTCTACAGGTAAACCAAAAGGGGTGCAAATAATGCACAAATCCTTGGTAAATTGTCTTGAATCAATGCAGCAAAAACCAGGAATTACATCCAATGATACTTTACTATCTGTGACAACATTATCTTTTGATATTGCTGCATTAGAATTGTATCTACCTTTAATTACAAGTGCGAGTCTTGTTATTGTTAGTAGAGAAATTGCAAGTGATGGGATTGAATTAATACGAAGTATCGAAGAAAATCAAGCAACAATAATGCAAGCAACTCCTGCAACTTGGAGATTATTATTAACAGCAGGGTGGAAGGGTAATCAACAGCTAAAAGTTCTTTGTGGTGGGGAAGCTTTAGATATCAATATTGCAGAAGAATTATTGAAACTTAGTAAAGAAGTATGGAATTTATATGGTCCAACGGAAGCAACAATTTGGTCAGCAGTAGCTGAATGCAGAGACGTTAAATTTAACGTCTCCAGAATACATGAGGAAGACGTAATATTTAACCTACCTACAAAAACTGTTCCGATTGGAAAACCAATTAATAACACCCAGTTTTACGTTCTTGATGATAATTTACAGCCAGTTCCGATTGCTGTTCCGGGAGAATTATATATTGGTGGTGGTGGGTTAGCCAAAGGTTATTTAAATAAACCAGAATTAACAGAAGAAAGATTTATTCTGAATCCGTTTTCTTCTTCTACCCCCTCTTCCCCCTCTAAAATTTACAAAACCGGAGACTTAGTACGCTATCTACCTTCCGGAGATTTGGAATATTTGGGAAGAATTGATTATCAAGTTAAGTTAAGAGGTTTTCGGATTGAATTAGGAGAAATTGAATCAACTTTAATACAGCATCCTCAGGTCAAACAAGCAGTTGTAAGATTATATAAAAATAATGATGATGAAAAATTAATTGCTTATTTAATATCGTCTTCAGAAATATCACAAACCGATTTGCGACAATTTTTACAAGATAAACTGCCTGGTTATATGATTCCTTCTAGCTATATGATGTTAGAAGAATTTCCCCTGACTCCAAACCGTAAAATTGACCGCAAAGCTTTACCAATTCCAGAAGCGAATCGACCTAATTTAGATAATTATGTTAAACCTTCTTCAGAAATTGAGCGAGAAATTGCTCAAATTTGGCAGCAAGTTCTACAAGTAGAGAAAATCGGCATTCACGATAACTTTTTCGATTTAGGGGGACATTCATTATCTATGGTGAAAGTTCACAGTCAACTCCGCGAAAAATTCTCTTCTAATATTCCCTTAGTAGAAATGTTTCGTCATCCTACTATTAGTGCGCTTGTTAAATACTTTAGTAATATTGATGATGAAAGTTCACGAAAAAATAATTCTAGAGATGAACAAGTTTCTGCTGGTAAAGAACGTTTGAAACAGCGTTTAAACAGAAGGAAGAATTAATCTAATCATTACTAAAAACTAATGTAGAGACGTAGCACTGCTACGTCTCCCAAATAATGCGAATAAACTAAAAATTTAAATCATTTATTTGATTTAAAGGGAGCATCCCAATTTTGCACAATTAAGATTGTGATTGTCATTGCGAACGAAGTGAAGCAATCTCAATGTCTTGCGATGATCCGCAGCTTCGCTGAATGCGTCGTTCCACTATCTCCCTCCGGGAGACGCTTCTCTAACGTTCCACTCGCAATG
>JBCBHT010000593.1:0-1803 GCA_038525335.1 Cyanobacteria bacterium J06621_15 | reverse complement strand
ATTATTTGAATAGGGGTTTTACCTTCGAGTTCTCGATTCCTACCGATGCTGAAATCAACCCCGCTAAATTCAGACGAGCGCAATGCTTCTACGGAGATGGTTATACCGAAGCAGATTGGATTAATACCTGGTTGGAATTAGCCGAAAGATATAAAAATCAAACTAACGTAATTGGTGCAGATTTAAAAAATGAACCCCACGGAAAAGCAAGCTGGGGTACCGATGATTTGGCTACAGATTGGCGATTAGCAGCTGAGCGTGCTGGTAACGCTATCGGAAAAATTAACCCCGATTGGCTAATAGTTGTCGAAGGAGTAGAAAATAATGTTCCAGGACAAATATTAAAGCATCATTGGCAAGGAGGTAATTTAGAAGGTGTGTTGCGCTATCCGGTACGTTTGTCCACAAGAAATAAATTAGTTTATTCTCCCCACGAATACGGACCAGGAGTTTACGACCAACCTTATTTTTCTGACAGTGATTTTCCTCAAAACCTACTGCATCGCTGGCAAATTGGCTTTCACTACATTTCTAGCCAAAATCGCGCTCCTATCTTTGTCGGTGAATTTGGGGGACGTTTAGCTGATAATAAGAGGGAAAAAATTTGGCTGAGTAAATTCATTGATTATATTGACAAAAAAAATCTCAGTTTCGCTTACTGGAGTTGGAATCCCAACAGTGAAGATACAGGAGGTATTCTCCTAGATGACTGGAAAAGCATTGATGAACCAAAACAACAGCTAGTGTCTCAATTACTTCCGATTAAATTTACTGCGAAAACTTCTCCAACAATTCCTACAACAGTTCCAGATACAAAAAAACCACAAACTTCAAATATTACTCCTGTAACTTCAACCGCAACCGGATTAACAGCAACTACAAACATTTACACCGATTGGGAAACCGGATTTTGTACAAGTTTTAGAATTACAAATAACAGCAGCAAAACAGTTGATAATTGGCAGCTAAAATTCAAGATGAACCAAGCCAAAATAAACAACTCTTGGAATGCTGATTTTAATAGAAGAAAAGCTCAATACACCGTTACTCCTTTTGATTGGGGACAAACTATCAAACCCAACCAGGTCAGAGAAATTGGATTTTGCGCCGACAAACTTGGTTCCGATTATTCTCCTCAACAAGTTCAATTAAAAGAGATTAAACAACAAAAAAATAATAATAAAATCCAAAGCCTACCATTTTCAAAATAAGGTTCGTTCGTAGTTGCGCGGTCTTCGCCAAAAATGTAAGGAAATATGAGTAAATTTGAAGCAGTATAAGGCTATTCACCTTACAAATACGAATCTCTCAAAATAAATGAAAAAGAGTAGTGGTCTGTCCCATTAGTTTTGACGGTTTTGTTTTCTACGGACGTTATGTAGAGATTGATATATAACGTCTCCCGACAGTTTCAAAGAAAACCTAACCCTTCAGAATTTATAAAACAGACTAGTAGTACTCCACCACATTAATTTTGATGACTTGATAAGACTCTTTGTAGGTTGGGTTGAACGGAGTGTAAGCGGAGCTTTCTCGTAGAGTAACCCAACACCCTGATGGGTAAATAAAAAATTATTTTTTTCTACCCCCTCTCCCTTATCTACCCCCTCTACCCCCTCCCTAAATTAACCCGTCAAAACTAATGGGACAAACCAGTAGTGGCTTCCAGCTGTTTCGATGGGTAATCAAGGTGTACAATTTTACTATCTTCGTCTATTTAGCTACATAAGTAAGTCAACAAAAATATTTACCGTCATTACGAGCGAAGCGAAGTAATCGCAGCCCTTGCGGTTGCTTCGTTTC
>JBCBHT010000592.1:0-1822 GCA_038525335.1 Cyanobacteria bacterium J06621_15 | reverse complement strand
ACCAGTGTAATTGATTTTCTATTCCCCAATGACTCCGAATGGCAGTCGGAAAACAATTACACTGGTGTCTAGACGTCGTATTTAACGAAGACAGTTCGCGAATTCGCAAAGATAACGGTGCTAGAAATATGAGTATTCTGAGACGACTTGCATTAAACCTAATTCGTCAAGATACTTCCAAAGGTAGTCTCAAGATGAAACGTTACAAGGCTGGATTAGATGATAACTTTCTTCTTCAAATCCTTGCCAATTCTGGCTTATTTTAAGTTTAATATTTCGTGCGATTACCCTGTATTTATACCGACCTATTTAGTAATTGTTTGAGCCATAATCATCGACACTATTATTAATCGATCTATTAATCTCTGGAGAAGACTGAAATTTTCTTAGCCAAGACACTTTTTTAATCATTCTATTAATTACTCTTCAAGTTCAAAAATTTCATCTAAGTTATCGATTTTAAGGAATTCACAGATTTTGACCAATGTCGCAGCATCAAAACGACTGGGGTAGTCTCTACATAACTTTCCAATAGTACTCGGTGTAAGCCCCGTTTGAATAGCAACTTGGCTCTGTGTTATTCCCCTCAATACCAATATTTTTTTTAGGTTGCTCTTTAGCTTCATTCTAAAAATAAGTAGCTAATCTAACGCGAACAAGTATACGTTAATACAATATTACTTATGAGAAATGTAATTCTATTACTATTGCTTAGGAAAAGCAAGTAATTAGTTGATAAAGTACTTAAGGACATTTGTCAACAAAAAATATGCTTAATCGCATCATTAGGTGTCAAGGGATGGGATTAATTATGCTATTAGAGAACAAATGTAGAAGATTTAGGTCGCAAATCTATCTTTCTAATAATTTACGATTAGATACAAATAATGAATAATCTGATAAACTTCCAGCATCCAGTTTTAAATTCATCATATTTTTGCAATAGTCTAAGATAATCATAAAAAATAACTAGAGCCAAAAAATAAGAGGAAAAAGCATAATTAGAGCAATTTTTGTTGCTAGGACAACCCAATAAAGCCCATTTATCACTAGGGCTGCTGCGGGGCATCAAGCAGCAGCAGCAATGATGAGTTAACTTTATGCCATGGAAAATATTCGAGCTAAAATTCACTTGGAAAATCTCATCAAAATTTTTGGGGATCGTCCTCGTGCTGCTCTCAAGTTGTTTCGCGAGGGTAGAAGTAGAGATGATATTTTGCAATTATCTAACCAGGTTGTCGGTATCGCAGATATTTCCCTGAAGATTTATTCAGGAGAATTATTTGTCATTATGGGGCTATCTGGTTCGGGAAAATCAACTCTAATTCGCTGCATCAACCGCTTGATTAAACCTACCAGTGGCAATATTTATATTGATGGAGAAGAAGTAGCCCACGTTAGCGAACCAAGAATGCGGGAACTGCGTCTCAGCAAAATATAATTAGAAGAGAAATGCAGCAAGAACTACTCATGCTACAGCAGGAACTCCATAAGACAATTATTTTTATCAGCCACGATATTCATGAAGCTTTCAAGCTCGGCGATCGCATTGCAGTCATGAAGGAGGGAAAAATTGTTCAGGTGGGAACACCAAAAGTAATTCTTAATCAACCTGCTAATGATTATATTCGGGCTTTTTTCCAAGATATCTATGAGCTAAAAAATTTAATTATTTAGAGTTATTTAATAATTAGATATCGATCTGAGTCTTTCTATTTACTGTAAAAGTGAAAAGATTATAATTATTCGGATATAGTTATTTATGATTTGGTTTGAGGAGAATAATCAGTGTTTGCCCATAGGTTGCTTGCTAAATTTTGTC
>JBCBHT010000591.1:0-1834 GCA_038525335.1 Cyanobacteria bacterium J06621_15 | reverse complement strand
AATCCTAAACCACCACCAACGGGACGGAAATCTTGTGCTTTCTCGTAAACTTCTACGTTGAAACCCTTTTTATGTAGCGCTACAGCACAAGTCAAACCTCCTAAACCAGCACCTACAATAGCGATTTTCTCAGGCAATTTTGTGTTGGAATTCATGGCAAACAGTAAATAGTTATTCATTAACAATTATTAGTTAACCACTAACAAATAACATAAAAAACCGACTCCTAAAAGAAGCCGGTTATATCAACTCATTATTATAATTTCTTGCTAACTGTTAAGCGTTAAGCAATACCATTAATTTCGATAATGATATCGTTGAAATCTTGGTCACCACCGTTAGCTAAATCTTCAAATTCAAAGCTATTGTTAGCATTGTTGAATCTGATGTGGTCGAAACCGTCGCTGTTAGCACCCAAGTATGGGAAGTAAACTTCTGCTTGACCGCTCAATGCTTCTGCAAAGGTTCCATTAGAAATAATTATGGGAACGATGACAGAACCTGCATTGACTTGAGCAGTTCCGCTTTCTGTATTACCGTCAGTAGTGGAGAACTCAGGAGAAACTAGTCGTTTCAAAGCTTCTTCAGCATAGTTTGCATCACCAACATTAACTCCATTGACGCTACCGTTGATATCGTCAACTGCGTAGAAGTATACTTCGTTATCAAAAGCAGCTTCGCGAGTGATAGTGTAGTTTACTGATACTGTTGGTTGATTATTGAAACCAGTTAGGTTGATTGCTTCAACTTCGTTTCCATCTGCAAGAGTTTCAGTTTGAATCAATCCGCTGGGTAAATCTAAAACAGTATCTTCGCGGAAATCGAGATTCTGAATCCGCATATCTTCTGCTGGTGCAACATCTTTAACATCAAAAGGTGTTCCAGCAAAGTTTTCAATCAAGTACTCAGCTAAAGCATCTTGTTCGGAACCGTCGTCAGCAGCAGTAGCTAAACCAGTACGTACACCTTCAGCTTCTAAGTCTACTCGGTTTGCACTTTCTCCTGTGGGGAAAGGATAACCATCACCACCACCAGCAAGGAAGTTCAAGGTCACAATGCGGAAGGTACGACTTGCGTCTCCAGCTATTTCACCGTTTTCGGCAACTACATCTATAATGTTACCTTTCTCATCAACAACTGCTAAGGATTCAACTCTGTCACCAGCTTCTGAATCGTCGTCAAAGCTGAATTTCAAACCACTAACTTGTGGGAAGCGTCCGGGTGTTGCTCCGTCTCCGCTTTCTGCTACACCATGCTCAATAATATCAAGCAATTCTTGAGCGGTTACGGTTAATAAGGTTAAACCGTTGTTGAAGCGTAAGGAATTTTCAAGGTCTAATTGAGAAATTTCTCCTGCTTCTTTACCAGCATCGGGGTTTGCTAAAGTAGTACCTTCTTCACCTGTTGTACCATCGATACTACCAATTTCAGCCCGGATACCACCACCGTTCTTAATTGATATTACTACTGTTTCATCAGCTTCTTGTGCAGCAGCTAAGTTTGCATCAGCAGTCAAGTTACCAAAGTTGGTTTCTTCGGTACGAACTTCGGAACGTCTACCTTCTAAGAAAACATTGGTTTTACCAAAGGTAATACCGTCGGTTTCCTGAACTACTGCTTCAACTGCATTGGTTAATGATTGAACTTGTTCCCCTTTGCTACCTTCAGCAAACGCATCATCGATGTCATCACCGTAGACTGCATTTAAACCAGCTTCGTTGGTAGCATAAGCACCGCTGACTTCTTCGTCAATGCTCTCAAGGATTACTTTACCTTCGGAATCAAATTCAACTACCAAGCGACCTACGTAGGAATATTCTCCAGCGGTACTAAC
>JBCBHT010000590.1:0-1834 GCA_038525335.1 Cyanobacteria bacterium J06621_15 | reverse complement strand
CATTCACGGGCTATATTTCGTCCTTCGCACCTCCGGACTGTCACAAGTTATTACCCAAGGTAGGAAAAGTTAATTAGGGCTTGCTGAAAAAGTAATAAAAAAGTGAGATGTAGATTTATTAGTTATTCAAAGAAGGAATAACAATAAGTTTATGCTCGTTAAAATCAATAGAAATATAACTTTTGTTAATGCCAGACCGTAAAAAAGGTAGATTTGTGAAAAATAGACATAAAAAATCTTTCAATAAACGTGATAGATAAGTGGAAAGATTCATAACTAAAAAAGTGATTGCAATCGCAGTTTTAGAAGTATGAGAAAGTTTAGTCATCACACAATTAAGTGTAAATCTTCTTTTCCCTTGTCCAAACTTTCCTTCAATAGAGCTACGAAACTTCTCATCTTCAGCAGCCTGTTTCTTTTTCTCTTTACTAATATTTGCAGGTGGTCTTCCCAAGGGCGGTCCACTAATTCTAATACCTCTTTCTTTGCACCAAGCCCGATTTTCGACTGTACGATAAATTTGATCTACATGAACCGATTCTGGATAACAACCAGTATAGTTTTTAAAGGATTCTATTTGTGTTTTCAAATCTGTTGATTCATTAAAATTACTCCAACTAATATGGTCTAAAAATACATATCCATCAAAATAACTAGCGGATAATTTTGCGCCAAACTCTACTGTTTTCCCAGCTTTACCTCGGATAATTGGACGTATATGCGGTTGGCTAAGACTAACAATACGGTTCTCAATACTCTTTTTCTTATTTTCATATAACCATAATTGTTGGCGATAAATTTCGCTTACAACTAGCAACATCTTATATTGCCTTTTACTTAAACTAGATAGAGTTGCTCCTACCGTAATTAGCTTCTTAATGTGAGATAAATTTCTCTTGATATATTGGAGTTGTTTTTTAATTGCGTTTCTTCTTTGTCTTTGACGTGGACGACGCTTTTTAGCTACCTTTAAGTAATTCTTTCTAGCAATTTTACGATAAGTTCTTGGTTTTTTTCCTATTTTATCTTTTACTTGCTCATACAGATAATCTATTATTTGCTCTGTATGCTTTCTACCTTGATTTAATAGTCCTAAATCCGTAGGGTAACTAATATCACTTGGCGCACAAGTTGCATCTAATATTAGTTTTCCACTGTTAAATGAATCATTTAATTCTTTTTTTTTCAGTCGCTAAAGTTGAAGATGTTTCTTCTAGCATCTTCTTTACCATCTCTTGATTTATTTTATTCACTAGTTCTACTCCTATCCTTTGTCGAAAGTGAACTAGCATGGATGAATCAAATAGAGTTTCATTTTTATAGGATGACATTCCTATAAAATACTGTAAATAAGGGTTTTCCTTAACTTGTTCAACTGTTTCTCTGTCACTTATTCCTAATTTCTCTTTGATAATTAACGCCCCTAGTGCCATACGAAAAGATTTTGCTGGTGCGCCTATTTCCTCGGAAAAAATTGAAGCATATTCTTCTTCAAAATCTGACCAAGGTATTAATGAAGCCATAATTACCCAACGATTATCTTCAGACAACTTTCCCTCGAAAGGGAGTTCAAAGTTTTCTGATGATACCTGAGATTGCTCCTCAAAACGGTACATACATACTAAACACGCGCAGCGTGTTACTCACGGTAATGCAAGGGTTTTGAGTCATTCTAGACCTTTTCCTTGCACTTGAATATATTCCTTTGGTCTGAAAATGTATGCTGCATCACATTTTCGTATTTATTCAGCAAGCCCTAATTAGAGAAATTTGTTTATTAATTAATTCTTCTTCTGTGTAACCTAATAATTCTACGGTTGCTTTATTTATTCTC
>JBCBHT010000589.1:0-1854 GCA_038525335.1 Cyanobacteria bacterium J06621_15 | reverse complement strand
AATGTCAAATACGATTTTTTACCCCAAGCACGAACTGTAAATATTCCTCTTCCTAAAGGTTGTTTGTTAGTGGGACCACCAGGGACAGGAAAAACTTTATCAGCAAATGTCATTGCTAAAATATTGGGTTTTCCTCTAATAAGTGTAGATACTGCTCTTGTAATTACCGATGGTGCGATTTATCTCAAACGTTTATTGGAGAGGGTAGAAGCTTGCGCTCCTGTAGTGATGTATTTTGATGAATTTGATAAACTTTTTGCTGCATCAAATGAGTCAGGAGAGGATGTTGGTTCTCGCCAAATTTTAGGAACTTTATTAACTTGGTTACAAGACAAAACAAGTGCAGTATTTGTAGTTGCAACTCTTAACCGACTTGATGCATTACCACCGGAGTTAACTAGGGTAGGAAGATTTGACGAAATATTTTACGTAGGATTCCCTCAAGCCATTGAGCGCAAAGAGATTTTAATGATGCATCTTAGCAGATTTGATACACGCTATAAAAATTCGGATGTACTTACAGAAAAAGAATGGCGAATTGTTCTCAATAAAACTGTTAACTGTACGGGTGCCGAACTTGCTCAAATGGTTCAGAAGGCTGCGCGTAGCAAGTTTCACCAAGGTCAACAGATGGAAATTGGGTTACATGAACTATTGGAACAACGAGAAATGATGGTTCCTTTGTACGTTCGTGATACGGATAGGATATTAGCGATCGCTAATCGTGCAAAGTATATAACTCAACCAGCATCAAGTCCTGACACGTCGGTTTTTGCTCCTGCTATTACTAGTTTCTGGGGAGAAGTTTCTTCATAAAATTCTGATAGACTTTAAGTTATCAATCTTGCGGCTACTGTAAGGCTTTTTGAGGTGACATCTAAAGCTACTTAAAGCTGTCTGTGTATGCTGCTAAAACATCTCATTTTTAAAATTTTATGTTGACCGAACCGCATATTCTTGAATCTTTAAGTAGAGCTTATATCCGAGCAGTAGCAGGGAAAGCAGGTTTAAATCTCTCTATTCGTGAATACGATTACGGAGTTGATGGTAACTTTGATGAAATAACTATTCGTAATAATCGGCGTGTAGAGTCAGGGTTTTCTCTAAGCTTCCAATTAAAAGCTTCAACACAGTGGCAGCGAAACGACAACACAATTATTTACGATTTAGAAGCCAAAACTTACAACGACTTAGTAATTCGTCGTAATTTCCGCATGGCTGTACCTTGTATTCTTATACTATTTGCTTTACCGCCAAATTCATCCGAGTGGTTAATATATGATGAAGAAGAAATGCGAATCCGTGGGAGTTGTTACTGGGAATATCTTAATGGTAAACCAACAACAAATCGTCAAAGTGTTAGAATTAGGATTAAAAGAGAACAACGCTTAACTCCCGAATCTTTGTTGGAATTAATAGAAAAAGTGAAAATAGGAGAGTGGTAATGGTAGAGCAAATTCTCCCAGAAGAATTGGACAGTAATCGTCTTCAGATTAACGATATAATATCTTATCTTCATCAAAACGGTTGGGAAACAATAACACACCCAAATCCACGTTTAATTGTATTTCAAGGTGCTGCTGACGATGAAGGAAATCCCATTCAACTTGTATTACCCAGCCAAAAAACTTTTGAAGATAGCAATCGTTTGATAACAAAAGCCATAAACTTGTTAGCAGCAATTGAAGAAAAATCGCCAGATGAAATTATTGATTTAGTAGCACAAACCCATGCAGCTTCAAGAAAAAGTACTTAATTTTTGATAATGATGTTAGACATCTCTTCTAACTAAAGTACCACTTAAAGCCAAGACAGCAATAAACCCGATTCTTTCAGTCCAAATCATTGCATCGG
>JBCBHT010000588.1:0-1861 GCA_038525335.1 Cyanobacteria bacterium J06621_15 | reverse complement strand
CTGGTTTTGCTGTTAAGAAACTTACCAGCTTTAAATACTTTAGAGCCAGTAAATATTGCTGTAACTAAAGAGGTTAATAGTAAAACTTGGTCAGAGCAAACTGAAGCTGTTGATATTAAATTAAAAGCAAATAAAAAAGATGAGCTAATATCATATTTAGAATCAGACCCCGACGATAGTAGGGTATTTGGCTATTCTTTAGCGGTCAGTCATGATTACTTAGCTGTGGGCGACCCTGGAGCTAATAGAGTAGTAATTTATAATCGTCAGGCTGATGGTAACTGGTTACGATCATATGAAATATATCCCCCTAAAAGATTATTTGGCAAATCTAGAGGTTATGGTTTTGGTTATGACCTTGCTTTAAAAGATAATGTTTTAATGATTCATGCCTACGATTATAAAAATCTACCAGATTTTTCTAGTAAAAATAAATTTCCAGAAGAAGTTTATCTAGTATCGCTAGATACATCTCAGCTCAAATCATTACAAAAAATAAAATTATCCAGAGCAGAGTTGTATTTTGGTGGAATGAAATTTTTAGGGGATCAACCTGCGCTTTTAGTTAAAACCAAAGGATTATTTGGCAAGTTTACTACTGATATTTTATTGCTAGATTCTTCTGGTAAAAAAATTATTGAAGACATTAGAATCACTGATCCTGACTATGATAACTTAAGAAAAGAGGAAGTAAAAATTGATTCGAGCAATAAATCCTTGGCAATTATACTGAGAAATCGTCCTCTGGAAGAGAAAGCTCCTCTGTTAATAACAAATACTGGAAAAATAGAGGAGATAATCTTAGACAAAGAAGATATAAATGCGCCACAAACACCAAAAAACTATATTTTCTCAATTCGTTCCGAAGCAATTAAACTTTCTGAAGATTTAATTATAATTACTGTTTCTCAACGATGGGAAGTTTATAAAACTATGTTTTGGAAGAACTCTGATTCTCCATCACTAATTGATTATGTTGATGATGCAAGTAGTCAAGTTGACGTAAGGGGGGATCTGGTGCTGTTATCATTTTCTTCTTATCAGCGCGTAAAAGGCAAGGCACAAAATGACCACATATTAATTCAAATTAATGAAGATAAAGCTATCACAAAATCATTAATTAATTGGTCTTGTGTTATTAAAGATTTTACATTCAAAGATGTTGATGATGATGATCAATATAAAGATGCATACCGTGGTATTCCTGCCGCCATAGTAGGTCTGATTGACTCAGACAGCTTAATTCTTAGCAATCATGGGACAGTAGTTCGCGTTCCGCTGAAAAATTTATCTAATTTAATTGAAATTAAACATCCAAAATGTAAGGAGTAAAATACAATGGGAATTATAGGTTCAGACAATCGCTCCGTTGTTACGGAATCAGCTTTAGGCTTTTTTAGCTCTGTTGTGGCAGTAGATAGATTAACTTCTACTGGTGCTAGTAGACCAGGTGTGGGAAGTGGAATTATTATTGGACCAAACCATATACTAACAGCAGCCCACGTGCTTTTTCCGAAACAAGATATTATTGGTGATCCTTTGCTTCATACCCTAGGAGCGAGGATAACATTGGCAGAAAATGTACCTGATTTGGAACCGCGCCCCTCAACTCCAATTTCTGCTGATACGAGAAACATAAATGATTATTCCGTAAATTTAACAGCTGATGGTTTTGCTCGCATTGTTCCTGGCTCTAAAAGACAGCCTATACCTTCTCGATTATTAGATGAAGAAGATGTTGCGCTATTGAACCTTATAGGACTTACGCAAAAGAAAAATTTGATTAGGGAAGTGTAAACGAGTTAAGGTCAGAGTATGGCAAATAAAATGACTTGTTTGGACTACTGCCAATACCTTCTGG
>JBCBHT010000587.1:0-1873 GCA_038525335.1 Cyanobacteria bacterium J06621_15 | reverse complement strand
GTTCTTCAAACTGTAAAACTTCAATAGTTTTCTTTGGTAATTCTTGCTTAACTTTAGTAATTAACTCATCACCTTCAACTGGAGTACATTGCACAAATAGCAAACGAAAACCTTCCGTTCGTTCCAAAGTACGAAAGAATGCTTGATATTCTTCTTCTGGTTCTGCTGGTAAATCTTCGTCCCAGTCAATTGATTCTGATGTCATATCATACTAATTTTTATAACCTTCATTACGAAATCAAAGACTTTGAGATTGCTTCCCTCCGGTCGCAATGACATATACGTCAATTGATTCTGATGTCATGACTTATTTTTAGCCACTAGTTCTTTAAATTCTGCAATTCCTTTAATCAAAGGATGAACGTCACACCAACGCTCAATTTCGCCTTCTTCATCTAAGTAACGATATTCTAAAAGGCAGCGATTAAACAATAAACTACGACACTCTTTTTCATTAGCTAATCGCTTGGAACGAAATACTTCTGCGAGTAAACCCCATTGACTATGTTCTACCGTTTGACGATAAGTGTTTCGTGCTTCGGTAATGGCTCGTCTTACTGCTTTTTGAGAAATAGGTAACTGTGCTGTACGAGCTATAGCATCCTGAGTTAACAATAGCAGATTTCGTAAGTGTCCCCCGCTCATCAAACATAGTTGATTAAATGTTTCGGGACTATCAAAAATTTCTTTATTTATATCTAAATAAGTCGCAAATTGATTAATTCTTTTAGCAATAATTTCTTTTATTTTATCTAAACCCGGTTGATAAATTTCACCGTCGGGAGTCCGCACCATAATCATTGGTAAAACTTGAGTATCGCTGTAAATATCTCTGACATCAGTTCCACGTCGCGAATAAACTAATGATATAGGTACGGTATAAATCAAGTGACAATCTAAAGCTTTTAATTGTTCGCTGCGGTCAATAAATATTTCTTCGTGGTTTGTCTTTTGATTATCATCGGTAATAATTGGTGCAATTCTATCTAAGTTATCAACAATTACTGCTAATTCGGTACAACCATTAGGAAGTTGCTTTTTTGCATCTTTCAGAAACTGATTTAAAACATCAATTAAAGTAACCGTGTAAGGGTCTACTTTTTTTCTAATTTTAGAACGTAAAGTCGGTTCTGCTCTAAGATTTGCTGTTAGTTTCGCAAACTGGGATATTTGTCCTTCTACACTCATTCCTTCAAAGGACATTTCGGTTTGGGCTAAGTCTTTGATATCTTCCCAACGACCTTTTAACCAGTCTAGTAGCGGGTTAGGATTAGCGCTGTTTTTAAGTTCTTCTAAAATGTGACGAGTACAAGCAAGCAAAATATCGGTATACTGTGCATCTTCCGATTCAATATCTTCCTCATCCGCAGCAAAATAAACTACGTAAATATTTTGTTCTTCCAAAGCTTGCTTTAATTTCAGCAATTCCGTAGATTTACCAGCACCGCGATGACCTGAATATAGCTGACAGGTTTTTTGCTCGGAAAGTAAAATCCTATTTCCCAAATCTTCCAAAATATCTCCATCACCGCGCACTTCACGACAATCTACATAATTTGGGTCGCCAGGAGGTAAAGGTCGAAAAGGGTCAAAAGCATTGTATAGATTTTTCAATAACTGTTTATCTTGTCCAGAAGTTATAACCATATTTTGCTTTTTAATGCGATTTATGAAAAGTATAATAAATATTCCTGTTTTCAGTAAAAATTACACTGTTAAATTTCGCAATTGTAGCTTTAATGGTCTGTCACATTAGTTTTGATAGCTCATTTTCTAGTCATATTTATAGGACTTAAGCTATTAGACCAGGGTTTTCAACCCTGGTTGGGTGAGTAAGAAAACCCATTAATTTTGATGGGTTTGTTTTCTTTCA
>JBCBHT010000586.1:0-1877 GCA_038525335.1 Cyanobacteria bacterium J06621_15 | reverse complement strand
ATTAAAAATCAGCTTGGTAAAGCTATAAAAAATCCGACGATGCGACTGATATTTCAACGTTTTCAATCTATACATTTAGTTACATATAATGATGAAATATCAATCTCAAATTGGACTTCAGAAAGAGAATATATTCTCTCGTTTTTACCAGAAAGATGTCGCTATTATTATAAATGTTGAAGTAAAACAATAATAATTTATGTGTGAAAAGACTATTCATTTTAATCAATAGTCACAAATTATAATCACTTTTTATTGTTTAAACATAAGTACTATGATGATATTGCAGAAATAACTATAAGTTTTTATCTATGATTTTAGCTTCAAAACTTATTGCTCCTTATTGAGAATATAAATTTCATCTAAAATAAGCCAATAATATGACTACGCAAATATCCAAAGTCTGTTTTTATTCTCTTCATAGAAAAAATGTTCAGTAAAAACCCCTTTGTGACAGTTGGGGTGCGGAATGTGGGTTGTATAGGTATCCTTCAAGCTATCTGTAATTTTTCCTGTAGCGCTTAGAAGATATTAGTGATTTAAATTACTTATTGCACTGAATTTTTACCATTCAATTAAAATTGAAATTAGATGCAGCAATTATAATGCTAATAGCCTAATATTTGCTGTTCAGTTGTGGAAAATTTAGTAGCATTAGGAAGAATTTTTCTTATAGATTTGAATCTTTTTTCTGACATTTCAACAACTATATTTGATATATTCTTGAGATATTCGGATGGTAATGTTGCATTTTCATCATCAATGGTGAGGTAAAGCGTTCTGCTTTTGTGAGGTGCATTTCTTACCATAATCTTGAGTGCATCGATTGGAGAAGAATTTAGAATTGCTGTTTCTATCAATTCGCGATTATCTCCACCTACACTCAAGATTATGATACGAAATGCACCTCACAAACATAGAACGCTTTATCTGACTATGGATGATGAAAACGCACCATTACCAACAAAATATCTTGAAAACATATCAAATTTAGTTGTTGAAATGTCAGAAAAAAGATTCAATTCCATAAGCAAAATTCTCCCCAATGCTAAATACTTTTCAATAGATAAACAGCAAATTTTAGACTATTAGCATCATAATTGCTGTATTTAATTTAAATTTAACTCAAATTGTAAAAATTCAGTAAAACCAGTGATTTAAATGACCATATACTTATAAGCGCTACAGGAAGAATTATAGATAGCATGAAGTGTGCCCATGCAAGCTTTATTCAATGCATAGAAAATACTAACACTAACGTTTATTTTCGGTGAAAGTAGTTTTAACACGTATTTCTTATCAAGCTATTAACAGCCTTATTGATTCATAGTAATTGTATATATCTGGGTTAGGAAAATCATTATAAATTACGTTTATATACTGAAAAAAGCTAATATTTTCTGTATATATTTTTTCTATAAAAACTCATATCATTATTTTAATTTTTCAGAATAATATAATTAATAGTTGTAATTATTTGAAGCTTGTATTTTTTTAAGCTAGTATGAACTAACTGGCAATTCAGTTTAAAATTTGTGCAAAGTTAGGACTATTTACAATTCACAACCGATGGGAGATAACAACTACCTGGGAATAAATTTAAAAGTCTTTTTTTAAGGTGTTAATTTATATTTATGTCTCGTTTAAGAGATGAATTAATAAAAGTAATCATTAAAGTGGTAATAACCAAAAGACCGGACAAAATGTCTGGTTTTTTTTAACAGATAAATTATGGCACCTTACTCATTAATAACAAACAAGACCCTAAATGTAAAATTGATAAATTTGGTTCAATGAACGTCTGTTGATAAAAGTTAACAAGTTGTAGTTATGAACGAAGCAAACAACATAATTTTCAACCCAAAAGCTCATCAACA
>JBCBHT010000585.1:0-1886 GCA_038525335.1 Cyanobacteria bacterium J06621_15 | reverse complement strand
GCAATAATTTTCTCGAATTTTTCCATAAATGTAGCGGTGTTGTACATCATTTAAATCAACATCAACTACAAGCACAGCTTAAAGCTGGTAATGCAAAAGTGATGTTTGATGGATTAGATGAAGTATTTGAGGCTGGGAAAAGAGAAGATGTGATTACAGATATTCATCGCTTTACAAATGAATATCCAAACGTACAGGTAATTGTCACTTCTCGGGTAATTGGTTACAAACCTCAAAGACTAAGAGATGCAGAATTTAAGCATTTCATTCTGGAAGATTTAGAAACAGAACAAATTCAAGATTTCATCTATCGTTGGCATGAATTAACTTTTAGTGACGAAGCAGATAAAAGTAGAAAAAAAGAACGATTACAAAAAGGGATTGATAATTCAAAAGCTATAGCAGAATTAGCTGGAAATCCTTTACTTTTAACTATGATGGCGATTCTTAATCGCAACCAAGAATTACCAAGAGATAGAGCCGAACTTTATAATCAAGCATCAAGAGTATTGTTGCATCAGTGGGATGTGGAACGTACTTTGATAGAAGATAAAAGATTAGATCCAAAAACGATTGATTATAAAGATAAGCAGTCAATGTTACGTCAAGTTGCTTATTTTATGCAAACCAGTGAAAAAGGTTTAGCTGGTAATTTAATAAAAGAATGCGATTTAGAACGGATTCTTAAAAATTATTTGAAAACTATAGAAGTTGATAAAGCGAGAGAAGCTGCGAAATTAATGATAAATCAACTTAGAACGCGCAATTTTATGTTGTGCTATCTGGGTGCTGATTATTATGCTTTTGTACATCGAACATTTTTAGAATATTTCTGTGCTTGGGAATTTGTTTGGCAGTTTAAAGAAACCCAAACGTTAAGTATTGAGCAGTTGAAGATAGAAGTGTTTGGTAAGCACTGGATGGATGAATCTTGGCATGAGGTTTTAAAATTGATTGCGGGGATGATTGAAGCGAAGTTTGTCGGGGAGATTATTGAGTTTTTGATGGAGATTGATGGGGAAGAAGAGAGGTTTAAGAATTTATTTTTGGCTGCTGAATGTTTGGGTGAGGTGAGGAATAGAAAGGTAATTTTAGCCAGCGATGAAAAATTATTTAGTTTGCTTAAAAACTTAAGTGAATATCAAAAGGATATAAAATATTTAGCAAAACACCAATGGTATGTAGGAAAAAAAATTGGTACTAAAGCTATTTCAATTATTCTAAATGTTTGGAAAGATGACGAAAAAACAATTGAGTGGTTAAAGACTATTGTCAACCATACCAGGTATTGGGCTGTTTCTCGATTAGTATCCCAGGAACTTGTAAAACGACATGTAGATATAGATGATTTCCAGATGCTTATAAATCTTGCTCAGTTTAGCAATAATTTAAATACACGAGTAGGTGCCATCATAGAATTAGCAGAAAGATACAAACATGAGCCAAAGACATTAGAAGTTCTGAAACAATGTATACAAAACGACAGCAGTTGGAGAATAAGACGAGAAGCAATTTACGCAATGTATAGAGGATGGAATCAACAAGTAGAAATGCTTTTGTTTCTGAAAAATATCGCTTTGTATGATGATGCACGTTCAGTTAGAAGAACAGCCATAGATGTAATTTCCAGATGGTGGAAAAAAGAACCTGAAATAATTGAATTTTTGTGCGATCGCGCAAAAAATGACCCTTGTAAAATTCATGAATATTGGCTAAATCCAAGATATGCAGCACTCGAAGCAATTCTCGAACACTACCCCAACCACCCAAAAACATTACCCCTACTAAGAGACAGAGCAAAAAATGACCCTGATGAAGAATTGCGGGAATTTGCTCAGAAAAAGTTGCAAGAATGGAATAGTAGATAAATAATTCCTTTTCTTAGC
>JBCBHT010000584.1:0-1895 GCA_038525335.1 Cyanobacteria bacterium J06621_15 | reverse complement strand
GTTTTTACTTCAATGGAATACAGATAAAATTTATTCTTTCTCCTCTCCTTATTAACTAACGTGTATACACAAGTCTCGAATTTAGTCACATCCTCACCTAAAAGCCCCCTAAGCGAAATTATAATTATTTATTTTTAAATTAATATCTATCATCTATTGATTCAATCCATTCAATTCATTCATAATTTCTGAAACTTGACCACGAAAGACTTCCCCTTTCGCATATTCTTCCCGTGCTTGAGTAATATTTTCAGAAATTTCATCGCGTCGTTTTTCAACAATTCTTCGACGTACAACTTGAACGAGTGCTTCCTGTTCATCTAAAGATAACTTTTCTACACTTTCCAAAACCCGGTCAAACTTAGAAAATTCTGTCATTATTTCCGGTTATTTTTTCACATTTACATTGCAATTTTAACAGCAATATTCAATTCCCAATTCTTAATTCCCCATGCCCATTTCACATATGTAAGCACTGCTCCTTGAAAGTCAATCATCATAATTTGTAGGATAAACCCAACAACAAGAGCATTGAACAGAAAAAATGCCTACAGAAGAACAATTAAAATGTCTGTACACAATCACGTGTCAGCTAACCTTTGTAATGCTTCAGCCAATTCACCTTGTTTACTTAGACCAACGCACGCTAAATTTATACATATTAGCCGGTGAAGACGAAGATATTGAATTTGAAATAACTATTGATGGAGAGGTATTTTAATGAATCCCGTAAACTATACTCAAATGTCCGACAAGCAATTAAAAAAACACTTGGTCAAGAATCGTAATGACAAAGAAGCGCTCCAGGTTTATTTAAACCGTCGTCACCAGCATCCAAATCCGATAATTGCAACTTTAAATGAATCCGATTTTGAAGATAAAATTTTAACTGCAATTCGCGACCAAATGAGCGAGAATGTCTAGTATTAAAGCTTTAGACAATTATTTGATTAACGCAATTCTAGAAAAAGTTACGCATTGGGTCGAAAAACGTTCAGAAATTTTAGCATTAGCTTTAGTCGGTTCTTATGCAAGAGGTGAAGCAAAACCTGATTCTGATATTGATTTAATGGTAATTGCTTCAGATACAGAAATTTTTCGTCAAAATCATGGTTGGGTGCATCAAATCAACTGGGAATCAATTGATTATAAAATTCAGCAGTGGAATGACGCTCAATATGGTGTAGTTTGGTCAAGACATATAGACTTATATAATTCAAAAAGTAATTTAAAAAGTAACTCAAAAAACAATTCAAAAAATAACTTATCCAAGAAATTAAAAGTAGAAATCAGTTTTGGTTTACCGAAATGGGCTTCAGTGAACCCTGTAGATTCAGGTACATTTGGTGTAGTGAGTCGCGGCTGTAAAATTATTTACGACCCACAAGGTATTTTGACTAATTTAATATCAAAAATAAATTTATAAATTTGATTAACACTTCAAACAACCGATAATATTAAATCGGAAAATCTAAAAGAAACCTATCCGTTGTCAAACCCACCCGTTGCCAAACCCATCCATTGTTAAAATCCAAAATCCAAAATCGAATGACGCTTCCAAAACCTGACATTGCGTATATCCCATGTAATCACGAAATTGTAGAAGCGATACTAGAATTCGCTAAAATCACCTCCGAGGACGTTGTTTACGACTTGGGTTGTGGAGATGGACGCGTTTTGATTGCTGCTGCAAAAAAGTATGGAACTCGCGGTGTAGGTATAGATATTGACCCAACATTAATTCAACAGGCAAAACAAAAAGCTATCGATAACAAATTTGATAAACAATTAGAGTTCCACCAACAAAATTTGTATAGCAGTAATTTTGCTGACGCAGATGTAATATTTATCTATTTATTGCCTCATCTCAACTTAAGATTGCGTCCACAACTATG
>JBCBHT010000583.1:0-1928 GCA_038525335.1 Cyanobacteria bacterium J06621_15 | reverse complement strand
GTTGCGAAAAAACAAGGATTGAATGTAGCAATTTTTAATTCCTGTAGCGGTTTAAATATCGCTCAATCGTTAATTGAGGAGCGATTTCATTAATAGAAATTGAAATACCCGGAGCAATTCCCAATTCACCACCAGTAATTTCTGTTTCATTACTGTGTCCTAAAAAAAGTAATAAATCCCATCCTTTAACATCAGTAATCGCATCGCTAATTTTGCCAATTACTTGAGCGGGAGTATCTTCCGGCTGCCAACCTGCAAACTTGACATCTGCTATTTTTAAAATTGGTTTGATAGCTTCTTTATCAACTTGAAAATCCAATCCCGTATCGTCACCCAAAATTACTAAAATCCGGGGACGTTTCCGATAATATTTATTTTTATTTTCATTATTTTCTGTGGGAGCAGTAATATTTAAAGGACAGCGAATGATTTGAATCGGACTTTTACTAGCAAATTCCGTACCAATTTCCCAAGCTTCCCAAGGATACCGCTCCAATTCCATCGGAGTACAGCTAATAAACACCTGTACCAAATCTTGAGCAGCTCCAGCAATTTGGGAGCGGATATCGTAGAGTTCCACACTACGCAACCAGCGGTGAAAATGGTACATTAACTTGCTTTCAGCCTTCACAAGTTCAGCGTGCCAATCTATGCTAATTGCAGCAACCCCACCACCAATAGCTCGACCTCGCATTTCATCCGACTGATAAAAATTAAGGTAAGCTCGTTCCCATTCTTGATGTAATTGATTTAAATAGCTGGGATAATCAACTTCAGCACTTAACTTTTGTCCTTGTCCCCAAGACAAATCAAATAAACAAACTTGGTCAAATTTTTGGATTTTAAGATTAAATATATGGGAATTGGTTTTCATCTAATTGGTAATTGGTAATTGGTAGTTGGTAATTGGTAAAAATAGTTTAATAAGTAATTTTATTTATATTTAGCTTAAAAACAGACTATTTTCAACGCATCAAATTTTTGTTGATATTAATTTTTTTTACATTATCATTTTAAGTCTTGCTAGTATCAATAAATATCGAAATAAATAAACCAAATAAACATAGTATTTAAAAAAAATTTACATAAATAAGTTATATAAATCTATATTATTTTTTTACAACCCCCCAATTACCAATTACCAACTACCAATTACCTAATCTTTTATTCAAAACCAAAAGGAGGAATTTCAATTACAGTATTTTCATCAACGGTGATATTAACCCAAAAACGTTCTCCGTAATTACCAACAACTTGAGCATAAAGAATTCCTTGAGTTGTATCTTTTAATTTTTGGTCAAACAACAACTCTGTTTCATCGCGCACTTCTAATTTAAGTGTTTCTGGCATATTTTTTTGAGGTTGGGAACCTAAAGCAATTAGTAATAACCATTCAGAATTATCCGAATTTGCGTTTAGCAACCATCTGATAGCGTATAACGTTAAACCACTGTTTTGATTAAATTCCAAATCACGATAAGCACCTTTTGCATCAGCAGGAATATTAACACCTTGCTGTTCTAATGCGTTTCTTACCTGCTCAAAATTGTCTAAAGAACGCAATCCATTGTCTGAAGAGCGTAATTTTGATAGCTTTAAGGAAGGCATTAATATCCAACCCAATTCGTTGGTTATTTCATCAACTTGATTACTCAACCAGTTACCAACATTAATTAAAGGTTGTATTGGTGAAGGTTGAACAGCTTCATAAACCCAATTAACTAGTTCTGAATTATTTAGTAAACTAATACTTTCTTGAACGGTTAATAATTGCCATATATTTTGAGTTTGGATTCGAGATTCAAGAGTTAATAATTTTTGCTTTAATGCTGTATTTACAATTTCTGAATTTTCTTGAATTGCGGGTAATTGAATTGCATTTGTTGATAAACAACGGAGATTGAGTAATAAACCATTAGAGTCGGAAT
>JBCBHT010000582.1:0-1940 GCA_038525335.1 Cyanobacteria bacterium J06621_15 | reverse complement strand
GAGTTAGCGGAAAGTTTGGGGTGTCGGTTTCCGTCCCCAAAACTTTTCAAGACGGAGTTAGGAGTTAGAAGTTATGAGTTAGAAATTAGAAATTAAGAGAGAGAAGTTAGATAAGGAATAGAAGAAGAGTTAGATAGGTAATAGAAGGGGTAATAATAGGGAGCAAGATGCTCCCACTACCAATTACCAATTACCTATTCATACCTTTGACCTTTGACCTTTAACCTTTAACCTTTAACATTCGCTGGTTCAGCAAAACGAATTTTGAGATAATCTTCTTCCATCTTTGCTCCCGATGGTTGGAGTGCTGCTAAAGCTTGTGGAAGTACTAGATTTCGACGATGATTTCCGATAGTAATATTCAATTCATCACCACTTTTACTGAGATTAACTTGGTCTTTCGGAATTCCGGGTAAATAAAGTTCTAAACTATATTGATTTTGGTCTTGAACAACTCTAATTGTATTTTCTTTGTAATAAACTTGTGTTGGGTCTTCGTCTTTATACAATGTTTCCTTGAGTCTTTCTAAAGCCTCTATTCCACACATTTCTTCAGAATAAAGCGGAACTTCTTTCACTGGTAAAGGATGGAAATTCTCGTGCAATTCTTGACGATAATGTTCTTGATTATCCTTCCATCTTTTGAAAAATGGGTCTTGCACTTCTTGAGGAATAATTCGATTTGCTATTACTAAATCTGTCGCTACGTTGTACAAACTTAAATAAGCATGAGCGCGAAGAGATTCCTTAATTACCATCTTTTCTGGATTTGCAACTAAACGCACGGAGGTTTGATTGTTATCAGTTAAAACCTTTTCTAACGCTTCAATTTGCTGATAAAACTCATAGGGTGCATCCATTACCTCTCTATCTGGTAAAGAAAAACCAGCAATAGGTCTAAAAATCGGCTCCACCAAAGGACGTAACGCTACCGAAATATTTTGGAAAGGCTTATAAAAACGTCGCATGTACCAGCCACCAACTTCTGGTAAACTCAATAAGCGCAAAGCTGTACCGGTAGGAGCAGAGTCAATAATTAAAACATCAAATTCCCCATCATCGTAATGACGCTTCATTCTGACCAAACCGAAAATTTCATCCATCCCCGGTAAAATAGCCAATTCTTCAGCTTGGATTCCCTCCAATCCCCTAGCTTGCAAAACCTGAGTAATATAGCGCTTTACAGAACCCCAATTTCCTTCAAGTTCCAACAAAGCATCCAGTTCAGCACCCCATAAATTTGGTCGAACCTGCTGTGCTTCGTGTCCGAGTTCCATATCAAAACTATCGGCTAAAGAATGGGCTGGGTCTGTACTCAAAACCAACGTTTTATAGCCTAATTCAGCACAACGCAGTCCGGTAGCAGCAGCAACCGAAGTCTTTCCCACACCACCTTTACCTGTCATTAAAATTACGCGCATGAATAATCTTTGTTTCCTGAGAAGCTTTTACATTTATTTACATATATTTATTATGTACTTTTTGAGGGGAAGAAATGCTGTTTGAGTACATCTAATTTAGAACATTTCCAATAATCCACGTGAGAAACTATCAAACCATCAGAATTTAACCCCAGTTCGCTCCATCCCGGAATAGAAATTCGCGGTTTCCAAGGTAAAGGTGTATTCCAATTCAGCGTCCACTCAGTTTTAATAGTGTTTCCCTCCCTGCGGATATCATGTACATCCATCTGTGGTTGAACAAAAAAAGTTTTAATAAACTGAATCATTTTTTTATAGCGTTCCACCCCCTTAAACTCATTCATTGGGTCTTTGAAATAAACATCTTCCGCGTAAATACTATAAGTTTGATTTTCAGGAAAACGTTGATAATCTTCTTTTAAAATTTCGACAACATTCATAAGTAAGTTAGGAGTTATGAGTTAGGAATTATGAGTTAGGAGTTAGGAGTTATGAGTTAGGAATTATGAGTTAGGAGTT
>JBCBHT010000581.1:0-1959 GCA_038525335.1 Cyanobacteria bacterium J06621_15 | reverse complement strand
AAAGTTAGCTCTTAATTATCAGCCATGATCAACTATGAATTTCTTACAAATAAGATTGTCCTAGCAGTCACCGAATACCCAATATTTAAATAGTATTATATATACTAAACTTTTCTCTAGCTTATTGGCAAAAATAGTTTTCTTGAGGTTTGCAAGCTAGACCTAAACAGAAAAGATATTTAAATCATAAAATAAATTTACATTTAATTAGATACAATTTGATTCAAGATATCCTCTACCTTCAGAGGTATAGTGTTAACTGCTTATTTATATATATTCATCTTTGCATAAAATTTGCATAAAAAATGGATTAAATAAATATATTATGTAGTTAACAGTTGATATAAGTCTTACAATTATAATTATTAAAAATATATAGAGCGAGCCTTAGAGGTTTTTTTGCTATTTTCAATACAATCCGTATAAGCTCGATAGTTATATCACCATATATCAATAATAATCAGCTTTGTTTTGATGTCAAGATGTATGAATTCTTTGGTCTGTCAAATTATTGATAATATGTGAAGTAGGCTGTTGCGGAGTAGGCTATAGAAATAAAGTTTACTCATTCATTAATAAAGCATTTAACATAAATCACTTATTGGAAATAATTTCCTTAGTTTAATTATCAGAGCTACGGCATATTAGTACCAATTTATATCCCTCAAAACGTAGTAAAGCTAAATATTTCTATAGCTAAAATATAAAGTTTTGTAACTAAACTGTAATCAAATCAAAAATAGGTTAATAAATTTGAATAAAAACCAAACCTTCCCTACTTTCTACTTTCTCAAAACGAATTCAACAAAGTCTAAACAGCAGCAGTTTTAGCCGATAATTTTCCTCCACTAACAGTAAGAATCTGTGAGGAATTCAACCATTGAGCATCGAAAGAACCCAAATGAGTCGTAGTAATCAAAGTTTGAAACCTATCTTGGATAGCATCTAGTAGCTGATTTTGACGAGAGGGGTCTAATTCAGCTAAAACATCATCGAGTAAAAGTAACGGTGGTTCTCCCACAACTTCTTCAATCAACTGTAATTCTGCGAGCTTCAACGCTAAGACTAAAGTTCGCTGCTGACCTTGAGAACCGTATTGACGAGCGGGAGTATCGTTAATTGTTAATTCAACTTCATCACGATGTGGTCCCACAAGAGTAGTACCTTGATGCATTTCAGCCACCGTTCGCTGTTGAATTTTATCTAAAAAAGCTTGCTGTACTTCTCCTTGCTGAGTTTCAGATAAAGGAATATTAGGAGCGTACTTTATCTGGAGATGTTCTGTAGAAGCACTAATATTAGAATGCCATAACTTAGCAATCGGAGCGAGTCGCTGTATAGCTCGTTCCCGTCGTCGAATTACCCTAGTACCAGTAACAACTAACTGAGTATCCCACAAAGCTAATTGAGACAGTACGGATTTTTCCTGTAAACTTTCCGAATTACTTTTCAAAAAAGCATTACGCTGTCGTAACACCTTTTGATATTGCTGCAAAATGTGAGCGTATACAGGTTCGAGTTGAATTAATAAAGTATCTAACCATCGACGACGATTTTCCGGGCCACCTCGGACTAAATCCAAATCCAGAGAAGAGAATTCTACCGCATTTAATACACCAAGAAAATCCATCTGACGGCGAAGATTTTCACTATTAAGATTAACAGTACGGCGACCATTGCGACGTAAAGTTAAAATCAGTTCGCTAACCCCAAATTCTCGTTTTAAACTACCACTAACCTGGGCTAAAGATTCCTCATCCTTGACTAAATCCTTATCGCGAGAAGTGCGATGACTCCTCAAAGTTGCGAGTAATTCAACAGCTTCGAGCAAATTAGATTTTCCCTGAGCATTATTACCGACCAAAATTGTTTTTGGAGCAGTAAATTCTACTATTTGTTCTTGATAATTACGAAAATGTCGAAGACTCAGGGTTTTGAGGAACATGACGAAAAGTTAGG
>JBCBHT010000580.1:729-1986 GCA_038525335.1 Cyanobacteria bacterium J06621_15 | reverse complement strand
CTACATTCGTACCACCTGAAGCTTCGTCCAAAAATTTTACGGAAGTAGAATATTACCTTAATCAAAAGCATTACAATTAGTCGAAGCATATAATAAACCTCTTTGTTGTAGAGTTTTTAAAAGTTTGCGAGGGATGGAATGCTTTTGATTAAGGTAATATTCTACTTCCGTAAAATTTTTGGAAGAAGCTTCAGGTGGTACGAATGTAGAGAAAAGTGTTCTTTGTGCAATACTTAAGGCATGATTGGAAACTGTATTTAGCATACCTGTTTCACCGAATCTATCGCGCAACCAAATTATCGCGTCATCGAGGTTGCACTTGTTTGTGTCTATGACCAAAGACAATGGATTATCTGAATGCTTATATTGCAAAAGTCCTAGTTCGTAAGCAACTTCAGATAACGGTATGTCCTGTCTGTACTTTTTTGTTTTAAATAGCTGTAATTCTGTTTCTATCTGCTGTCGTAATTTTTCGCTTGCAGATGCGGTTTGTTTCCATTGAGCAAGTTGTTCGAGAATTCGCGAGCGCTCCATTAATTGATGATTAATTATTTCAAATTGTGGACTTAATACTTCAATTATCCTTTGCCGATATGTAACGCTTCCTTCTTGAGTTTGTGATTGAGGAAGACACTGTTCCAAATCTAGTAATTGGGAATCTTGATTTACTGCGCTATAGTATTTCTTGACTTTGGTGTAAGTAGCAACACTTCCTTTAACACCACGCACTATCCCCAAATGTTCAACAGCATTAGCAAAACTATCTTGTAACTGATGCATTTTCCCTCTCGTACCGAATAAAGCCTTACAGTTAAGCTTTCCTCGTTCATCTAACGGTACGAGATAAGCGTGAATATGGGGTGTCATTTCATCAAGATGTAATTCCGCTTTGACTATGCGATCGCCCCAAGAATCATCTAGCCATTTAACAACTGCGTCCACAAAACCATGCAAACGCTCTTTGTCATAACTCCCACCTTCATATACTGCATTGGGACGGAAGTATTCGGCGCTTGCACTCAGCAACATCTCCACTGTTAGAACAGCATCAGAACGGTATTTTTGAGAACCAATTTTATTTTTTACCCTTGACACTAAATCAAGGTTTTCATAATCTCCGACTACTTCTAAGTTTTTTACCTGGAGATTAGCATTAGGTGTATATACTTCTCTTGTAGTGTGAACTTCACTGCGAGCCAAAGCTCCCCAAGATTTTATCTTTTGAATTCGACAAATCGTAAAAGCCATCTTTTTTAT
>JBCBHT010000580.1:0-719 GCA_038525335.1 Cyanobacteria bacterium J06621_15 | reverse complement strand
TGAACTTCACTGCGAGCCAAAGCTCCCCAAGATTTTATCTTTTGAATTCGACAAATCGTAAAAGCCATCTTTTTTATTTGAGAAAATAATAACAATTAATTTTATTTACTGTTATCGCATCTATCTATAACCCTGGAGAATTGGTGTCCAAAAATATCTAAAAATAGCCAAAAAATATATCTTTATGATTACGTAACTCGGATAATAAATACGTAGCTTTTAGGTCATACGTATTGTGTATAAAGACTGATAAACTTTTACCTATCTAGTTTTCAGAGTTAACATATAAAACACCTCGATATCGCTAAAACTAGTAAATATACAGAAAATATTTTTAAGATTAAACCTTCTATATAGATACACACAAATCAAAATCGAATTATAACAATATTAATTGATATAAATCCCACTATTAATGCTTTTATACTGATTATTTTCGATATTTTTTGCCTAAGTATGTTATCTATCTTTAGTTGTATTGCACTCCTTAGTCTTGGTTTGCTAACAAGGTAATTAATAAGATGAAGGATTGAAGCAACGAGGCAGAAAGAGCTTTCTTGAATAATTGATGCTATTAGCAAAGTTAATCAGTGTGCAGTGCTAGTAAACTAAAATTTCGGAAATAAAGAACTATGACCAATGTGATTTTTAAAGCAATTTGCTCCTCGTTATTTCCATTCATTCTTCAAAACAAAGGTGTAGTGTGTTTCACCTTTATA
>JBCBHT010000579.1:0-2021 GCA_038525335.1 Cyanobacteria bacterium J06621_15 | reverse complement strand
ACACAGTTTACAACTTTATTTTTCCTTAATTGTAAATGTCAACGTAATATCAAGGCTTTAGGATACCTGTCAGTTTACAACTTTATTGTTTGCTTACACTCCTTGAACGCTAACAATTAAGTTTTAAATCAAATTTTCTACTCACAACCACCAATAGTATTGGTCAGCAGGATAAAATTCTCCGGTGTAGCCATCGAAAATTAATTCTTGAGATGATTCTATATCTTCGACTTCAAATTCACTATTTATTGCAGCAGTTTTTTGAGATTTTTTTGCACTCGGTCTTTCAGCCCAAACGTGTTTATGGTAGCAACGCTTGCAAACAGTGCCATCTGAGTTTTTGTAACGCCAGGTAGGATTTTTTTTGCATATTCTGCATAAAGACTGTTTCCGTCGTTTTGACTTTCCTTTTTTAGTCATTTTCCGTATATCCCACTCGAATAGAGAGCATTTGCCGTAAAATCGCATTCATATCAAAACTCTGTGTAATATTTATCCCAATATTCCTGGGATTTAGCATTCTTTCTCGTTTCTTCTTCATCTCTTGCTGCTTCTTTTCTACGCTCTTCTATTGAGGGGTCATAAAAATCATCATAGTTTGCATACCCTTCGCTCAGAAGTTCATCTGGTGTCATCGATGAAACTATCTGATATCTACTTGTTTTTGGCTCATTACTCATTTATATACCTACCTTTTGATACCAGTCCTATTTTAGTTGACATATAGTAATTCCGTATCAGCTAGCGTAAAGAAAGTTTAGAATCCCCGAATTATGGTTTTAAAACTCAAACACTTTGACACTAAAACTAAACAGGATACTCGAATAGAGGAGAAACTAGAAAACACCCTTGCAGAATACTTATTCAGGGATGTCAAATTTAGTATTGGTACTGCTTATCCTGAAGCTACTACTCCCCAAGATTTACAAGAATATAACGGAATGACTTTACAATTTTGTGCGGGTAAAAGAATGTATTTTGCGAGTGACCCAACTATCCGTTCTAGACTATACCCAAATCCTTCCGATGGTGCAGCATATCCTCTACCTTTTACACCCTGTCGAAGTTTTCATGAATTAGAAAATGTCAGAATTTTAGTTGTTGATGATGTTACTGGAGAGAACGGTGGTGCGATTGCAAAAAGTGATGCAAAAAAAATGGTGGGTGATTGTAAGGGTTTAATTGATAAAGATTTTGCTATCTCGAATAATATCGCGTCCCGTGCTTTTCAATTTCGTCTTGGTATTAGACCTCAAGCACAAAGTCCAGTTATGAGAATTGCTAAGGGTACGCTTGCACCAGCGCGATTGGATAAATTGGGAAACTCATTTTTTACTATGGACGGTAATCTTAAAGATGGTAATTTCCGTTCAAAATTTGGTTGCGATATGGTGCTAGCAACCTCTTCTTTTAAAGGTAGGAAAGGGAAGGATGCAATTCAACCTGGAAAATATACACTTTCTATTGGTTTGGGTGTGAAATCATTAGCATTATATCGAGAGCATAGTTTGGGTACTCAATTTTTAGTCAATTATCCTCATGCAGTAAAACAAGAAATCTTACCTATTATAAAACAACAAGCAGAACAATTGGCTCAAGAGCAAAAAGACCCTTTGAAATTAGCGCAACGATATATTGAAAACTATGAAAAACGTAAAGCTTTATGTCAACAAAATTTTCAATTAGATTTGGAACCAAAAGATTTAGATTTAAATAATAAATTTTCTATATTTGATGATTTAGATTCTGATAGAGAAGACGAAAAACATAATGACAGAGATAATGTTGATTGCGCTCAGAAAGATTTGTTGCTTTATTCGCTACTAAAAGCCGATATAAATAATTATTGTCAGTTAATTGAACATCCAAAGATTGTGAGCGAGCTTCAAGATTTTTTACGTAAACAGTGGGTAGATATCGCAACTGGACGCTCCATCAAGTTTACTTCTGGTTTAGATCAACCAAGTTTGGAATTAAAGTGCGATGAAATATGTATACCATATTTAGATGAAAAGGAAGAA
>JBCBHT010000578.1:0-2091 GCA_038525335.1 Cyanobacteria bacterium J06621_15 | reverse complement strand
CCATTGAAAATGGCTAAAAAGCCGATAAAGTCAAACTTCTTACTTCTTACTTCTTACTTCCGCGAAGCGGTACTAGTTTATTTAATTAACTTTGTTTTCTTTGAACCAATTAACTCCGAAATCAACAGCATCTTTAATCGCAAACAACTTTGTTTGTGCAGAACCAACTTGTGATTTTTTGACATAACCAGCTTTCTCAAAATCGGAACCCATATTTATAAAACAATCATTATCAAATTCAATATCGGAATAAGTTTTCCAAATTCTTTTCCCAAATTCCAAAATTGGTGCTGCATAATTAGTCATTTTAGGATTATCCTGACGATATTCTGCTAAATGAAAAGCTGTACAAGTATCATATCCAGTTCCTAATAAAAGCACGTAACCATGCAAATCATAAAGACGACCGAGGGGTGATTCTTCCCCAAGAGAATAATTCAAAGAATGATTTTTAATGATAGTTTCAGCATGATTTCCCCAAGCAGCAAATGAAACACTAGGATGAGAACTTCGTAAAACATCTTCACAAGTTCGGAAAACTTCTACAATTTGACCCATATTTCTTGTAGGAGTAATTCTTCCATCATAAGCTGGCATTGTATCGCGAATAATCTGCCACCACTCAGCAGGAACCGGTGGATTTTGCCAAGGTTCTGGGTCTGAATAATCGCTGCTATGAGTAGGCATTACCAAAGTACCATTTGAGGTAATCACATCCATCAAAGCTTGAACTACCGTTACCGCTCCACCGCAAACCCATCCTAAAGAGCTTAAAGAAGAATGTACAATTACTGTTACTCCTGGAGTTAAACCTGCATTTATAAAATCTTGTGTTAAAGTCTTCCGAGTGCGGGGTAATTGTGAATTGTATATAGCTTCTGATTCAGTCATTTTTATATTAAATCTTGATTTACAGAATTAAAGTAAAACAGATAATCGCACCTAACGACAATATCAACTGCACCATTGTATGTATATTCAACAATTGCTGGAAAATCCTGTGACTCAATAGCTATTACCCAAAAATCACCTGCCCAACCATCATTAAAAGCTGCAAATTTTAAATGATATTCATTTTCTAAAATAATATTGAAACGTTTTTTCATCACAGCATAAAATAAAATATTTCGCCATTCTATTTGTATCTGATTGCTTTATGTCCTCCGGATAGGCTCTGCTAATCTGTCTAACTCAATCTACAAACTACAAACTTACTAACTAATTTATTTGCTTGATTGAGAACCTATTGAATCAATAGAAGCTTTTTTGCAATTTCAATGTTGGGTTACGACAGGATTAATATAGTTTCTTGGTATAATTCAAACCGTTTTTTCTGTCTAACTCAACCTACGAACTATCGTAATTAATTTTAATTAAAATACTTTATCAAAATAATTCAATAAATTACTAAATTAATCATCATTTACAATAACTAGAAATTATCACAAAAGTCATTATTTCTATAACATTTTGCTCTCTAAGTCAAAATACTGATTTAACTATAAAAATTTAGTATCAAATTCATTTTTATCTTAACCTAAGTCAACACTTCTACATTTAAATACACTATTATCGAGGTAAATTGTTATAAAAATATAGAAACACCCTTGTTATTGCTACTAATTTTCATTATTATTGCAGTGATTCTCAATAAAGTAACGATTTTCCTAGTGTGTAAAAAAGTTGTGTATTCGCTACGTGATAAAAAATTGTGTACAATCTGTTTGGACTGAATATATGCTTTTTTTTATTTTTAGATATTTCACTAATTTAGAATTAAAAAATTGTTGTCGTTATTTAAAGACGGAAAATCGTTTACTAATATCTGAAATTAAAACTGATTTAGAAAAATAATTTTGTGTAGAGACGTAACATTGTTATGTCTCCCATAACCCGAAATCATAATTTCATCCAAGCAATTCAGTAGTGTCTTTTATTGAAGTCGAAGATTGATGCTGCGTTATTTTTAATCAAGATTTAGTTGAGCCACAATATATCGTTGTATATTAAAGGGATTTTGAAAATTACTGTATTTTTATAAAGAACTAATCCCAGTGCTTTCATTGAGAAGCTTTTATATTTGAATCGATG
>JBCBHT010000577.1:0-2105 GCA_038525335.1 Cyanobacteria bacterium J06621_15 | reverse complement strand
ATCCGATTCGTCAAAAGCTGCAATTATCGGTTTTCCATTTTCTAGCTGAGTATTTCTAATCCCGAATACCTCTAGTATGCGAGAAGGTTGAATAAATCTATTAGCTAAAGATGATTGATTGTTAATTGGGGAAGTATTCACAGTTCTTCCAACTGCTTTATCTCTATCTTCGGTACCTACACGAATTATTTCTCCTTCATAAAGCGAATCATTTAATCGGGTTTCGACATCAATCTTAATTACTTTTAATAATTCTCTTCGCCAATCATCCGGTGATTTTAATTCTGTTGTAGTATTATCAGTGCTACTGTCAGTTGATGTTTTTCTGATTTGCCAAAATAATTGGGATGTATGCCAAATAAAAAGTACCGAAATTAAACTGCCTAGAGTTACAAGTACAAGCTGTAATTCACTACTTTTGTCTTCTGTCGTATTAAACCAAGTACAAACTACTATTAAGAAAACAATTTCAATAGCTAGTTTGATGACTAAAGAATTTTTACCTGAAAATTGTTTAATTTGAGGTATTTGATTGATTAGATAACCAACAATAAAAGTTCCTAAAACAATGCACAAATTTAGAAAAAGTGAAGAATCGAGCATGTGATTAACAAAAAAGGCACAATACTGTTTTGATAAGTAAGTTTACTAAAGATACATAAATATTTCCGTATTTCCTGGGTGTCGCTACAATATCTTTTGTTAAATAAATATCTACTTCTGATGTATTGTGTGTTTCAATAATTTCTAATTCCCTAACTCTAATGCGTCTTTCGCTGGTACACTTGAACTTTCAACCCTCTGCATTAACCTGCGCCTATGGTTCATATTAAGCGCGTGGAACTCACCAATTTTAAGTCTTTCGGTGGTACTACTTCGGTACCTTTACTGCCGGAGTTTACGGTGATTTCTGGTCCTAACGGTTCGGGAAAGTCTAATATTCTTGATGCGCTGCTGTTTTGTTTGGGGCTTTCGAGTTCTAAGGGTATGCGTGCTGGTAGACTCCCGGATTTGGTCAATACAAATCAAGTAAGTAAGTCCCGCGCTACTGTTGAGGCTAGCGTGACGGTGACTTTTGATTTATCGGATTATGATTCTGATGGATTTGACGATGAGCCAATTGTTTCTAATGTTGTGGTTGATGAGGTTGAAGAAAGTTCCACAACTGAGGAAGATTTTTTAGAAGAAACGGAAGAAGAAACAGCAGAGGAAACGGAAGAAGACGCTCAAGAAAAAGCTTTACAGGAACAGCAAGAAGAGGAAATAAAGAATCGTCGCGAGCAAATTCGGGCTAAACCCGGACTTTCTGATTGGAGCGTTACCCGTAGATTAAGGGTGACTAAACAAGGAACTTATTCATCGAGTTATTACATTAATGGAATTTCTTCTAACGCAACTGAGGTACATGAAGAGTTAAGCAATATCCGTATTAACCCTGAAGGATACAATGTTGTTTTGCAGGGGGACGTTACCGATATTATTTCTATGAAACCCCGCGAACGACGAGAAATTGTTGATGAGTTGGCAGGGGTTGCGGCTTTTGACAGGAAAATTAATCAAGCCAAAAAGACTTTAGAGGAAGTTAAAGAAAAGGAAGATAGCTGTCGAATTATTGAGACGGAATTAACAACGCAGTGCGAAAGACTTTCTCAAGATAAAGCCAAAGCTGAAAAATATCAAAGATTGCGAGTTGATTATTTAGAGAAGCAGAAATGGGAAGTTGTGCTGTCCTGGAGGACTTTACAGGGAAATCAAGAGCGATTATCAAACCAAATCCAAAATGGCGATCGCACTTTACAAGAAAATATTCAGCAGTTGGGTGAGGTAAACCAAAATATCGAATCCAAGCAGAAGGAACTTGAGGAATTAAACGCTCATGTTAAAGCAATGGGTGAGGAAGAATTATTAAAGGTACAATCGCACTTAGCGACTCAAGAAGCCGAATGCAAGCAAGTTCAGCGTCGTCAAAGTGAATTAGAAACAGGTCGTAACGAAGCTGGAATCAAGATAACCCAGACCCAGCAGGAAATACAGCAAAACCAAGAATCTTTAACTCGGTTAGCTCAACAAAAGGAAGCTGAAACTCAAAATACCGCTTCTTTACA
>JBCBHT010000576.1:0-2137 GCA_038525335.1 Cyanobacteria bacterium J06621_15 | reverse complement strand
GGATTGGCTAACGGAAATGATGCTCCTTTACGTTTAGTTGTGGCTGCTTCTACTTCATTAGATAAACTTTTTCCCGATAGTAATGAAATTGGTATGGTTTCCCCATTTCAAAATATTTGTCTTGAGGAAGAGATTAATTTATGGGATGAAGCTACCGTTCGTGATTTTATAAATTATCGATTGAAAGATAATCCGATTCAGTTTACAGAATCAGAAATTACGCAAATTATCACAAGCTGTGGTGGTTATCCCAAAGAAATAATGCAAATGTGTTACCGAATTTATGGACGGTATTTGGAGGAGTTGAAATAATAATGACCAAACAAACCCCCGTACCTCTTCTAGATTTAGCACCGAAACTTAAACGTCCACTTTCCTTATGGAATCCATTAGATTATTTGCGTCTGTTGTATTGGGTATTTTATTTTCCCCAAGCTTTGCGGTGGTATGTGGATACTTTTGGGGGTGGGTATATTTCAGAAGGCGAAATGAATTGGCGTAAGGGATGGAAATTGCTTCAAGAAAATGCCATTCACCGTAATTTATTTCTCCAAGGATTGCTATTAACAATTATTACACCATTGCTTTTAAGTAGACTCTTGCAGTGTATAGGTATTTCTGTCAGCTGGATAGGCTTGGTTTTTGGTGTGGTTTGTGGTGTGGCTTTTAGCTCAGCGAGGGGTAAAGTTTTTAGTATTTTTGGTGTGGCAAGTTATTTGGCTCTTGGTGTTGGTTTAGGCTTTGAATACATTACGTTTGACTTTATACTTCGCCTAAGTCAGGTGGTTACTTCGATTGAAATTGGCATAGTTTTAGGCTTAGGTTTTGGTGTGGCAAGTAATGTTCCTTTTGGCGTAGTAAACAGCTTAGCAAACAGCGTGGCAAGGGGAGTAGCTTTAGGCGTGGGTTTTGGTGTGGGTTTTAGTGTGGCAAGTGTTGGTGTGTATTCGTTTTTTAGTGTGCTATATATCGTCGGGTTGATTGTGTCTATCGCGTTGTTGGTTGTGTATTTTGGCGTACTTTCTGTTGTGGCAAGTAGCGTAACAATTTTGCGTCCAGATAGTTGGTTAATTGGTTTATCCCTCAATATTCCGAATCTTCAAAAAAGTAGCTTACTTTTCTTACGTATTACTTCATTACCAATACCTTTTCTTTCTTTTCGCTTAAGAAAATGGCTACAACAAGATTGGGAAACAGGTGTATATAATGCCAATCAGCTACTGGTTTATACCCTACAATTTTTTCCTGTTATTAGAGCAGTTAATCAAGTACTTGCTAAAACCCCTGCCGAACAAATTATTTACCGTGTCTCTCAGTTAGCGGAAGCACCTTTTGATTGGAAGTTAGTAGGTTTCTTTTCAGCAAAAATAAAATTTCTATTCAATCCTTTTAATTATCCTTTGAAAGTGGAAACTCCATTAGATACAGAAGCTCACGCAACTGCTGCTGGTTTCTGGTATCTCCACGAAAAAGAACCAGCCAAAGCAGAAGAAGCTTTTTTCTATGTGCGTTCTATCCTTTATGGGGAAGAGATGTACAAACTTGCCAAAACTCTTGCAGATTTTCACAAGGCTTTTTCTTTTAATCGTATTACCAGAATTCCTATAGATAACTTACATATAAACTCTCTAAAATCGTCGCAGGAAAATCTTTTCCGCTCAACAACTTGGCAAGCAATTTTTAGCCTGTATCGCGTTGTAGAAGATGCTCAAGTGATACAGCGCAGTGTATCCCGTGTAACCCGCTCCTTTGCTCTCAATCAAGCTCAAGGAGAACTCACCAATATCCTCAATAATCCCCAAAACCTACCCGAAGTAGAGCGGGGACTCATCATTGATATAGCCGAAACTTGGCAAAAAGCTTTGCTGCAAAAAGCTGGTGAAGTTGGGGAAATTTCCATCACTAAACCCGTTCGCAATCCCTACACTATTGGCGATCCTGTTATGGGAGAAAAATTCGTCGGTAGGGAAGAGGTGATGAGGGAGCTTAAAGAGTTATGGGTGATGAGTGAGCAACTCCAGTCTGTGGTAATTTTCGGGCACAGACGCATGGGTAAAACTTCAATTCTAAGAAATGCTGCTAATTCTACAGCCTCCGGTGTCAAGGTTGCCTATGTCAATATGTTAAATGCTGGCAA
>JBCBHT010000575.1:0-2141 GCA_038525335.1 Cyanobacteria bacterium J06621_15 | reverse complement strand
TCAACCACTATTCGGAATACTTTTTACTCTTTACTCTTTACTCGCTACTTACTACTCACTACTTGCTACTTATTAATGAATTAGAGGACACACCACATAAGAGAGATGAAGCGAGGTATCCTCAACATTTTGCTAAAATAGTTTACAAAAGTTTATATTTATTTTCTCATGGAGACAATTGACAAGTTAAATATTTCAGAAACTACTCGGTTGTTTTCTAATCTGTCTTTTGATGGAAATAAGCTGGTTCACAAACCTGGTAGTGTTGTTGGTAGTACGGCTCTAATTGCTGGAACTACTGTAGGTGCGGGAATTCTAGCATTACCTGCTGTAACTTTACCTTCTGGTGTTTTACCTTCTACGGCTTTATTAATAGGGGTTTGGCTGTATGCTGTACTATCGGCTTTGCTGATTGCAGAGGTAACGTTAAATGGTATGCGTTATAAAGGAAGGGCTAGTAACGGTTTACTAGCGATGGTAGAAAGCACTCTGGGTGGAATGGAAGCACGGTTTGCGGGTGGTGCTTATCTGTTTTTGCATTATGCTTTACTAATAGCTTATGTTTCTCAAGGTGGGGAAATTTTAATCTCTGCGGTGAAAGGAATATGGGATTTACCTGATTTACCAACATGGATGGGAAGTACAGGGTTTGCTGTGATATTCGGAGCTATTTTATATCTGGGGAGAGACAGATTTATTGAGAGATTAAATAGCTTTTTTGTTTTAGTTGTTATCGCTTCATTTGTTGGTTTACTGTTATTAGGTGTTACCCAGGTTCATCCAAATTCTTTGTTATCTCAAGATTGGACTGCGTTACCTCCTGCGTTATCAGTAATGTTAGTCGCGCTGTTTTTTCATAATATTGTCCCCGTTGTAGCGACCCAGTTAGAAGGAGATAGGGGTAAGGTTCGTCAATCTATTGTTGTGGGTTCTGCGATTCCTTTGATGATGTTTTTGCTATGGAATGCGGTGATTTTGGGAAGCGTGACTCCGACGATGTTAGAGAATATTGGTAACAGCAGTGTTTTTGACCCATTGCAAATATTGCGTGCTGGTGATGCTGGAGAATGGTTAGGGATTTTAGTTACAGTGTTTTCTGAGTTTGCAATTGCGACATCTTTTATTGGATTTTTCTACGGTTTACGGGATTTATTCAAAGATATGAATTTGTTTTCTGGAGGTTCAAAAGCAAGCTTACCGTTGATTTCGCTGATTTTGTTTCCTCCGATGGGCTTTTCTGCACTAAATCCTAATATCTTCTATACTGCTTTGGATTATGCTGGAACTTTCAGCGTTTCAATTTTGGGTGGTGTAATTCCTGCGGTAATGGCTTGGAAACAGCGAGATAAATACAAGGAATTAAATCAAAATTTGGTTCCTGGTGGCAAGTTTATGTTGGTAATTATGATTGGTATTGCAATGATGGCGATAGTTTTAGGGAATTGGAAGTAGGGGAATAGTTAGGAGTTAGGAGTTAGGAGTTAGGAGTTAGTAGCGAGTAGCAAGTTAGTAATTATTTTTCCCTATGTCTTTCTCTCATCATTCCAACAACTAATTTTATTAATTAAACTATACTTCTATTATCACTCATCTAAAAACGAACGAGCGAAAATTGCTGCTTGAGTTCTATCTCTTAATTCCAAACGATATAGAATATTGCTAACGTGATTTTTTACTGTATTTTCGGCAATATATAATTGTTCGGCAATTTCTCGATTACTATAACCATTTGCAATTAGACGCAAAACTTCTTTTTCTCGGGCTGAAAGTAAAGCTAATTGTGGTGGTTTTCCTAATTGTTGATTGTTTGGTTCGTTAATATTGGATGTGGGAAATGTTTTTAAGGAATCATCCAAAGCTTTTTCAATAATTCCTGGTGCAAATTGAGTATAACCTTTATGAACGGTACGAATTGCATTTGCTAGTTCATCTGAAAGCGTATCTTTCATTAAATAACCTTTTGCGCCAAATTTAATTGCTTGACGTACATATTCAGTATCGTTAAAGGTTGTCAGCACCATAACTTTTATGTCTGGAAAACGCTGGGAAATGATTTGAGTTGCAGCGACACCATCCATTACAGGCATTCTTACATCCATTAATATTAAATCAGGTTTCTGTAATGTTTCGTATAGTTTTTC
>JBCBHT010000574.1:0-2160 GCA_038525335.1 Cyanobacteria bacterium J06621_15 | reverse complement strand
CAACTATCAACTATCAACTAACAACTAACAACTATCAACTATCAACTAACAACTATCAACTATCAACTATCAACTATCAACTAACAACTAATATTTACTTTTCTTAAACAAGCATTCATGTACTGTGCAAAATGACTCAAAGAAGCTGTTGGTTTATTTAATACCTTTGCCTGGTCATCATACATCCTTAATTGCACGGCTTGTTTAGCATGAGGTTGACGGATAAATCTACATGCAACTTCCAAGGAATATCGACCTCCTTGTAACTCCAAACTACGCTTCGATTCGTTGGAAAGCTTTTCCCAGTAATCTGGACTTACAGCACATAAATAACGTTTTGCAGCAACATGTAGACGAATTGGTTCTACTACTGTAGGTTCAAATAATTCTCTTAATATCGGTAAAGCTCTGTGTTCGTGTTTGTCATCTATATTTTGGATACTTGGATGAGCGCCCAAATTATGTACTAAATGCCCTATATCATGCAACAAACAAGCTGTTATCATTTCATTACTTTGACAGGCTTCTTCAGCTAAAGTTGCACATTGTAAAGCATGTTCTAACTGAGTTACAGCCTCAGACCCATACATCTGAGTTCCTTTCTCGGAAAACAAATCAATAATGCTTTCGATAGAAATTTCCATATGTAATGACTTGTTAATTAAAAGCTATTATTTTGGTTTTAATATCTTTAACCACCATTAACCTTTTATATTGAACATGTCAAGAGTATTTTGCTACTTCTTTTCCCCCGACATAAACGGATGCGATTGATGAAGGAATAGGATTTTCGGGGTGAATTAATAGAAAATCAGCATCGTATCCAGGAGCTATTTTACCTTTTTGTTTACCCAGTCCAACTGCTGCTGCTGGACGACTTGATACTAATTCCCAAGCTTTTTCTAAAGACATCAAACCTTCTGAATGTAGTTTAAATGGAGCGTGGAATAAAGAAGGATAATGATAGTCCGAACAAAGACAATCCAATACACCATTTTGAAGTGCTTCTGCTACGCTCATCCAACCGACATGAGAACCACCTCGCAACAAATTAGGGGCACCCATTAACACCGATGCTCCGAATTTTCGTTCTTCAGCAGCTAAATTAACATTCGCTGGAAATTCGGCGATCGCCATTTTTCGCTGATGACTCAAAGCGACTTTCTCTAGGGAATCGTCATCGTGAGAAGCAACTGGAATATGGTTGTTATGAGCCAATTCAATTAACTGTTCTACTTGTAAACTACCTTCTAGTCGGTATTGCTGAAGCTCAACAAGCATATCAATAATTTCTTGATTGGATAGCGTCACTCGCTGACGTAAACTACTGATGTGTCGTCTCCATTTCTTTCTATCTTCAATCGGTGGTAAGTGGTCGTTAATTGATAAAAAATGAATCCGTCTTTTTTTCAACCAGTCACATAACTCTTGATGTCCTTTGATATTTGTCAGTTCATGTCGGATATGAATCAAGTGATTACAGCTTAAAAGATGCTGTCCATCTCCCCAAATAAAATCAATTAAATTTCTAGCCGTTTCTCGACTTCGTAGACCGGGTTCGTAGGAATCGGTAATTGCACAAAAGAAAGTTGTTATACCAGCAGCTAATAAATTACGGTCATTTTCTACCATCGCAATTGGTAAAGGAATATTTACAGCAGGACGAGGACAAATCATTCTTTCAAAAGCATCACCGTGTAAATCAACAATACCCGGCAACATTTGCATACCTTCAGCTATGATTTGTTTGTATCCATCCGTATCAGGATTTTTAGTAGTACTTGTTTTGATATCAACAAAACACCCATCCGCAATCAGAACTGTAACATCTTTTTTCCAGCCTTCAGGTGTTAGTATATCCGCACCTTTGATAGCTAACTTCGTAGTTTTACCTAGTTTTGAATATTGTTTTAATTGAGGTTGTACTGTCACGACTTATACCGTTGATTATGTTCGATTTATAATTAAACTGCCGGACAAGTATTATTGCGTATTTAGTCGAAATTATTTATGTATTTATGTATATTTAAATGAGAAAGGCAAGAATTAGTGGTTAGTGGTTAGTGGTTAGTTGTTAGTTGTTAGTGGTTAGTGGTTAGTGGTTAGTTGTTAGTTGTTAGTGGTTAGTGGTTAGTTGTTAGTGGTTAGTTGTTAGTGGTT
>JBCBHT010000573.1:0-2161 GCA_038525335.1 Cyanobacteria bacterium J06621_15 | reverse complement strand
GTACCCAATTTAACTGCAAACTGCTGTATAAATTACGAATTATTAAAAGGGAATGCGGGATACTAAAGAAAATACGCCAAATCCGACTAATAATGCTCCGCTAACGGGATTAATCCAACCAGAAAAACGTCGTATTTCAATTATTTTTTTAATTGAAGCTGTAAAAGTACCGGCTAAAATCAACGGTGTGACGTAACCTGCTGTATAGGAAAGTAATAAAACAGCACCTAATATTAAATCCTGGGTATTAGCAACCCATCCTAGTAAACTTGCTAAAACCGGAGTACTACAGGGAGAAGCTACCAAACCAAAACTCAATCCGATACAGTATGCTCTCACACCTGATGGTAATTCTTGAGAAATCCAATCGGTTCCACCCCAATCGGGAAGCTGTAAAGGTAAAGCTTCGAGGAGATTCAATCCCATTAAAATAGCAATAATGCTGACAACAATCGGTAAACCAATACCAATTTGACCGTAAACTTTTCCGACAGTAGCTGCTATGATTCCTAAGCCTGCTAAAGTAGTAGCCAATCCCAAAGCAAACCAAGTCGATTGTGCTGCTGCTTGAATTCGATTTTCCGCTTCATAACCACCGATATAACCAATAGTAATGGGAAGCATCGACAGCATACAAGGGGTAAGACTCGTTAGTAAACCTGCTAGAAATATAATACCGATGCTCAATAAACTGAGGTGAGTTAATTGGTTAGAAACAAGCGAATTCGCAAATTGTTCGAGTTGATAAAGTTGAGTTTCTAGAGTTTCCATACAGTGAACAGTTATCAGTTATCAGTTATCAGTTGTTCATCCGGAGGATGTGGATCATCAGTGAATAGTTATCAGCAGACAGTTAACAACTGGTTCCTAGTCTCTGACTGGGAACTCATATCTAAGGGCTATTGCCTTCATATTGTAGCGGAGGCGGAGCCTCTTGATGTGCATTACAAGGCAGAGTCTTGTAACGAGAACACGAGTGTGGTTTTCTGTTCTCTGTTCCCTTTCTTAAAAAATTAAACCATTTTCGACAAAGTTATCACTACAACTCCCAAAATCATAATTATTGAACCCGTAACTCTTTCTTTAATACCTTGTTCTTTAAAAATTAACCAACCCCATAGTACGTTAAATAAAGCGCTGGTACGTTTAACAGCAATTACAAAGGATACGAGAGCAAGCTGTAATGCGCTCATTTGACATAATATTGCTAGGGTATTTATAAAACCGATTAAAATTAAGTTTCTGAAGTTAGATTTGATGTTTTGAATATTGATTTTTGATTTCCAAAATACTATAGGTAAGATAAATACAGCTACGCTCAAATGTGCGGTAATTGTCCAGAGAATTGGTGAGGAATTCTGTACGCCGATTTTATCAACATTAGCGGTAATACTCCATATCAGTACTACTCCAAACATTAATCTTGACCCGGTTTCTTTGAATAATGATTTAAAAGGAGCTAAATATCCACTGGTTTTATCCTGGAATTTCAATACATAAGCACCAATTACAATAATAAATATTCCTAAAATACCGATAAAGTTAGGAAATTCACCCACAAGAAGTGGAGAGGTAATTAAAAGAAATATCGGACTTAATGTTGTTATCGGAGCAACTATTGATAAATCAGATGCTTTGATGGCTTTGAAAAAAAGTAAAAATGCGATGGTATTAAAAAATCCGATAGCAATTAAAGCGTATAAATAATTATTGCCGAAGGTTGGTATTTCGTTAAAAAATAATAGCGGTAAAGAAATTATTGCAGTTAATAAATTAAAAGAAAAAACCAGAATGTATTCGTCAATTTGAGAGATTGTTTTTTTATTAAATACATCTTTGACCGATTCTAGAAAAGCTGTGGAAATTGCGAAGAGGAACCATGTCATATCAGTTAGTGAGGGAGAGGGGGAAGAGGGGGAAGAGGGGGAAGACAATTCTTAATCTTACCTTTGACCTTTGACCTTTGACCTCTAACCTTTAACCTTTTTTTTCGTAAGTTATTCCCAAAGCTGCGGGAGGTGCGTATTTTTTTGTTAAAGTAATGAGTGCGAATAATGCAACTGCATAAGGAAGCATAATTAAAAACTGATAGGGTATATTTATTCCTAAAGCTTGAATTCTTAACTGTAGCGCTTCAGTTGCTCCAAATAATAAACTTGTT
>JBCBHT010000572.1:0-2166 GCA_038525335.1 Cyanobacteria bacterium J06621_15 | reverse complement strand
GCGTTACTTTTGCGTAAGTCCTGGATTTATTAAATAGATAGGTGAAAAAAATTATAGCCATTTTATTGCGAGTGGAGTCAAATGAAGCGTTAGCGAAGCATGTCCGATAGGATATAAGGAGATAGCAATCACAAGTTTTTTAGCTAATTTAGATCTAGTTACATAGTTATATTTTTTTGTACCGACTGCTTGGTTGCATATTTGACAAAGCTTTCGGATTTCGAGATGATACTCTGATAAGAAATTATTTAGCATCAATTAAATGTTAAAACTTGTATTTGTGCATAAGTTATAACTGGAATTCACTATATAAATATGGTAGCTAATAGCTACTATAATTCTTGAAACATTAAGCAGATTTATATCTGTTGTTGCGAATCCGCATGAACAAACGTGAAGAACTGCAAAAACTCGTCGATTTTTTGGAGGAGAAGATATTGCACTTGCGGATGGCTAAAGTCACTCAGACAGATGCTTTGGCTATTTTTAAAGCAGAAAAAGACATCGAAGAAGCCGAAGCAGAGCGGGATAAGATAAAACTAGAAATTGAAAATCAAAATATATCTTCTAATAGTTGTGAATTATACAAAGCATTATTAAAACTTGGTTATCGCGAACAAGTACTGTCGTTTAAAAAATTTCTTAAAGCACAATCAATTGGGACTTTCTTGGTTCACGGTTCTCCAGATTATGGACAGCGTTGGTTATTGAATCGTTTAATCACTCAACACATCCGTCACGGTACCACGGGTAAGTTAGTTCGAGTCCAACTTAATCGTATCGGACGTAGAAGGAATATTAGTGCTTTATGGCGAGAATTAGGGGGTAGAGTCGGTTTATTTGGAACAAAACCTGAGCCTTCAGAAGTTGTTGAGCAAGTTTATGGGTGGTGGCAAACTCAAAATGTGATTTTAGTATTCCACGATGTTGATTGTATGCCAAAAGAGTATTTAAAAGAACTAATTCAGGAATTTTGGCTACCATTAGCAACTCAAGCAAGAGAAGTTAATTCTCAAACACTTAAATACCAGCTACTCACGTTTTTGGTGGATTATGAAGGTCATATCGGTACCCAGAATACTTTGTTTGTGGAAAAGCTGGAACCGAACTGGGAACCGAGAATTCCGATTAAATTACCATCGATTATTCCCTTTGGCGATCGCACTTTAAATGACTGGATTCAGACAATCGAAATTGAATTTGATACCTTACCTCTCGTGGAAGCAATAAAGAATACTGAAGATGAACTAGTCCAGGAAATATTAAGCAATAGCGACAATGGAATTCCCGAACTGGTAATGTCAGAAATTTGTCACCTTTGTGAATGTAATTGGTACGAAGAAAAGGACAGATGGCTGAAATACTGAATCAAAAACAATTTGAATACACCGGAAAAATACAACCCCAGTGGGGAGAACGAGATGCTAGCGGGCAATTATTATATCCTTATTTACCTAATGAAGAATTAATCGAAGCAGTAAACTTAGCTATCTACCTAGAACGTCCTTTACTACTCAAAGGGGAACCTGGATGTGGTAAAACTCGCTTAGCTCGTGCTGTTGCTTATGAATTAGGTTTACCGTTAGAAACTTGGTACATCAAATCTACTACTCAAGCAAAAGATGGTTTATATAGCTATGATGCTGTAACTCGCTTACGAGATGCTCAACTTGTTGCAGCAGGTAGGATAATTAAAGATGAGGATATTCCCCGGATTAGCGATTCCGCTACCTATGTGAAATGGGGACCTTTAGGACGTGCTTTTCAAAACAGCCAGCGGACGGTAGTGTTGATTGATGAAATTGATAAAGCTGACATCGACTTTCCCAATGATTTGTTATTGGAACTCGACCAACAAAAGTTCATTGTCGATGAAACCGGGGAAGAAATTACAGCCAAAGCACCACCAATAGTTTTTATTACCAGCAACGACGAGAAAGACTTACCAGATGCTTTTTTGCGTCGGTGTTTATTTCATTACGTAGAATTTCCTACTCCCGAAAGATTGATAGAAATTATAAATTCCCACTTTCCCAATTCCCAACCCCAGTTAGTAGCTAAAGCAGCGATTCGGTTCCTTAAATTGCGGGATGAAATGGGGAAAGATAAAGGAGAATCGGGAAAGAAAGTTAGTACTAGTGAATTACTTGATTGGTTTCGGGTTTT
>JBCBHT010000571.1:0-2174 GCA_038525335.1 Cyanobacteria bacterium J06621_15 | reverse complement strand
TATAATTTCCCTCAAACCTTTAGTGACAGCTACGAGTGGTTGACCGTTGTTAGCAAGTAGTACTATGACAACGATTGGCCAGATTAATTCGGTGAATCCTTTGGAACTGTCCCCGTCAATCATTTCCTTTGTCCATTGGACGATGAAAATCAGTAATGTACCAACTGCAAAGAAGATTCCAAGATTTGCGATCGCACTATATAAACCACCTCCTAAAACGTCATCCCAAAGCCTATCAATCGATTGTGCAACAGCTTCGCTCGCTGCTACTCCGTCTTCGGTTATCGTAGAAGCAGCTTGTCCAGGATTAGGATTTTGTGGCTGGGCTTGAGAAAGGATTAGCCCGTACTTCAATACTGAGTAGAACATACGGGAGGAAGGAAATATTTTTGATTAAAACAATCTAGCTTGTGATGCAGTTCTCAAGTTACTAAAACCTTGACCAACAACTTCTTTTTGCCTTGCTTGATTTTGCCCATCTACAGACCGGGATATGTTGGTCAAATTAAGATTCGCCAAATCTTGTGATTGTTTAGATTTCAACCCATCACTTCGCATTGCTCCTAAAATCCCGGATATTTGAGTGTTTTGTTGAGCAATACGCTTCATTACATTTTGGGTTACTACATCATTTTGAGCAGCATCAGAAAATATAGAAACTGTCTCAATTGAGGTTTGGGTTTTTTCAACTTCTGCTTTCATATTTTCTTGTCCCCTCTTACTCAAGGTCGCATCTGAATCAGCCCTAGTTATTTGACGCTCAACTTCATTAGTTGCTTTATCAACATTATTGACTGCATTATTATTATCAGCAGCCCAAACTTCAATTTCTTCTCTAACTTTTTTCGCATCTGGTAAACCTAATATACCAGTTGCTTCTCCGATTACTGCTTGTAAATCTCCTTCTAAAGATTCTGACAAATTATCTAATTTTCGGGATATGGTTGAGGAAATATATTTATTCACAGAACCAGTTTGTTCTTGCCATTGTTCAACTAATGCGGTTAAGGGATTACTAATTCTTAAAGCATAAGCACTACTGCCAATGCCAATTGTCGCAATACTAAAAGCCCCGATAAATATTACTATTCTCCTTTTTAATTTCATATACTTTCACTCCCCGTTACTTATTTTCTACTAATTGTTTGGAAAGCTCGGTTACTGCAACAAATTTCGAGGGATACTTTGATAGATAAAGCGTTCTTTGCTCTTGTTCTTTTGGATTATTCCCCACAACAGCTAACAAAATAGGTGCTGGATAATAACGACAAAACGTAAATATCCCATTATCATCAAGCAACCATTGCGAGTACAAATCCTCCTTCTTTGGAAAAAAGCTTTCTGTCGCATTACGAGCAATAATTTCAATTGGATATTTCAAAATCGTCGTAAAACTATCAACAGCAGTGGGTTGAATTCGCCCAATTAAACGAGTGGTTAAATTTTGAAATATCTTTGCTCCAGACGGAGATTGTGCAATCGTATCTGGGTCTTGAGCAGATAAAATTACTCTAATCCCAGCTTTTGCACCATTGGCACATAAACGACCTACCAAAGCTGCAATTGAGTCATATTCAAATAAAATCGGACTTTCATCAATGAAAAAGATGCTCGCCGGTGCAGCCAAAGCTCGACGCAATGCTGCACTGTAAGCACTCAAACTTAATACAGCAGCATCTTCATCATTAGATAAATTTCGCAATGCAAAAATTAGAAGTCGAGCATCACTACGGAAAGTTGAAGGTTTCGCTAAAGCTTGTCCAACTCTTGATGAAAGCCAGAATCGCAGACGCAGTTTTATTGTTTCTAGGGCTGCTTTACTATCACCACTATTATCTTCAAGCTGCAAACGTTCGTGAGAACAAAAACTTAGAAAGTCATGCAATGTAGGCATTGCAAACCATTCATCCGAACCAAAGCCATTTGTATAAGCAGCTGCGTAACGGTCGCGAATTAAATCATCTCCAAAAAATGCTTTCAAAGCCAAAGCAATTATCGAACGTACTGCATCAATTTGTTGTTTAGTTTGTGAATTTCCTCCACTACCTATAACCATTGCCATGATTGCGGTAGCGAGGAAATCCTTATAGTCTTCAAAACGCTCTTGCTGCAACTTCGGAGGAAGGGAACGTAAGTTTGGCAATTCAAACAAATTACTTGATTCTTTACCAATG
>JBCBHT010000570.1:0-2189 GCA_038525335.1 Cyanobacteria bacterium J06621_15 | reverse complement strand
AGCGGTGGAGACGGAAGATACACCTTTGCAGCAAAGAATGACTCAACTTGGTAACGTGTTGGTTTCTGGTTCTTTGGCTCTTGTGGTGCTGGTAATTGTTATCGGTTTGCTCCGGGGTGGAGATTTACAAGAATTGGTGGAAGTTTCTCTGAGTATGGCTGTTGCGGTGGTTCCAGAAGGTTTACCGGCTGTAATTACGGTGACTTTGGCTTTGGGAACTCAGCGAATGGTTCGTCACAATGCTTTGATTCGCAAGTTACCTGCGGTAGAAACTTTGGGTTCGGTAACGACTATTTGCTCTGATAAAACTGGTACTTTAACTCAAAATAAAATGGTGGTGCAGTCGGTTTGTACGAGCCAGAATATATTGAAGGTAACGGGTGAAGGTTACGCTCCTGTTGGTGATTTTGAAGTTGATGGTGAAAGTATTTATGTAGAAGATTATCCGGAAGTTACACCTTTGTTGGTTCCTTGTGCTGTTTGTAATGATGCGGTTTTGCAGCAGGAAAAAGGTGATTGGATAATTCTTGGCGACCCTACGGAAGGTGCTTTGGTTACGCTAGCAGGGAAAGCGGGCATCGAACAAGACCAGTGGAACAGTAAATTACCTCGTGTGAGTGAATTTCCGTTTTCTTCGGAGCGGAAGCGGATGAGCGTAATTTGTCAGGTGGAACAGGTCGATACTGGTGTTTCTGTGCTTCCAGATGTTGACCCCGCTATTGGTAATTTGGTCAAGAATAATGAAAATTATTTGATGTTTACCAAGGGTTCTCCAGAATTAATTTTGCAACGCTGTACTCAAATTTTTGCTGGGAATAGTGCGGTTGAATTAACTCAGGAACAGCGAGATAAGGTATTAGCTGAAAACGAGCGGATGGCTGGTGATGGTTTACGAGTGTTGGGTTTTGCTTATAAACCTTTATCGGAACAACCACCGGAAAATTCCGAAGAAAAATGCGAACAAGAATTAGTTTGGTTGGGATTGGTAGGAATGCTTGACGCTCCCCGTCCGGAAGTTAGAGCAGCGGTACAAGAATCTCGGGAAGCTGGTATTCGTCCGGTGATGATTACCGGAGACCATCAGTTAACAGCAAAAGCGATTGCAAAAGACTTGGGTATTGCAAACTCTAGCGATAGGGTTTTGATTGGTCAAGAATTGCAAAGGATGAGCGATGCTGAGTTAGAGAAGAACGTTGATGATGTCAGCATCTACGCTAGAGTTTCTCCGGAACATAAATTACGCATCGTTCAAGCTTTACAGCGTCGGGATAAATTTGTAGCGATGACTGGTGACGGTGTGAATGACGCTCCAGCACTCAAACAAGCCGATATCGGAATAGCTATGGGAATTACCGGTACCGACGTGAGTAAGGAAGCGAGCGATATGGTGTTGTTAGATGACAACTTCGCGACTATCGTTTCCGCAACCAAGGAAGGTCGAGTCGTTTACACAAATATTCGTCGCTTTATCAAATATATTCTTGGTAGTAACATCGGTGAAGTTATTACTATTGCTGCTGCTCCGATTTTATTACCGATGGGAGGAGTACCTTTGTCACCGCTACAAATTCTATGGATGAATTTGGTTACTGACGGTTTACCAGCTTTAGCATTAGCTGTGGAACCTCCGGAACCCGATGTGATGAAACGTCCACCTTTTAGTCCTAAAGAAAGTATTTTTGCTCGGGGTTTAGGTTGGTATATGATTCGCATTGGGATAATATTTGCGATTATTACGATTATTTTGATGAACTGGGCTTATTTCTACACCCGTCCGGAAAATGCTGTAGCGGAAGGACTAGACCCGGAACGTTGGAAAACAATGGTATTTACAACTTTATGTATTGCTCAGATGGGACATGCGATTGCAATTCGTTCTAATAATCAATTAACTATACAAATAAATCCCTTTTCCAATCCTTATTTATTAGCAGCGGTTGTTTTAACTACCATTTTGCAATTAATGTTAGTATACGTTCCACCATTACGAGCTTTCTTCGGTACTAATGTTATTAGTTTATCAGAATTAGGAATTTGTATGGGTTTCAGTGCTTTAATGTTTGTTTGGGTTGAATTAGAAAAAATATTCTTTCGTTTAATTGGGAAGAAAAACGTTTAAAAAGTTAGGAGTTAGGAGTTAGGAGTGAGGAGTTAGGAATTAGGAATGAGGAGTTAGGAGTTAGGAGTGA
>JBCBHT010000569.1:0-2219 GCA_038525335.1 Cyanobacteria bacterium J06621_15 | reverse complement strand
TCTGCTTCTGCTTTTAAAACCGCACCCGTAGCAACTACACCAGTTACACCAACAATTAACAATGCTCGACGACGTAAGGCTGCTGCTAGTTTGCCCAAATTTACTTCATCATCATCGTTATTTAACTGAGCTGCTCTGTTTGATGAGAGTTGATAAGGATATTTCTCTAGCTTCTGCATAGCTTTAGTACACTCTTCTTACTTGTATTATTTATACGGTTCTACTTAACGGCAGCAATCAATAGCTTACTTTACTCAATCATTCAATGAGAAAAAAGTATTTCCGAAAACCTTCTGATAGACGTACTACCCTGTCTTAAATATTTAAAATACTGATTACTATGAAGCGATGCACTACATACATAGTAGCATTACGCAAGTTTTTTGAGTAATTTATTTATTTCTCGGTCAAAATATAATTAGTCTTTGGCTAGTTTATAATTACATAGTGTATAAATATTAATATTCACTGTAAAGTCAGCTTCCTTAAATTTTTGACTGCATCGTTGAACTCAAAACTATACTGAATCTAACTTCAGATAGTATTATTAAGCATTTATATCAGTCCTCCACTGTTGACCATTGTATTTCTACTGAATTAGTATAGAGCTTTCCGGACGAATACTAATGTGACCATTTTACTTTATTTTTATAATTATACTTCATGTAATAATGTGCGATAAAATACAATTATTTTTTGCTTTTTACGGGCAAATCGACGTATTTGTATAGAAATCGATATTTAGGTGTGACTCAATTAAGCTTAAATTTATGCTTACTTCTTAGTTAAGACTGGTAGGGATTTCCCCAAATCCTCTTAATCTGGTCGGAGTTGAAATTGTCGTTCTTTCACAGAATTGGCAGTGGGCTATTGATAACCTTTTCGACTATAAGCTCACTAATATCAAGTAGCTGGGTTCAACTCTAAGTAAATATAAACAAAAATATTTACCGTGATTATTCGCTGTGTGTTAGCGAAGCGTCTTCTACTTAAAAAACACCTTACAAGGACTATCCTTCAACGAATACCTATAATTTCTGGTCATTATAAAACGAGAAGAAAGTACTTGTTAAGCTAGCAAACTGTAGCACCATGCTAAGCCTCATTTAATAAATAAAAAGCTTCTTTAAAAAACATGGGCACTGCTGAATAGAAATATGATTTTAATTTAATGAATAACAAAAAGTCTTGTAGAAACATTGGGTGCAATATCTCAAAATCTAAATTCATACTAGAATTTAGCAACGCCGAAACATGAATTGAAGTATGTATCTTACGTGAATAGTGTTTCTCCAATAGCTTCGTTTGCAAGCTACAAAAATGGGGAGAAAATCCTAGCTAAATCAGCTTCTATAAAGAAAACTCTTGATATCTTAAACTGATAGCAAATAAAACTGGGGTGCTAGGATTCGAACCTAGGAATGGCGAGACCAAAACCCGCTGCCTTACCACTTGGCGACACCCCAAAGAGGCACGTATATAAATATAGCTGTGATGTTGTGCTGTGTCAAGTGCTTGTATATAAATTATTTTTCTCCCCCATAATTGGGGGGTTGGGGGGCTTTCTCAAAGAAAAGACTAAATTTAATATCACCTATATTTAAGTTTCTACCATTTATAAGCTTTTCACGTAAAAAATAAAGGCAGATAATATTTCATAATCGAGTAAGAATAATATAATTGTCTTGCAAATAGCGATTTTTTTACAAAAACGCAACCAGCCTTGGCAATTTGAGCCTTTGTACGGTTTTACATTATATTGTTCGATTTACTCATGTCTCATAGCAGGTTAAGCATCAACTTTAACGGCATCTTTTCATCTGTAGTTAATTTTGTATCTAATAAGGTAAAACTGCAAAAGCACAAAATTCATGACTATACTGATGCAAAATACGGAAAGGACTACATGTTTGAATTCGCAGATAACTACAACCAGGGTTATATGACAGCCCGAGGTAAAGGTGTTAGGAATGACGATTATATAATATTAAGAAATGGTTCTGAGTCTTATCGCTATCAAGTCAAACAAATAGATTATTATTCAAACCCGGCAGATATGTGGATGGCTTTACTTCAAAGAGTACCAGATAACTAGTCTGAATTAATTTTTAAATTTAGATATTAGCCGTTTATTAAACAATTTGGCTCTTCAGTACTTAGTATGCAAAAAATACAATAAAAAGCTATCAAATCAAGAAAGAATAGCGCACATTGACTCG
>JBCBHT010000568.1:0-2223 GCA_038525335.1 Cyanobacteria bacterium J06621_15 | reverse complement strand
ATTTCTTCTGTATTTAGACATGCTATGCAAGGAAATATCTTATTTATTCAAGGTTTTATTTTAGGCTTTGGAGGACTTTTCGGAGCGCAACTTAGTACCCGATATTTACCTAAACTACCCGACCAAGTTGTTAGTTTAACATTTCGTATTGGACTTGCTATTTTAGCAGCTTATATTTTTTGGAAAGCTTATAATGTATAGAATTTTGGTATTTGGTAATTGGTAATTGGTAGTTGGTAATTGGTATTTGATAATTAATAAAAATATTTCCTTTACTAGTACTATCTTAGGCTGATTTGAGTATAAATGCCGAAATCTATAACTCACAAACCTCTAACCTTTAACCTTTGACCTTTGCCTCTAATCTTTAACCTTAAATGTCAAGTTTATACTTGATTATACTTGTCATTACTATATACTCAATTTGTATTTTTCTAGAATTAAAATTAATCGAAAATTATGATTAATTCGTAGATAATTATTATTGAGGTATATCAATGATTTCATTGAATAAGGTTATTACAATTGTTTTTATCGCAATAATTACGGGTTGTTCTCCTAGCAACGCTGGACAAAATTTTCTATCATTTGATTTCTTTCAATCAAAATCTGACATTTTAAATAATACAAAAATAATTCCAGGAGAAAAAGTCGGTGCGATAACTAGTCAAACTACTCGTACTGATTTAGTCGAAATGTTCGGTGAATCAAAGCTAAAAGATGATGTTTTGCTTGAAGATGAGGGAACAATCTCAACTCCCGTGACTAAAGTGAATTTAGATGATGGTAAAAGTTTTACCGTCGCTTGGGAAGAAGATACTCGGAAAACATTATTATATGTTAGAGATTTTGGTTCTGCTTGGAAGATTCCCGAAGGTATCGGTGTGGGAACTTCTTGGCAAGAATTACAAAAAAAATTAGGTGATTTTAAATTAACCGGACTTGGTTGGGATTACGGTGGATTTATTAACTTAGAAAATACTCCTTTAGCTAAATATCAAGGACAACTTTCTCTTAAACTTGCTGCTGATGAAGAAGCTATCAAAAAAAATCCCCAGCAGCATGAAGCTGTTTTAGGTGACAGAGAATTGTCTTCAACTAATCCTAATTGGCAACCTTTAAATATGAAGGTTTCTCAAATGACAATACATTTTGATGAGTAATTAATAACTCTAAAAATAGAAATATTTACAATTTTCAGGAATCAGTTAGCCTAGTTAAGAAGTCTTGAGTAGAATAGACTTTTCAGTATTTATAATTACTAGTTATCTTAGGTTATACAAATGATTTCAATCAACAAGTGTCTTGCGATTGCGGTTTTGGTTTTAGCTGTAGGTTGCTCGGATAACAATGCTGAAAATCCCGTATCAACAAGCAATCCTGTACAAGAAGAAACTCTGCAAGAAGAAACATCATCTAGTCCAGTAACAGCAGAGAAACCAATAACAGCTAATTCATCTCAAAATCAACCTGTTGCTACAAACAATTCCAGACAAACTAATAATTCCCAAGCTAATTCATATCAATATCAACCAGTTCCAGAAACAAATCATTTGAAACCAGTAAATGATACTTTTATCATTCCAGGAAAGCGTGTTGGTTTGATTACTGCTAATACTTCTCGTGCTGATTTAGTCGAACTTCATGGTGAAACTAATCTCAAAGATGACGTAGTTTACGGAGGAGAAGGTACAGTTTCATTTCCTGTTACCAGAGTTAATCCGACCACACCAGGTGCTTTAACAATTGCTTGGACGGATGAAAGTCGTAATAAGATTAGCCATGTTTCAGGTTTTGGTCGTCAGTGGAAAACTCTTGACAGTCTAGGAACCGGGACTTCTATTGATGGGGTAAGAGATGTATTGGGTGAGTTTGAATTAAACGGATTCGCTTGGGATGTCGGAGGTTTAGTGCATTTGGAAGGTACTAATTTATCTAAATATCAAAACAAATTTGCTTTGAAACTAAGCCCAGACGAAAATGCATTTACAAAAAATCAAAAGCAGTTTAACGCTGTTTCCGGTGATAGTAGATTCTCTTCTACCAATCCAAATTTTAAACCTCTGGATGTAAGAATTTCCAATATGATAGTTACCTTCGATAACAATATTGAACCGGAAATGTTTTAATCGCTTTTTTATTTTTTTAGGACTTACGCAAAAGCAACGTAACTTCGTCATTACGAGCGATAGCGACGTATTCAGCGAAGCTGTGGATCATCGC
>JBCBHT010000567.1:0-2255 GCA_038525335.1 Cyanobacteria bacterium J06621_15 | reverse complement strand
GTGCCACCACTGGAGACGAAGTAACACCTAAATGGGTTCCAGATCCCAATGGAAAATTAGTCCGCATTTGGTGCGGGGATCTGGAAATTCACATAAATGCAGATATTGCTTACGCTAGCTGGAACTATTGGCAGAATACCGGCGATAATCAATGGATGCGCGACTATGGCGCAGAAATGATTTTAGATACTGCTGCTTTCTGGGAGAGTCGCGTTTCCTGGAACGAACAGCGTCAAAGTTATGACATTTTGAATGTTATTGGTCCCGATGAAAACCACGAGCAGGTTGATAACAATGCCTTTACTAATGTAATGGTGCAATGGCATTTAGGTATTGTTGGTAAATTGTGGGAATGGTTAACAAATAACTACCCTGAGAAAACCACGGAATTGGCAGTAAAGTTAAACATCAATCCCCAGAAGTTAGAAAACTTTGCTTTTATTGCCAATAATATCTATTTAAATCAAGATGCGGAAACCGGTGTAATCGAACAGTTTGATGGCTTCTATAATTTAGAATATGTCAACTTTGATGATTACGAACCCCGCAGTAAATCAATGCAGGGTATTCTGGGAGTTGAAGAAACTCAAGCCAGACAGATTCTCAAACAGCCAGATGTATTGATGCTGTTTTACATGATGCGCGACCGTTTCAATTTAGAAACTATGGTGGCAAATTGGGATTATTATACACCCCGCACCGACCATGTTTATGGTTCTTCATTAGGTCCGGCAATCAATGCCATTATCGCTTGTGACCTCAATCAGCCAGAAGAAGCATACACTCATTTTATGCGTGCGGCACTGGTAGATTTAGACAATGTTCGCAGCAATGCCAATCAGGGTATTCACGCAGCAAGTGCTGGTGGAGTATGGCAAGCTGTAGTGTTTGGATTTGCAGGAATTAGAATTGCCGAAAATGGAATTATTACCGCTCATCCCAATCTTCCTGCACATTGGAAGCATTTAAAATTCCGTTTGCAATGGCAAAATCAATGGTATGAAGTTGATTTACGCGCTTCTCAAACAAATGATAATCATAGTCAAGAGATTGAAATTATTCCTGCTTCCACTCCGATAATTTCCACCTCTGCTCAAACTTCTGAAACTGAATCTTCTACTTCCATCGAAGGGATTATCTTCGACTTAGACGGAGTAATTACCGATACTTCCGAATTTCACTATCAAGCTTGGAAAAAACTAGCTGAGGAACAAGGAATTCCTTTTGATAGAGAAGCCAACGAAAAGTTACGAGGTGTCCCCCGTAGAGAATCCTTGCTGGGAATCTTAAACGGTCGTCCTGCTACCGAGGAACAGATTCAGGACATGATGGAGCGTAAAAATAAATATTACGTCGAAATGATGCAAAGCATCACTGAACAAGACCTGCTCCCCGGAGTTGCTGAGTTACTGGAACAACTGCAAGCAGCAGGAATTAAAATAGCTTTGGGTTCCGCTAGTAAAAACGCTCGTACCGTCATCGAACGCTTAGGAATCGCAAACAAATTTATGGCGATCGCCGACGGGTACAGTGTAGAAAAATCCAAACCAGCACCGGATTTATTCCTATTCGCAGCCGAGGAATTAGGAGTATCACCACAGAACTGCATCGTTGTAGAAGACGCAGCAGCAGGAATACAAGCAGGACTAGCGGCTGAGATGAAAGTCATCGGATTAGGTCCCAAAGAACGAGTCGGTCAAGCCCACATCGTACTACCCAGCTTAGAAGCAGTTAGCTGGCAAGATTTGCAACACCATTTAGCTGATTATGACAAGCAGGTAGAGCAAATAAAAGCGAAAATTTGATAATTGATAATTGGTAATTGGTAATTGGTTAGTGGTTAGTGGTTAGTTGTTGGTTTACAATTACCCACTAATCATTTTTTTGTGTGATTAAACACATTGCAAGTCTAAGGACTATTAGTTAAACTTTGCATATCACATTATTGGAATTTGAGGATGTTTCTGTAGACGGTTTAGTCGTCCGAGGAACATCTTTTTTTATTCGAGCTATTACACCTTGTAACAAACAAGAAACTGATGTAGAGACGTTATAAATAACGTCTCCCCGACTTCAGGGCACAACCAACCCATTAAAATTAATCAAAACTACTGGTTCATTTCGTCAATTGTGAAGAGTTCGTTTTTCCTGCAACCGTCGGGAGACAACCAACCCATCAAAATTAATCAAAACTACTGGTTCATTTCGTCAATTGTGAAGGGTTCGTTTTTCCTGCAACCGTCGGGAGACAACCA
>JBCBHT010000566.1:0-2270 GCA_038525335.1 Cyanobacteria bacterium J06621_15 | reverse complement strand
TTTCAATTTATCAGTTTCGTCAGACTTTAAAACAAACTTCTCAAACATTTGATTGTCAAAGTATGGTAGAAGCTGAACCTGCAATTAAACAACTGCTAAAGTTAGACTTTGAACCCAAAGTTAGCCAAACTATTCGCATTACATTCCGACAAACCATCAATCAAAGCTTGAAAACTCAGCTTCTACCAATGGTGGATATTAAGAGTGACCAAATATTGCAACAGTATCCTAGAGCTAGAGCTTATCTAGAACAAACTTTAGCAAAAGAAGCTGAAGAGAAAGTAGCACAGAACCAGCGACTATCGAACGCTGTTGATAAAAAAATTGCTAGTTTCAATCAATCCGTATCTGCCATTAACGGCTGTTTGAGAGACATGCAATTATACGACTATTTATTACCTGTAATCGGGTCACAAGAGCTAGACATAGTTGATAATACATCTTTTACAAATGACGATGTAGCTGAAATTCTAGAAGCTTAACAATTGATGTTGTCTTGGTAACAGAGAAACTGCAAAAAGATTGGTAACTTAATTGGAAATTATAGTACATGTATCGCAACGCATATGAAAAATAAATTCAAATCTTTAAGTTGTAATGATGATGATGTTTTATCGTACAACGGTAGCCTAGTTAAGTTTAGTCAATTTAAGCAACAGTTAGAAAATGAACTGTGGCAAAAAGTCAACTATCTTCTCACAAAAGAAAATGATACCTACAATAGCAAAGAAAGAATATATGAATTAGTAAATACATCTTTTGGATATTGCAATATTAGCGTCAGCTTATCTTCTCCAGAAGAGGGTAACTATTGTGAGATTCTTAGACTTGGTGCTACAAGCTGGGAAAAAGGAAAGATACGAACTAAATCATCAATAGATTTCTTTCCCAACGAGAATGATTCTAGTAAAGTAGCTAAAATTCAATTCAATCTAGAATTTTTATCTGAAGACAACCAAATTAAAGAAAATCCAGTCCACGAACATCAAGTTCAACAGTCTAAGTTATCTTTCGACGATATTCCTTATGCTGCGTAATGGATAAAACATTTTGCTAAAATAGGCATCTGTCTTGTTATTTCTAATGTTTAATAGATAAATAGATAAATAAATCAAAACTATATTAATGCAGGATTTCATCATCGAAAAATGAAATCTATATCATTGTCACCTTTTTCGCATCGAAATCAATTTAATTTATATATGATTGTATATAAAATTTATTCTATACTCGCTTCAGCTTCCTACAAATACAATTATTAAAAACATACAACTTAATACCAATTATGAATTTTAAATTTGAATCTTTGACCCGAGAAAATGATTTTATTGTTCTTAACAATATAGTCTTCAATACGAGTCAAATCAAAGACTATATTGTTAAAGATTTTAAATCAAAAGATAGCGATTTGAATTTTTGTAGCAAAAATAAGTTTCTGAGAAAATATTTTAGACAAATTAACAATCAATCAATTTTTAACCGCATCGAATGGAAGTTTTGGTTAAAAAAAGACATTCAGAGCGAATTAATTACCTTCGATAATGTCAAAACTTTAGATGAATTACAACTCAGAATTATCTTAGATTTTTCATCAATATTAAAAGCAGTCGAGAATACACCTTACTATCTACCAACCGAAGAACAAAAAAATACTGAATATTTAAACTTAAAAATTATGCTAGATTTCTGTTGTAAAGAATTACATACTGAAGAAAAACCTACAGCAGATAAGATAGAAACAATACCTTTTCAAAGTCTATATGAGCAAAACACCGCGTATTTCCATTCCTTCAGCAGTAAGGAGATATGTATTGGAAAGAAATAAATATCAATGTCAAAGTTGCGGAAAACTTCAGGTCGAAGCATCATTAACAATTGACCATATTATTCCCTTATCTCATGGTGGCTCAAACGATATTAGCAATTTACAAACTTTGTGTTTTACCTGCAATCGTAAAAAGAGCAATAGCATTGATAATCGATTTCGACGTAATTTTGATTAATTAAAACAAATCGTAACTTATTATCTTCTTTGTAGGGTGTGCTACGGCTACGAAAATTTAATTAATAAAAAATCAATGTGAAAATGCCGTAACGCACCATGTTTTTATCAATATAAAATAGGCTCTTCAGTACTTAGTATGCTAAAAATACAATTAGACAAGTGAATTCAAAGAGAAATACAGCAAATTAACTCGTTGGTGCCGCGAATTGAACTACCGCTACGCTTGATTCGATTGCGTAGAGACGGGCTACAAAATTAATCTGTT
>JBCBHT010000565.1:0-2278 GCA_038525335.1 Cyanobacteria bacterium J06621_15 | reverse complement strand
AAAAACAATTGATAGACTGAATAAAATAGATTGGTGATTAAACATAATTCCTCATGAACCTATAAATACCTTAAATTTAACAGCTAGAATATTTATTTATAGAGTTCCCAGAAAAAACTGTAAAATTTACAGCTTTCGTATTTTTGTTTACTTTTATTATTAATCAGCTTTTAATTAAATATTCAATCTTAGCTTAATGATTGACAATTGGCTTGAAAAATTTCTTTAGTGTTAGGTATAGCTCTTGGAACTTCTGCCACAAATTCAATATTACCTGCTGCATCTCTAATCCATCCTCGTGCTTCAACTATTTCTGTTTTGGGTTTTTTATAATTATTTTCTGAAGATATAGAGTTAAAATTAGTTTCAGAAGTAGAAACAAAATCGATTAAATCAACAGTTGGATTATGTACTGTAAATAATTGATTTGGGTTTTCTGATACTCCACCACGTCCAGTTGCTATAAAATTATTACCTGAGTTTACACCACATCCAGCCTTTATTTTGTTACTAGAATCAGTCACTCCCGTTGGTAGCTCAACTAATCCAGAGTTGGGATTAATTGTAATAGTATTAATATCAACGACACCATTAAATTCTGCTCCTTTTCCAGAAGTAGCTGTAATATCACTTCCTGGTGTGATAAATTCTCTAAACTGAGTACCGAGAATACCTTTTGCGCTAATAGTTACTTTACCCCCAAAACTACCTTGAGAATTAGCTGTAATATCGCTATTTTGTAAAGCTGTTAGAATTTGAGTATTAATATTTATATTTCCTCCATCCCCAGTTCCAGCAGTCGCAGAAATATTACTGTTATGTCTGAGTAGTAAATTCTGAGTTTGTAAATCAATATCTCCACCTTCACCTGATGTAGTTGTAGCACTGATACTTCCTTGTTGATTAATATTAATAGAATCAGCTTTTACTTGTAACTTCCCAGCATTACCAGAACCATCATTTTTTACTGCTAATAAAGCACCATCGCTAATATCTAATTGTTTCGTATTAATAGTTATTGCTCCAGATTCTCCAGTAAGATTCGAGGAAAATCCCAATCGTTCTTCTGTAGATTTTCTTGGAACAACAACAGAAGATATAATTTGGCTGGGAATAGACTCTAGAGAATAACCAGTTATTTCAATTTTATCGGAAGCATTAATATACATACTTCCAGCAGAACCACTACCAACGGTTGAAGCATCTACTCTTCCACTATTTTTAACCGTCAGATTTTGAGTATTGATAGTTACATTACCACCATTTCCAGCGTCAAAAGCTGTAGAACTTAATATGCTAAATTGAAGATTAATTGGCTCAATACCATCGACTTCAATAAATTCAGAAGCATCTATAGTTAAATTACCAGCATTACCTGCTGCAAAGCTAGAAGAAGTTATAACTCCTCCATTGCGAACAGTTAATTGGTCTGTATAAATATCAATCATTCCTGCATTTCCATCATTCAAAGTAGCGCTACTGATGACACTAAAATTTTTGTTTAAAGCACTACTTAATTCAAGAGAATCTAAAGCTTGAATTTGAATATTGCCACTATGATTTTTTCCAAAACCATAAGCTGTGATTACAGCACCATTTTGAACTTGTAACTGTTTTGTTGAAATATTTATATCACCACCTTTTGCAGCAGAAAATGTTTGACTTCTGATACCACTAAATTGTGTTTCAGTTGCGCTACTATTACCCAAAAGCTTTAAAGATTCTGTAGCATTAATATTTATTGGTTTAGGAGGTAAATTTCCTCTGTTGTCAAGAACTATAATTGAGCCACCTTGAATAGAAATGTGCTTTGCTTGTAGTTGAATTGAACCAGCATTTTTTAGATATGGGATTGTAGAATAACTACTAACTTGGAGTAAAGACTTTTGTAATAATCGAATATCCTGAAAACTTTCCGCTCCATCATAACTGAATTCCAGATTATCAGGAGTAAAAATAAAGTCCACTCTACCCGAACCCACACTACCCAACTCGATTTGTCCGGAATTAGATTTGAGCGAACCACTTTCTAAAATAATATTTCCACCAATCAAAGCAATTGTTTTTCCTGGTTTTAATTCTAAAGATTTTTGATTATCATCCCTAAAAACAGCGCCAAATTGATTATTAGCTAATTTATCTCTGTCACCTTGAACGCGAATTTCACCAGGTTTTTTCCCCATTCCTAAACCTAAAGGTACGCTAATTGTTAATAATGGTTTATCTGGTGAAGCAGCACTAAATTTCAAACCGTCTTCAAATAATATATTAGCTGCTG
>JBCBHT010000564.1:0-2312 GCA_038525335.1 Cyanobacteria bacterium J06621_15 | reverse complement strand
TGACGACATTCTGAAGTAATTCCTGCAACTGTTATTCCTCGACTGTCATTAATGTAAAGTGGTAAATCGCCACAAACGCTAGCAATTTTCGCAATACTTGCGAATTCTTTATCAGATAGGGGATTCAAGCCAGAACGATGACGACGAACTCTATCACCACGTATAGGTTTTGTTAATAATGATTCGTATTCTTTATGAACACTAATGGTACTCCATAATCGATATTCAAGCTGCGTTTTCGACATTTCCAGGGAGAATATAACTACTGGCAAGTTGTAATTCTGTATCGTTCCCAATGCCAAATTCATTGCAATCATTGACTTCCCCATTGATGGGCGACCAGCAACAATGTTCAATGTACCTGGTTCAAACCCAATAATTAATTTATCAAGTTCTTTTAATCCTGTTGGGTAAATTGGTTTGTTTGATTCTAAGTCGGTGTATGCATAATATGCTATGGCGCTATTATGTTCGGTATTTGTGTGAAATTGCTCGTTGGATACTTGATACAGCTTTTGCTGTGAAGCTTCAATAATTTCAGGTAAATCTATCTGTGTTTGGTGAGCTAGTTCATTTATTTCATAACTGACCCTAATCAATCTACGTCGAATGTATTTATGCATAACTAACTCTGCTAATACATCTATATTCACCGCAGATACAGTGCGTTCGAGTAGCGATACCAGTTTATTCCTGCCGCCAATTTTCATGAGTAAGTCATGGTCTTTTAGCCAGTCTATAACTGTAAGCAAATCTGTAGGCTTCCCGTTATGATGCAGTCTTAGTAAGGCTTGATAGATTTCATTGTGTGAAGAAATATAAAAAGCATCAGGTACTAAATAATCACACACCCGACTTATAGCTAAGGGGTCAAGTAGAATTCCTCCGAGTATTGCTTCTTCTGCTTCAAGATTCGTTGGTGGTAGTTTGTCTATCATAATTGCTCCTACGGTTATTGCACAATAAGGTTTTCGGCAAGTTTCTGTTTAGCTCTTAATTCTTCTTGCCATTCTTCAACTGCCTTTTGGTACTCAACTTTAGTGGACTTGTTAGATGTACTATCTAGAAAATTCTGATAATAAACTTCCCATCTGTTCTGTCCAGCTTTATTTTTATGTGCCAACCATGCTTCCAAGTCATTTATTTCTTGGCTAAGATTCTTCGTCTTCTCTTGGCAATATTCTAAAAAATTCGCTCGCTGATTATCTGAGAGAGTTTGAATAAAGTTTGAATAAGTCTGAATAGTCTGAGGGGTGCTGTCATCTTTATCTGGAGCGCATTTCGGAGTTCGATTTTCTGGAATTCCAGAATTTTTTCTGGGATTTCGTAATTTTTTCTGAGATTCCAGATTATTTTCTGAATTCTCAGAATTTTTTCTGGATTCCCAGAAATTTTCTGGATTATCAGAATCTTCTTGTTGTTGAGAATCGACCCATTCGATAGTAAATCTTCCTGAGTTTATATGAATTGCCTTACTTATCTTAAGTTTGCCAATTGCTTCATAGACACTACTTTCTGGAAGAAACCACCGTTTCGCAAACTCTTTGGGGATAATTGTAAGAGTGCGATCGCAAAATGGATTCTCATATCGGAGTGCTAAATGAACGAAAGCTGTATTGTTAATTAACTTAGCTTTACGCAAAGCAATCAACTCATGTTTTTGTAAAGGATAAAATTCTCCCATTACTTTACCTCGCTTGTCTCTTATGGGTTTGGGTATCATGACTTTACTTTCTCCGTCATTAGAACAAGAAAGATGCAGATTGATTCGTTTGAAAATAGAGGTGAGTTTGAAGTGTTTTATAACTCAGGATATGCTTGGTGATGCTTATAAATTGTCATATTAACCTGAAGATGAATACCGTTTTCTAATAATCAAGTGCTTATTTTTAAGTACTTCAAACCAACCATAAGCACTTAATTACGTGACATTTACAAAGATAAAAATCACTTGAAATCAATGATGTTACTACCGCTCATACTTTTGTACAGAGGACTTCGGCAAAAAGAGCGAACATACAGCTAATTATCTTCGAGTATACAAATACTTTTCTCAAGCTAAACGAAAACCTTTGAAAAAACAACCTACCACTTACGGATGGTAGTTGTATTTTCTTAATAATCAGAACTAATAGAATTCTCGAAAATTGCACAACCTCTAAAAATGGTTATTTTGCTAGCTTGAGAAAAGTATTTGTATACTCGAAGATAATTAGCTCTATGTTCGCTCTTTCTGCCGAAGTCCTCTGTCAAAAATATGAGCGGTAGTAAAATCGTTGATTTTAAGTGATTTTTATCTTTGTAAATGTCAC
>JBCBHT010000563.1:0-2357 GCA_038525335.1 Cyanobacteria bacterium J06621_15 | reverse complement strand
TTGCTATCTCTTTCAGAGACGCTCCGCTAACGCTGTCGCTCGCAATGACACAAATAATTTTGCATACCCACTTATATTTCAATTTTAGTTTCACTCCTCAACGGTAGGGCGATTCAGTTTAAAATATATACCTATAATCTTGCACTTCCTGTCAATCAGGGGTTAAAAGGTCGCTCCGTAGGTTGGGTTAAGCGAAGCGCAACCCAACTCGGATGTTGGGTTTCATGACTTCAACCCAACCTACAATTATAAATGTTGTACCCATCAAAATTAATGTGGTCGAGTACTACCACAAATTGAATCTACCCCTCAAAGTTAGTGTGACAGACTACTAGTACTCCACCACAATAAATATGATGGGTTAGACAAGCAGGGGGAGCAGGGGAAGCGGAGGGAGCAGGGGGAGATGAGTATTTTTAAGATTTACACAAACCCCTCAAAATTAATGTGGTGGAGTAGTAGTAGTCTACCCCACTAATTCTGACGGGTGAATAAAAAATATTTTTTCTACCCCCTCTCCCTCATCTACCCCCTCTTATCTGTAAGCAGGGGTTTTCATCATAGAACTAATGTACTATTATATTCCTTGAGCATAAAAATTGAATGACGGGGATTGAATATATCTTCTAGCAGATGTATAAGTTGTCGTCATTTATGGGAAATCTAATAGCAATAGTTCAAGACAAGTTGTTATGACAGAGAATCAGCAGCCAGGAAAATATGATGCTGTATTGGGAGGTAAAAATCCACCTCCAGTTACGGGTGTTGTATTGGGAGGGATTGAAGGGGTAAAGCGTAGATTATCTAACCCAGTCACAGATGTGAAAATTGCAGCGCTGAATGATGCTTTAAAATATGATGATGTGGGTTTAGAATTGGTAATTCAAGCATTACAGAGTAAGTCAAAAAGATTAGAGCGTAATGCTTATAAATTATTGAGAAAAAGGAAAGAAACGCAAGTTAAACAAGCTTTAGAGCATTATCAACCTTGGTATATATTTGAGCGTTCCCAGGAATATAGTGGTTACAGCGGATTGCATTTAGAAAAATTTGCTAGTCGTCAGATAGTAGAATTTGATTTAGAAATAGGTATTACAGACCCAGAGAATATAGCTTACAAAATACTATCAAATTATCATTCTACTGCTTCAATCACAGAAAAACTTACCAGCCTTTTGCAAGACTCTCAAGCAAATAAATTAGAAGCTTTGGTAATAGGTGAATGGTGTGAAACAAGCGAAAATGATAGCTCGGAAATTATAAATGCATTGGTTAATGCAAAAGATAAATTAAATAATCTCAAAGCCATATTTATTGGAGATATAGTTTCTGAAGAATGCGAAATATCTTGGATTAGACAAAGTGATATCAGTCCAATTTTAAGAGCTTATCCTCAACTAGAAATATTACAAGTCCGTGGTGGAGATGGATTACAATTTAACCCACCAGTGAGACATAATAAGTTAAAAGCATTAATAGTAGAAACTGGAGGTTTGAGTAGCGAAACAGTGACTCAAATTTGTAACCTGAACCTTCCAGAATTAGAACATTTAGAATTATGGTTTGGTACTGAAGAATATGGTGGGGATTGTTTGATTGAAAATGTGAAACCTATTATTAATGATTTAAAATTTCCAAGTTTGAATTATTTGGGATTATGTAATAGTGAATTTAGCGATGATATCGTAGAAGCGATAGTTAAGTCACCTTTACTTGAAACAATTAGCGTACTGGATTTATCACTAGGAAATGTAACAGATAAAGGTGGAGAATTTTTAGTTAATTGTGCTGCGATTAATGAACTTGATATTCTCAATGTAACTGATAATTATTTATCAAAAGAAATGGTTAGTAAATTCTCAAAACTTGATTCTCAAGTATTCGCAAATCATCAGGAAGAAGCTGAATATTATGATGATGAAGAATATCGTTATTGTTCTGTGACTGAGTAACTTATAAAACCACCTTGGGTTGCAAACCCAAGGCTAATAGCGAAAGTCCTATCTTGAAAAGTTGCTCTTGGGGGAAACCCCCAAGACCGCACTTTCCGCTATAAATAGGACTAAAAATTGGAAAAATTAGCTCGTTTTAATTGAGTGATGACCTCACCCCTTCCCCTCTCCTTATTAAGGAGAGGGGTGAATGAAAGAGTTTTTAATAAATATCAAATAATAAAATATGAATAGCAATCAAAATCAACCGAGAGAATTCGATGTTGTTTTGGGAGGTGAAAATCCCGCTCCGGTCACGGGTGTTGTTTTGGGAGGAATTGAAGGTGTTAAAAGACGGTTGGAAAGTGAAATTGTTGATGTACGAATTAAAGCTTTGAATGATGCTTTAGGTTATGGAGATAACGG
>JBCBHT010000562.1:0-2386 GCA_038525335.1 Cyanobacteria bacterium J06621_15 | reverse complement strand
CATCGTTGGTGAGGAGAATATTTAAAGGTGTTGCTGTGGGATTTTCGGGAGCGGATTCGATTCTATCGCTCAAAGTTTGACGGACATTATCGCTCGCCGTCCAATTTCCATCAATGGGAGTTACAGTAATAAAATCTGCAAGGAAATTTTGTCCTTCGGAATCCTCTACTGTAATTTCTGAAGGTTCTATTCCCTCTCCCTGACTGAAAAGTAAACCGGGAACATCAGGAGCAAGTTCGTCTACAAACAAGTCGAAAGTACCAGTTCCATCTAACTTGGTGTAGGAAATTCCTTCAATGTTATCAACAACCGCAGGAATATTAACATTTAAACCAACACCATCCGGCATTAGTTTACTATCACTAGCGCTAGAGTAAAGACTGAGTTGTTTAACTAAATCAACAACCGTTTCAGCACCTTTCTCATAAGCTTTTTCTAATTCTGCTTCATCAACATTAAAAGCAGCATCTCGTAAAGTTCCAGCACTGACAGCAATTGCAGGAATATTTCGACGAGTAGCGGTAGTCGCTGCACTTACTGTACCAGAACTAATCGCAACAGAAGCACCAACGTTTTCCCCTTCGTTAATCCCAGAAATAACTAAATCTGGTTCTTCACCGTCAAGAATAAAATCTAAACCAGCTAAAGTTGTAACTACCGGAGAACCATCTATATACCACTTGTTAGGTTCAAATTCAACAACTTCAGTAGGTTGTCCCAGGTTATCTACATTAATTAATGTTCCCTTACCGCTCTGCTGTTCCTTTGGTGCAACGAAGGTAACGTTATGACCGGCATCAACAAGGGCATTGTACATGACTCGGATGCCTTTTGCTGCAAAACCATCGTCGTTTACCAACAGAATATTTAACGGTTCTGGTTCGAGAACTTCCTCGTTATCAATAGTATAAGGAGTTTCTACCGTCGGAATCACCGCAGGAGTAGTATCGAAATCTAAACCAAGAGCAAGAAATTGAGTTGTTTGAGTTGGATTGAAATTATTATCGCTAGCAACAATTAAACTTTGATTTCCATCTGGTAAGGTGGGACCAAAAGCCAAAGCTTCTAAATTATCGGGAGCAATCCCCAAATCTTCCTCAAAATCAACCAGCAAACGTTTATTAACTGCTGGGTCGATTTCAAAAACACCGGGTTCTAAAATCTCCCCATCATCTTCCAAAGCATCTTCACGGAATAAATCGTTTACACCGCTAACATCCAAAGCACCTTGGGTTTGGACTTCGTAAAGTTTAACAGTATTACCTTTACCAGCAGTAAAGGAGCGCTCCAAAGCTAATAAAGTACCGTTATTATCAGTCGCTAATAACTCTACTAAACCATTAGTACGAAAAGCATCTTCAGAATCGGGAGCTTCCGCAACTTCATCAACTTCGTAAACAAATTCTCCTACAGGTTGTCCGGTTTGTAAATCGTATTTAATTATCCGCGATAAGCTTTCTTGGTCTACATTTGAGAAAGAACCATCTTGGAATAAAGCGTTTTCGGTTGCAGTATATAGAAAACGTTGGTCGGGAGTAATCGTTAAACTTTCAAAAGCTAAATTATTACGAATTCCACTGCTTTGATTTGCTGTAGGATTGAATTTATCCGGTACTGGTAATTCAGCAATTTCTTGTCCGTTAATAGAAAACTCGTTAACAAAAGGATTAATTAAATTATTTGCATCCCCTTCAGAAGCAATAAATAAAGTATTATTTTTAGTTAAAGCAATTCCTTCTGGGTCAAGACTTGATTCTGCAAAAGCATTACCATCTTCATCTAAAAGAGTAGTTACCTTATCAAAACTAATATCCCCATCATCCAAAGAACCGTCGCTTAAATCAATCGATATATCGTAGAAACGAGCGGGATTTATTTGACTTCTATCGTCAGATAATCCGTAATAAATTCCCTTAGAAGCATCGTAAGCTAAACCAGAAATTCCCCCGACTTCTGTTTCCTCAACTTGTAAACCAGTGGGGAAATTAACTTGTCCAAGAAATTTTAAATTCCCAACAGTTTTGCGGTCAGCCATATTAATATCTGTTTGTGAGTGAATAATTAAAAAGGAAGAAATTCTTCCCTATCAATACTTATGTAAAGTTACATGTTTATAATGTTTCATTAATAAGTTAAGAAAAGAACATATTTGGGTTAAAAAAATATTTAATCAAACATGAATAAAACACTATAACTAGAGAAAATTAAAGAATACTTGAGAGTCATTACAAAAACAGTTTTAAACAATTTGTTTTTTTAAATACAATGTATTCTTGATTGCTTGAAAGTGGAAACGATATCTTGAATTTGATTCAGCAAACCCTAATTAATTATAAAAAATTCAAATATTCTCAATTTGAAAACCACGGGGACTTTTCAAAACAAA
>JBCBHT010000561.1:0-2389 GCA_038525335.1 Cyanobacteria bacterium J06621_15 | reverse complement strand
ACTACCGACAATAATAGCCATCTTTGCCATAATTAAAGCTCCTCTGGGTTAAGCAATAAACTAATTAACTTTTTGTGCTTTGATTTTGTGAGGATTTTTACTTTCAGAGATTCCCAGAGAATTTTGGATTTTAGCAACGGATGTTTTTAGCAACAGATGCTTTTTTGGATTAACATCCATTAAACGATTTGATGATAAAAGTCCAAAATTAACCAGTCACAACATTATTCCAAACTACATTTAGAATTATTACAATGTTGTAACAGATATGACGAAACGATTGGAGTTAAGAGTTAGGAGTTAGGAGTTAGGAGTTAGAAGTTAGGAGTTAGGAGTTAGGAGTTAGGAGTTAGGAGTTGAAATTTTCTACCCCCTCTACCCCCTCTACCCCCTCTCACGATTCCCAATACCAATTATCCAATCTCCAATGCCCTATCCGCAATGCCCAATTCCCTATTCCCAACTACTTCTAATTTCTGCATTTTCCAGAAATGTAAAATCTGCTGGGTGACTATTTCGGAATGAAAATAGTGGAAAAAATGACCTCCCTGGTGACATTTCCACAGAATGTCTTCTGGTTTTAAGTATTTTTTCCATTCATGAAAATCGGGATAACCTAAAATCATATCAATTTGTCCACCACAAACCATTAATGGCATCGAAACTTCTTCCAAGGGTAAACTTTCGATTTTTAATATTGAATGCATCAATGGTAAATTTTCTAAATCTTGATTAAATTTATCAATTAAATTGTACAGACAACAGGGATATTTATTTCTAAATACGTTATTAAGAGTATTAAATAAAGCTTCTGTTTTACTGAGAGTATATATCTGTCGCTGTTGATAATAGTTTACATGCCAAGTTTTAGCGGGTTGTGCTGCTACCGAAAGTAAAGTTAAAGACTTAACAAGCTGAGGATATTGACGAGCTAACATTAATGCAATTGTTCCACCAATTCCATGACCAATCAAATTAACAGGAATCTCTTTGGTTTTAAGATAGCTATGTAATAACTCAACCGCTGTATCGATACAGGCTGGTTCATCCATTGTTTGAATGTATTCCCAGCCTGAAATATTTGTGTATTTTGCGAGATTATTTACCAAAGGTGTACTCAAACCTCTCAAAGAAGGACTACCGCTTACCCAAACAGCTTCACCGTATATAGACATACTAAGTTCCTCAAACCAAGATTACTTCAACAAATAATAACTATTCTCAATAAACGCATTATCCCGAAATTAGTTTGTAGTGAAGATTTTAGTTCTCTATATAAGAATTAAAGTTCTTACTACGAACCTCAACTAATCCTCATGGTTAAACTATTAAAAGTTAATGAGGATTAATTGCAATAAACATTAATTTAATATTATTGAATACAAAATTATGAAAAAGTTCTAATATTACAAATCGGATTTAAATAATGTTGCAGAAAAGCTTCTAGGGGTTATCAGATAAATGCAATACAGATTTAAACTCGCGATTTTCTACTTCCTATTCTCTGTAAACTAATTCTTCTATTGCATCTGCTGCTAAAACGACACCAGAAGTAGCATTAATTTTTTCAGCTAATTCTTTCACTTTAGCCATATAAACTGGGTTCTTGAATACACGGGAGATTGCTTGAGATAATTTGGAATGCAAAAACTTCCACAAGCACGTCGAGATAAAATTGAAGCACGAGCAGTCGAACTAATGGCAGAACAAATGACGCTTCGCGATATAAGAAAAGCCAGAAAACTTACCCAAGAGCCTATGGCAGAATTATTGGGGATTCGCCAAGATAGCCTTTCAAAACTCGAAAAACCTACTGACCTTCTTCTTTCAACTCTCCGCAATTATATAAATGCAATGGAAGGGAGCTTCAACTACTCCCATTCCGCTCTAAGATTACCGAAAAATTGTAGGTTGGGTTGAGGAACGAAACCCAACACCTGGATAATGTTTCAATCCCGTTTCCGGGATTCATAAATAAGAAACAGTTCGTAGCTTTATATTCTGATTGCATTTTGATTGTTTCAATCCCGTTACCGGGATTCATAAATAAGAAACAGACCACCATTATAGGTAAAGGATGCTAAAGCGTTGTTTCAATCCCGTTACCGGGATTCATAAATAAGAAACAACGGATGCGAAGGTAAAGATTTAATAGCCTATCTGGTTTCAATCCCGTTACCGGGATTCATAAATAAGAAACTCTAAAGATTTTTGGACTAGTTTGCCAAACGAATAGTTTCAATCCCGTTACCGGGATTCATAAATAAGAAACCTGAAGTCGATTACGCTGGTGGTTCTCGTCAGTTGCATGTTTCAATCCCGTTACCGGGATTCATAAATAAGAAACCTTACAGGTAATACAGTCTTGATTGAACAAAACGTTGGTTTC
>JBCBHT010000560.1:0-2397 GCA_038525335.1 Cyanobacteria bacterium J06621_15 | reverse complement strand
AATCCTAAACCACCACCAACGGGACGGAAATCTTGTGCTTTCTCGTAAACTTCTACGTTGAAACCCTTTTTATGTAGCGCTACAGCACAAGTCAAACCTCCTAAACCAGCACCTACAATAGCGATTTTAATGTTATTCATAATAAATAGGTATCAGTGAGCAGTTATCAGTGAACAGTTATCAGTTAACAACTACTTACTAACTACTAACATAAAAAAAACACCCAGCAACTAAACGGTTGTCTGGGTGTGATTATTTAAGAATCTATTTACTCATTAACTGTTAAGTGATGATCCACATCCGACCGATGAACAACTGTTAACTGATTTAGGCTAAATTAATACCGTCAATAGTGATTTTGATGTCGTTGAAATCTTCGTCACCACCGTCGGGTAAGTCTTCAAACGCAAAGGTGTTGTTAAACAACTTGATGTGGTCGAAGCCATTATCACTGTTAGCACCAGAGTAAGCAAAGTAAGCTGTTGCGTCACCTTCACCTTCTAATGCTTGCTCCAAAGTACCGTTAACAACAAGTAAAGGAATAATCAAAGAACCTGCATCAATTTCTACTTCTCCGACTGCGGTTTTGTTATTCTCGATGGAGAAGGAAGTTCCAGCAACTATATTGGCTTTAATTGCATCTTTGTACTCACTTGTATTACCAACTGCCACACCGTTAACAGTACCAGTAATATCATCGACTTTGTAGAAGTAAACTTCATTATTGAAGGCTGCTTCTCTACTGATTGTGTAATCTACTTTAACTTTATCGCTGGTAGTGAAACCAGTTTTAAGGTCAATACCTTCAACTGTGTTTCCATCTGCAAGTTCTGCAGTAACTACTTCAGTAATAAATTCTCCTGGTTTGACTTCACTAATATCAGTGGTATTAATATTACCATCACTGAAACTTAGTATTTCAACATTGGTAAGTGTATCGGTATTGCTACCAACTTGAATCACATCACCGATTCTTTGAATTTCAAAATCGCCACTGTTACCAGAATATTCAACAGTATCTATACCATCTCCACCATCTATCTGGTTATCACCTTGACCACCTACAATGCTATCGTTTCCACCTCCAGCATTAACTATATTATTACCTGCACCAGGATTGATTTTGTCACTTCCTGTACCGGTGGTAATTGTGTCATTGCCTGCACCTGCGGTTACTGTGTTATTCCCATCACCTGCATTGATAGTGTTATCACCTTCACCTGCGTCGATTTCGTCATTCCCTGTACCTGCGGTGATTGTATTATTTCCAGCACCAGCGATGACTCTGTTGTTTCCTTCTCCTGCATCAATGAACTCGTTATCGTTAGGTTCGTCGTCGGAGCCAATATTGTCATCTTCATCACCACCGATTTCGACACCATTTAATACAGTATCTTCACGGAATTCAAGATTTTGAATTCTGGTGTCAAATTCTTCGGAAACATCTTCAATATCAAAAGGTGTTTCACTGAAGTTTTCAGCCAAGTACTCAGCTAAAGCATCTTGTTCGGAACCATCGGGAGCAGCTGTAGCAGCACCAGTTAGAGGAGCATTATCTACAACTAGATCTACTCGGTTTGCACTATCTCCTGTGGGGAAGGGATAACCATCACCACCACCAGCAAGGAAGTTTAAGGTCACAATCCGGAAGGTACGGCTAGCATCACCTTGTAATTCACCATCTTCAGCGATTACATCGGTAACTTCGCCGTCTTCATTTACAACCGCTAAAGATTCGACTCTATCACCTACTTCTGATTCATCGTCAAAGCTGAATTCTAAACCGCTAACTTGTGGAAAGCGTCCGGGTGTTGCACCTTCTCCGCTTTCTGCTACACCATGCTCGATAATATCGAGTAATTCTTGAGCGGTTACGGTTAGTAAGGTTAAACCGTTGTTGAAACGTAGGGAATTCTCCAGGTCTAACTGAGAAATTTCTCCATCTTCTGGTGGTAGTTTTTCTCCAGTAGTTCCGTCAATGCTACCAATTTCAGCACGGATACCACCACCGTTTTTGATCGATATTACTACATCTTCATCAGCTTTCTTAGCAGCAGCTAGATTCGCATCAGCAGTCAAGTTACCGAAGTTGGTTTCCTGGGTACGAACTTCAGAGCGTCTACCTTCCAAGAAAACATCGGTTCTACCGAAGACAATACCGTCGGTTTCTTCAACTACTTCTTCAACTGCATCGGTTAAAGCTTCAACTTGTTCCCCTGTGGAACCTTCAGCAAATGCCTCATCGATATCATCGCCGAAAACTCGATTCAAGCCAGCTTCGTCAGTAGCATAAGCACCGCTGACTTCTTCGTTGATGCTGTCAAGGATTACTTTACCTTCGGAATCAAATTCAACTACCAAGCGACCTACGTAGGAATATTCTCCAGCGGTACTAAC
>JBCBHT010000559.1:0-2404 GCA_038525335.1 Cyanobacteria bacterium J06621_15 | reverse complement strand
GAAACTGGAAGAGGTTGGATTGAATCTCTAAAAATAGCTCGTGAAAGTCTAGATGAAGCTGATAAATATCTTGGTGATTCTGCTTCACCTTTATTTACAGGTAGTTTGGAAATATTGCAGAAGCTTTCTCAATCAAACTTAAAATTGGGAATACTTTCAGCAGCAACAACCCAAGAAGTAAATCAATTTGTCAAAGTCCATCAACTGGGGGAGTATTTAGATTTAGAAATGGGAGTTGATGGAAATATTTTTAAACCAGACCCAGCTTTGTTTATCCAAGCTTGTGAAAAATTAGGAGTAGAACCGAAAGCTACATTGATGGTGGGAGATTCAGTTGGTGATATGCAAATGGGACGGAATGCAAATGCTGCTGGTTGTGTTGGGATTACTTGGATTGGGAAATCGGATAATGTTCGAGGTGCGGATGTGGTGATTGGTAAGTTAGATGAAATTGAAATTTGTTAATTACTAACCTACGTTTTGTAGTAAACATGAAACCAGTGTAGAGACGTAGCAGTGCTACGTCTCCCAATGTTTGCGGGAAAACAAATCAATTACAATAATTAAGCTTTTGCTAAGAGCTTGAAGCTTTAAAATTACTAAAAACCCATTGTTGGACACCCGTATTTTTTAATAACTATTCTGAATTATCTTGTCTTGTACTTAATCTTAAAATTTCATCTCATTTTTTCATATTAAACCTTCATATAAAGACTTTTTAAATAGGAGAAAACCCAGCATCTCGAAGATACCGGGTTTATAAATTCAATCTAAATTAAATTATTGTTTAATTACGTTAATTATTCACTATTTCTGCACAACTACTGTTGTTCCAACTGAAGCCCAATTAAATATTTTCTTGGCATGATTGGGGGCTACATTTACGCAACCACGACTAACTGGTGTACCAAAACTTTGGTGCCAGTATGCTCCATGAATTCCATAATCACCTTCATAATACATTGTGTAAGGAACGTTTTCTCTGTCATAACCCTCACCCTTCATGCGAGTTGTTTCTAATTTTGTATAAACGTTAAATACACCGGTGGGGGTAGGAGTATCTTTTTTACCAGTAGAAACAATAACCCCAAACACGGGTTTATTTCCTTCCCAAGTAATTAATCTTTGCTCTGATAAATCTACTTGAATCCAACGTTTATTAGAATTCTTTAGCTGCTTAACTTTTTCACTGACTTTCTGTTCGGACTTTTTTGTGTGATGCGCTTCTGCTCTATTCGTGGGGAGACTTGCAAAACTAGCCGAGAGTGCTATTCCTGCCACTAAAATTTTTATATAACGAATATGACGAGTCAAATTAATTGATTTCATGGTAAATACTCTCAAAGGTAAGTGTTTATAGGTCTATTTAGCTTTATAGCTGTTTTTAAAGGCTGATTTCTGTTATCTACTATGAATTACTTTACTTTCATCCTACTTTATTTTCTGAAGTAAAATTTCTGCCCGACGAGTTATTGAATCCCAATCTTCAGATATAACTAGATGCTTTGGAAATAAATCACTGCCCAATCCAATTGCGATCGCACCAGCTTCGAGGAATTCAGCAGCGTTGTCTACAGTCACACCTCCAGTGGGAATTAAGGGAATATGTCCCAATGGACCCTGCAAACTTTTGATGTACCCAGCACCACCCACTGCTTGTACGGGAAAGACTTTGATACAAGTAGCACCCTGATTCCAAGCTGTAACAACTTCAGTGGGAGTTAATGCTCCGGGTATAACTGGTATATTTTGACGAACAGCTGCCTGAATTACTGCTTGGTCAACGTGGGGAGTAAATAAAAACTCTGCACCTGCGTGTACAGCCTGCTGCATTTGTTTTAAATTTAACAATGTTCCCGTACCGACAACACAGTCAGGTAACTCCTCACCCAACTGTTTAATCAACTCAGCAGCTTGAGGAGTATTCCAAGTTATTTCAATTAACCGTATTCCAGCAGAAGCCACGGCTAAAGCCATTTTTCGAGCTAAGTTTTTTTTCTGGGCACGAATAACAGCGATAACGCGGTATTTTGTCAAGAGCGTCAGCCAAGGAGAATTAGAAATTGGACATTGAGCATTGAGCATTATATATGAATCATTGGCAATAAAAAATCTTTGATTTAAAGTCTTATTTCGTAAAATTTAGATAGTATAAACCCTCTTTTTCTTAGAATCTAAATTTGTACTTTTATAAAATGTAAATTAGTATTAATTATTTTTCCATAAAATAATAGTCGCTTATTTATTAATTTGAATTCTGTTCTATCTTCTACTATTAGCGAACAATAAACCCAAAATTTCATCTTTTTTTTTGGATTGAATGTATATATATAGGATTACTATTTGATTATTGTTAGCGAAGCGTGTCCGGAGGACATAAAACACGTAGGGTGTGTTGCTTGCT
>JBCBHT010000558.1:0-2419 GCA_038525335.1 Cyanobacteria bacterium J06621_15 | reverse complement strand
TTGAAATTGAGAAATCTCAAAAGCAACAATCTTGGAAATTACTCGACCCAGAACTGGCTTTAGTTAAGGAGCCACAAGCTGTTTCCAACAGTGCTAAAATTCATCTCGCTTTAGGTGGAGCTTTAGGTTTGTTGTTGGGTGTAGGTGCTGCTTTGCTTGTGGATAAGTTGAGCAATATTTTCTATACTGCTAAAGATTTGAAAGAAACTACCAGATTAGCCTTATTAGGGGTAGTTCCTTTTAGAAAAGAACTTGCGGTTAGCAGTAAGCAAGATGTAGCAGCTAGTGGAATTCAACAAACAACTCGTGCAGCCTTTTTTGAGGTTTTTCGCTCTCTTTACACCAATATTCTGCTTTTGGGTTCGGATACACCAATTCGTTCGCTTGTAGTTAGTTCAGCAACACCAGAAGATGGAAAAACGACTGTTGCGATACAGCTTGCTTTAGCAGCAGCAGCGATGGGACAAAGAGTATTATTAGTTGATGCAAATCTCCGCTGTCCTACTATACATAAGCGTGTAGGATTGATGAATATTCAGGGACTAACTGATATTATTTCCTCTGATTTGGAGTGGAGCAATGTAATTGAACGCTCTCCTCTCGAAGATAATTTGTATGTAATGGCTGCAGGTCCGATTCCACCAGACTCGACTAGATTACTTGCATCTGTGAAAATGCAGGATTTAATGAATGAACTGCATAGCAGCTTTGATTTAGTTATTTATGACACTACGCCTATAGTTGGTTTCGCGGATGCAAATTTACTAGCTGCGAATACTAATGGTGTTATGTTAGTCGCAGGTTTAGGTAAATTGAAGCGTACTGCATTTGCACAAGCATTAGAAGAAATTCAGGTATCCGGTACACCTATCTTGGGTCTGGTAGCGAATAAATCTAAAGAAACAACTCCTATTTCTCAAAGTAATTATCAACAATACTACAAAGTAAGCGCTCAAAGAGTTAATACAGATGGTTCAAATGAATCTAAAAATTCTTCCGTAGATAAAGTTAAACTACGTTAATTGAGTTAAAAATTGTAGAGACGTAGCATGATTTGACCACATTAATTTTGCGGGGTGTTCCGCAGTCGTCAAAAGAGCGACTTTGTATATTAGACTGGGGTTTCAACCCGCTTACGGGTTGGATGTCTACCCCTGATAATTAATGTGGTAGAGTATTGCTACGTCTCTATGGGGTTTAAAATAAAATTCCCGAATTCAATTTTTAAGACCAAGCTAACTATCCGGAGATTTCAAAGCTTGGTCTAATACTTCACGAGCTTGTTCTGCTTTTTCTCGCGCATCTTTATAGCGTAAATTAGCTTGAGCAAAGTTTTTCAGAACTTTAAAACCTTCTTTGAGAGAAGAGATTTCTTCCTCGCTGACGGATTCATCGGAAAAAAGGACATCCACTAATTTACGTACTTCTAAAGCTTCAGTACGTGTATCCTGAACTTTCAGCTTTAGAGTTGCAAGATTGCTCAAAAGTTGAACTGCTTCTATAATTTTATCTTCATCACCGTTAGCAGTATCCATCGACGGTTCTTTCACTTCAATTAATTGTTGAGGACCAAATCCTTCTTCTAACTCGGTAGGTAAATCACCTGCTTCCATAATTTCCATCAGCTTATCCATTGCTTTTTCACGAGCTTTATTGGAATCTTTGCCGGGAACGGTAAGGATGATTTCTGGACTTTGAACGAGAGTATAACGAACCATATTTAGGCAGAAATATTGCACTAAACCAAACCGAATTATTAATTTTAACTTAAAAGTGTACCAATATATAGTTTATTATATTGATTATTCTCTGAGCGATTGAATTTGTGAGTAAGAAGTAGGGAACAGGGAATGAAGAAGAGTAATATTTTTAAATGCTGTGTACTGAAGAAGGAAAAATGCTGCTAATTTTATTTAGCTAAGTTTGTAATAATATTTAACCAATCACCGAAATTATCGTTTACAAATATATTTGTTGAGTTTTCTATCCCTTCGGCACCTATACTAGTTGAAATAACTGGCAAACCTGCTTGCATCATTTCTAATGTTTTCAGTTTGATTCCCGCACCTTGAAGTAAAGGTACGATACCTATTTGTGCTTTTTCAAAGAAATCACTAGGGTCTTCTATAAATCCAGTTACTATAATATTCTCGCTTTCCAACTGTTTGATTTTTAAAGAAGGATTGGAACCGACTATATAAAGCTTATATTCCGGGTCTATTTTTAGTAAGTCTGTAAAGCAATTTTGAATGAAATTTATAGCTGCTTGCTCGTTTTCTGGTCGATTCATTGCAGCCCAAAATAACAAGCTTTTGTTTTCAATTTTTTCTAAATTACGCTTAATTTTAGATACAAATTCACTCAGCTGAGGAGGTTTGACAATTATATTTTTTTCTGGAATGGCAAATAATGAAGTTAG
>JBCBHT010000557.1:0-2424 GCA_038525335.1 Cyanobacteria bacterium J06621_15 | reverse complement strand
TTGCGGAGGAACACGACCGTTGTAGCAAGTGTTGTTAGCGAAGCGTCTCCCGAAGGGAGATACCCGAAGGGTAATTGAGGAAATATATTAATAGTGATTACTGATTTTATTAGTTTGGAAATTGATTTGGAAGATGATATTAAGCAGTTACAGAATTCTGTTGAATTAGAATTGAATAAATATGGTAAACCTTTGCGTTGGGCTATTACTGCTATTGATTATGGTAAGGGGAAAGTTTTTTTGGAAGGGGTTGTGACTAAGGTGTAATTATTAGTTTTTTGTTTTCTTTGGAGATTATAGATAAAAAAACCGCAGAGACGCAGAGTACGCAGAGGGAAGAGGTAAAGAGAGATAATCAGTGTTTTTTCAAAAGATTAAAGGTTGTGCTTACTCGTGAAAATTCTCCTGTAGTTGACAATTTATTAATTATTTATAGGAAAAATTATTAGATAATTTATAACTGATAACTGATAACTGTTCACTGATTAATGCGTCCATATACTGCTATTTTAATTGTTCCGACTGGTGTGGGAGCAGCCATCGGGGGTTATGCTGGTGATGCTTTACCTAGCGCTAGAGTTATGGCTGAGGTTTGTGATGTTTTGATAACTCATCCGAACGTCCTCAACGGTGCAATGCTGTACTGGAATCTACCGAATACTCTATACGTTGAAGGTTACGGGATTGACCAATTTTGTAAAGGAGATTGGGGTTTACAACCGGTACATCAAAATAAAATTGGTTTGATTTTTGACCGAGGAATTGAACCGGATTTACGTTTGAGAAATCTTCAAGCGGCTGATGCTGCTAGAGCAACTCTGGGATTAAATTTAACTGATTATGTAGTTACCGATGCTCCTTTAAACGTAGAATTACGCTCGGCTGAATCTGGTGCTAGTTGGGGGACTATTGGTAATCCGGGGACTTTGTTAAGAGCAGCGGAAACCTTGATAAATAAGACTAGAGCGAGTGCGATCGCAGTTGTTGCTCGTTTCCCAGATTTTGTCGATGAAGAAGCGGAGCAAAACTATCGTCAAGGTAAAGGAGTTGACCCGATAGCGGGAGCGGAAGCGGTAATTAGTCATCTGATTGTCCGAGAATTTGGGATTCCCTGCGCTCATGCTCCTACGTTTACACCACCACCATTGGATGAAAATTTATCACCGCGTTCGGCTGCGGAAGAAATAGGATATACTTTTTTACCAAGCGTACTTGTAGGATTGAGTCGTTCACCCCAGTTTATTAATAGGGAATTAAATCAAAACAAGAGCGCTAGTGATATTTGGGTGAATCAAGTTGATGCAGTGGTTGTACCAGCTAATGCTTGTGGTAGCAGTGCTGTATTAAGTTTGAGTCAAACAAACACTCAGATAATTACTGTAGAGGAAAATCAAACTCAAATCGTGGTTCCTCCCGAACCTTTGGGAATTAAAACGATACCGGTCAAATCTTATTTGGAAGCAATAGGTGTACTAGCTGCTCATAAAGCGGGTGTTAACCCGTCTGCTTTAAGTTCTACAATATTTCCTTTACAGCAGCTTGTTTAGATGATAAATGTTGTTTTTAAAGTACCGTTTGGATATAAGCGTTAGTTAGGAGGTCAAAGGTCAAAGGTTAAAGGTTAAAGGTATTAAATTTTCTCAAAATAAATGCTGATGGCACATTTCAATTGAATTACAAAGTATTAAGGTAAGTGCGAGTTTACAAATGTGCTAGCTAAAGTATAAATCCAAAATCCAAAAGAAACGCATCCGTTGTTAAAATCTAAAATCCAAAGTTGAATGACGCAACAGCAAAATCACGAGCCAGAAATTCCATACCTGACACGTACCCAAGTGCTGATGGCAATGGGAGTGACAGCTATTATATTATGGATAATTGCCAAACTTTGGCTACAGTTTGGTGATTTTAATTTGATGTCTTGGCGTTGGAATCAGCAAGAATTCTTGATAGGAATTGCTTTAGGTTTAATTATTACTTGCTTTAGTAGTTTAGCTTATCGATTTTTTCCTTTGTACCGTAAAAGCGCCGACTATTATTTAGAAATCGTTTTAAAACCTTTAGCTTTTCCAGATTTAATTTGGCTGGGATTATTACCTGGATTGAGTGAAGAATTATTATTTAGAGGGGTAATGCTTCCAGCTTTTGGATTAAATCATTTGGCTGTTATTGTATCAAGTATTTGTTTTGGTGTTTTACATTTAAGTGGTTCGGGACAATGGGCTTATGTGGCTTGGGCTACTATTATTGGAGTGGTATTAGGATACAGCGCTTTTTTGAGCGGTAATTTATTGATTCCTATTGTTGCTCATGTTGTGACTAATTTGATTTCTAGCTATTTTTGGAAATTACAGCAGTCAAGGGGTAATTGATTTTGGCAACGGATGAGCTTTAGTAACGGATGGATTTTTGGCAGCGGATGTT
>JBCBHT010000556.1:0-2437 GCA_038525335.1 Cyanobacteria bacterium J06621_15 | reverse complement strand
CCATTGATAAATAATCCCACTCCCAGGTCGCGGGAATAAGATGAATACTACCCAAATTAGGCTGTCCGTCATGACCCCTGTGTCCCGTTCGTCGCGGGACGATATCGCGGGACAGTATACGGAAAAGGTGTTCCGCTTGTCCCTCAGCCTGTCCCGTAAGTGTCCCGTCGCGGGACTTGTCCCGTAGTCTGTCCGCGAAGTATCCCGCCAGTTGTCCGCACCTCATAACACTGGTTGATTGCAAATAATGACCTTATTAAATACAGAAAGTTAAGCAATCATAAATACACAAAAAATTTGATGTTCTATTAGTAGGAGTAAGAAAATGAATGTAATCAAAGACCTAGATAATTTTCACTATGGAATACTACAAACTTTATCCTTAATTCAAAAGCTTAAACAAGAACACCCATCATTATTTAATGAAGTACTACCAGAAGATTCAGATATAAGAATGGGAGATGTATTACAAGGATTACTTAATGCTGAATCTGAATTATCTAAATCTTTAGATTTAATTGGTTCAGAACTAGAAGATTAATTAGAGGAATGAAATGGGGTAACTAATTGTAAAAAGAAAGAAATTAATTTACCAGTACGACTGTAATAGTAATAACATTCCATAAATGGAAATAATATTACTATTACAATCGCGATGGAGTAATGAATTAAAAAAATATTACTAGTATGATTAGAGGCGAATATTTTGATAACTAATTCAAAACTTCATCTACATCCAGGAAATTTAAAACGGAAAATACCCATATAAAATACCTTGGTCAAAATAAGTTTTAAAAATTATTTTCAAACCAAGGTTATTTGTATATATTATCAAATAATACTCAAATATATCTTACTTTTAATTGAATTATTGAAACCAATATTAAGTTACTTTACAACAACTAAAGCAGGTCTTTGTGACAAATTAAATGATAAAATACTATTAATAAATTCAAATCAAATTATAACCAACACCTGTTGAATGACTCGATTTATTCATGACGAATTCGCCAAAGATTACTTGGAAGAATTACTCAAAAATTATGGCACAGTAGAACCTGATAAAAAAGTATCGGGGGAGAAAAAAGAAATAGACATTTTGTTTACTCCTTCAGCACAACAAACCTATGATTTAGAATTGCTAGGAGTACTAGGAAAATTTGCAGAATATCCTGCAATATTGGAACCATTTCGTAATGCTGCTCCTGCCGACGAAATCTGTGATTGCGTTATCAAAGTATTAGAAGTAAAAGCTAAAATGAGGCGGGAAGCTAAAGCAAATGATACAAAATTACAAGAAGAGAAAATACCTAAATTGTGGGTTTTAACTCCCACAGCATCTCAGACAATATTATCAGGCTTTAACGTTAACCAAAAAGAAGGATTTCCCCCTGGAATTTACTTTTTAGGTGACAACTTACGGAGCGCAATTGTAGCAATACACCAATTACCAAAAACTATAGAAACACTATGGTTAAGGCTTTTGGGTAAGGGTAGAGTACAAGAACAAGCAATCGAAGAGTTGCAACAATTATCACCATCAAACCCATTTCAACAAGCAACGTTAAAATTGGTGTACAACTTGAGAGAAAACTTAAGAGCCAATCAAAATTTAGAAGAAGAGGATAGGGAGTTAATTGTGAGATTACAACCACTTTATGAACAAGACCGGGAACGAGCAATACAAGAAGGAGAACAACGTCTAGTTTTACGTTTGTTAAATCGTCGCATTGGAGAAATTGATGCATCATTAATCGAACGAGTTCAAGGATTATCTATTGAACAATTAGAAGCATTGGGAGAAGCTTTATTAGACTTTTCTGAAGTTGCTGATTTAGAAGGTTGGTTAAACCAATAAAAGGTAATTAGTTGAATACCTCCACACTCTCCCGAATTAAAAAGCCGGGAGATTTTTAATAATAAAGAAACGTTCTTCCGCTCGCAACACTTCACTAGTCGTCATGGGGAGAACGCATTGACAACACCCGCTCCGGGGAGAGCTACTAGCAGTACCCACGGCGTTATAAGCTAACTATACACCGTATATTTCAATGTATAGACATGACGCAAGTAGAACGCGAGTCAATGAACTTTAGATTGCCCAAACCATTGGCACAAGCGCTCCGTAAAGCAGCTTCCCCACAACCAGGTAAAACCGCTACTGATATGGCGATATAGTAATTCGGGCTTTGACTCAAGAGCTAGGAAATATACAAGGTATAGAGGTATGTACAGAAGTGCGCTTGCAAAAACTAGAAGAAGAGTTGCAGCAATTAAGAAGTAGCATCCCAGAACGAGATAAAAACCCCACAGATTCCCGAATGGAGGAAAAATTAGAAGCACTCAACAACCGGGTATCCAAATTAGAAGGAGCGTTGGGAGCCTTTCAAAATAATATCGGCACATCAAACAATTACAGAAGATATAAGTCCGGGGG
>JBCBHT010000555.1:0-2448 GCA_038525335.1 Cyanobacteria bacterium J06621_15 | reverse complement strand
AAGAAGTAAGAAGTATTATCGGATAAGGGTTTCAACCTTTTAGAATGGTTGCTTTATTTAAGCCGTGTTGTACTAGTCTATGACTGGGAACCCATATCTTGAGGCTCTGCCTCAATTACAATACGAGTCAGAGCCTCGTGAACTGTATTCCCACCCGTCTTACTGGGAACAATAAATACCATTGAATCCTCTGCGTAGGATATAAGTATTACTTTTTACTTTTTACTTACTACTTATTACTTGTGAATTCTCCTGCAATGTGAAATCATAGTTCCGTATTAGCGATTAAGCGCTGCCTCAAACATAATGTTTGGTAGAAGTAACTTCTTTCCTTTCTTCATAAAAACGACAACCATCACAAGGACCGCTTGGATTAACCGCACATCTGATATAGCCAGAACGAGCATTATATTCGCAGCTAATATCACCGACTAGATAACCCACTCCTTCCAAATAGTACCTATCGCGATTGTCAATACTGTCATAACGATTTCGGCTTCTTGGCTGTCTGGGATAACCTGTAACCGCAGCCCTTCTCAGAAGCGTGCGCGTCCTAGCCCTGTTTTTACGCATTAACCACAGGGAAAATAGAGACGGTAAAAAACCAATGGTAACTACCAGAAGTGTCTTTAACACGTTATTTTTCACCTCCGAATGTGTGAATTAGACGTTACAAAGGGCTTAGACTCCGTACAGAGCAGATAATTTACCCCTCAAGCAATTATTTCAAAATTGCCACTTTCTACTTAAAACAGGATAGCTTTAATAACCAGTTATCGCGAATTTTACTTCAATTTTTATCAGATTTGAAAATTATAAATCGCTAAAATAAGGAACCGTTAAATCCTGTAGTATGCAAACGGGAATTCCTTTTATGGGGGAGCATCCCAATTTTGAACAAATATTTTATCCAACACCCTGTAAGGGTGCGGCTACACAAACAAAGCCCACCGTCGTGGGCTAAGAATCTCATTAGCCCACGACGGTGGGCTTTGTAATATTAGCCCCAGGCTTCTAGCCTGCGGGCTTTTTGCATAATTGGGATGCTCCCTTTTATGGTAAAAATTAACATTGAGCGTAATTTATTTTACTCAAGATGAATATTCAACAACCAAAAATTCTCATTGTTGATGACCATCGCTTACTGTTAAATGGAACCATTAGTTTGGTAAGCGAGCGCTTTGGGGATGCTCAAATATTCTCGGCTCAAACCGTGCAAGAAGCTCTTAAAGAAGTTTCCGAGCATTCTCCCGATTTGGCGATCGCCGATTTATCTATTCCCCAGGAACCCGGAAAAACAGCCGAAATAGAGTATGGATTGGGGTTACTCAAGCAATTAATGCAAGATTATCCGCAACTTAACCTAATGGTGCAAAGTAGTAACATCAAAGCATTGGTTCGTCTGATACCAGAAATTGATGCCCATCAAGGAGGATTTACAATTGCTGATAAAAGCGAAACTGTAGAAACTTTTTTGACTCGGATGGAATGGTCAATACAGGGGCTTACTCATACTAAGGATTTACAAAGTGATTTGGAAGTAAAACCCGAGTGGTTGGAAGTACTGCGACTTGCTTTTGAAGAAGGTTTGCAAGATAAAGCTATTGCTCAATCAATGTATAAGTCAGAACGGATGATTCGTCACTACTGGTCGAAAATTCAGGATGCATTGGGAATTTATCCAGAACCAGGAAAAAACGTTCGAGCTTTAACACAAATCCGCGCACGGGAAAAAGGTTTACTTGATTGAGGATATGATATCTACTGTTTTAGAACTTCAAAATAAACTAAACCGTCGAATGGTTCTAGTTGTTTTGATTACAGCAGCTTGCAGTTAGATGAGGTACAGACTTGTATCTAAAAACTCTTGTGGTACGGGCATCCTTGCCCGTATCGGTGTACCTCATAAAGATGAAATATGCTGTATATTTTTGACCATTACCGAAAAGTGTAATTATTAATGGTCAAAAATAACAACAGGCTTTGTCCGTAACTGTCAATGATATTCCTTTGAAATTAAATGATGCTGAAATTATTGAAGCAAAAAAATGAATTTCAGCACTATTACAGTGAAAAATATCAAATCTTCCCAAGCTGACGGTTACAACATCTTATTTATATTTACAGACCAAGAAAGATATTTCCATCAATTGCCTCAAGGGGTAACTTTACCCGCACATGAGCGTTTACAAGAAACTGGTATTACTTTTCATAACCATTACACTTCGGCAGTGATGTGTACATCATCACGCTCAGTACTTTTAACAGGGCTATCGACGACCGTCAACGGTATGTTTGAAAACACCAATGCGCCCTATGTTCCTAATCTTTCCACTGATATTCCTACTTATGGGCATCTATTACGTAAATCTGGATATTACACTGCTTATAAAGGAAAATGGCATCTCAATCGTAAATTTGATTCTACCAATAAGCCTGTAAATTTGA
>JBCBHT010000554.1:0-2475 GCA_038525335.1 Cyanobacteria bacterium J06621_15 | reverse complement strand
CGCCTGCCTTTGCTAAATCTCCCAGAAGACATTTTAGAAGCACTTAGAAAAGGCTCCCTTGAATACACCAAAGCAAAAGCCATCGCTCAAATTAAAGATACGAGCGAGCGTGTTGCATTTTTGGAACAAGCTATTAAAGAAAATTGGTCTTTAAGCGAAATCAAACAGCGTATTAGCGAGAAGAAAACCCCAAGCTCTACCCCGGAAACTGAATCTAATAATTACAAAGAGCGCTTTGCTACTGCGACTACCAAGTTAAAAAGGTCGCGTGTTTGGTCGAATCCAAAGAAACGCAAGCAGATAGAAAAATTGGTTTTACAACTGGAAGCGCTGACGCAGGAAGGTTGAGATACTCTTGTTAGCTATCAACGAGTATTGAGGCAGTAAGGGAGGGAGTCGCGCACTGGTTCTCCTTTCCTCTAAAAGTTATTACGTCATAATAAAAAGTACTTCTATAGTTACGTAAGTCTAGAGAAAATCAATCATGAAACAATTTCTTCCCCAAGATAAGTATTGTTAAAAACCCTTCAACTATTCCGGGCTTGATTGGCAAGAAGCAAGAAAAAATATTAAGTTAGATTTTAGCCAGTAAATAACTTCATGGAGTTCCCATGCTAGAGTCAGAAAAACTTATTCAAATCGTACAAGCCTGGTTATCGTATATTAGGTTGGAAGAACTGACTCAAGCAGAAGTAGAACGTGGGTCGGAACGATTTCCAAAGGTCTTCAATGATAATGTTAGACTTGTCGGCAATAAACTGTTGCTGAGTAACGAACTTTTCAAGCAATTTCAGCAACAGCAACAAGCCGCAATTAACCGAGATAAGCCCAACGAATTCCAAATAGCTGCTGCCTTACCCCAAATATATTTAGTTCAGGGGAGAGGAAGAGAACAGAAGCTGAAATTTCTACCACTCTTCACCATTGATATTTCTAAAATATTCCGAGGTAGATATCGTAAAACTGGCTGGGATTTGACTGAATTTGAGTTTCAACCAGTAATTGTAAATCTGATGCGACTCTACGGTTTAGAAGAAGAAGTCGCCGAATCTTTGATAGTCACAGAAGGCATATTTAAATTTTTAGAAGATACCTTTAAAAGAAAATTCCCCAGCCTGCATGACTTTATTGACCAGGTTGACTTACCAGAAGGTAGATACAAAACTTTCCGACAACCATATTTACTGCGCTGCGACTTTGTACCATACAACGCTCAATTAAAACAAGACCTGCGAGACATATTAAAGCAATTTCAAGATACACCAGATAATTGTAAATGGCTGGTTGATAATCACCCTGCTCTTGAATATATTTGCAATTCACCATTACCACCTGAAAATGAAGTCATGTTTTGGGGAGCGTTTCCTTCTCACGCACCTGATTCATTTCAAGCCTCAGCACTCAAACACGCCCAACATAATCCCATCACTGCCGTTCACGGACCACCGGGGACTGGAAAAACAGAATTATTCTTGCATTTAGTAGCGCAGCAAGTTGTAGAAAGAGCGCTCCGCATTGTTCGCGGGGAAGAAGATGCGAGTAATCTAACGTTATTCGCCAGCACCAACAACAGTGCTATTCAAAAATTCCAGCAAAGATTTTTTGAGAAATTCCCTACCGAACACTTTTATTTGGACGGTGGTAGTCAAGGAGTAATCAAGCGTTCGACACTGCCAAAACTACAGCAAGCACAAGATTGGTTGCGAGCTACTGAATTTAACCAGGAGATATGGGAACAAGCCAAACTTGATTTATTGTCAGCAGAAAACGAAATTCAACAACTGATAGAGCAAGACCGTTTTAACGAAAGCCAGCAAGTTGCGTCGGCTGAACAGCTATTACAACTAGATGCCCAAATTCAATCTCTCAATAACGAAATTGCTGCTATTCATGAGGAGTTAGAAGAAGTAAGCGAGCAGCAAGAGAGCTTGGGAGATTATGCCGATTTTCCTTCTTATGCTTACCAGCAAATAAAAGAAGGATTGCAAAAGGCAGAACGGGAACTACCTCATGTATCCGACTCCATTATCAAACGCGCTTTTGACTGGATTAATTTTACTACCGATAAACTAGTTTTTAAACGTTTGGCGAATCGTGTAAACGCTGCTGTTTTGAATACCTTGGCAACAGCGCATCCTTTTCAGCTACCACTTGACCGAGAAGGATTAGCTGCATCCCAGACGGAGGTAAATCAGAAACTGGATTCTTCCCAAAAATGGCAGAATATTAACCCAAAAGTAACTGAACTTCAAACGCAACTGACAAAGTTAAACCAGCAATTGGAGTCAAAACAAACTCATCACCAACAACTCCAAACACAACTTGATAGTTACCCAGACGAAGACTTTTACAGCCGCTTCTACCGTGACTACCATTCACAACAGGTACAGCTATTTCAACGTGCTTTTGAGTTCCTTCAACAAGAAACACTCCGACGTAAAGATAAAGTCATGCAGGCAGTAGAAACCTACGGAA
>JBCBHT010000553.1:0-2507 GCA_038525335.1 Cyanobacteria bacterium J06621_15 | reverse complement strand
CTAAATGTTTCAGGTATAGGAAGTGTAACTTGAATGGGTTTAACTTCGGAAGCAGCTACAGTAATGTTTCCCTTTTCTGATTTATCTGTGATTTGAGAATCTTTTACTGCAACATCACGATTATCTACAAAAACTGCATCATAATCTACATCTTTATAAACTCTTTCTTGAATAACTACTATAAAAACGGGACGTACTTGAGGAGATAGATAATCTGCAATTGCTACTATCAAACGCTTATGAATTTCACGCCATAATACAGGATGTTCTAAATAAGGATTCATTCCAGGAAATGGATATGACATTTTTTTAAACCTCTCTTTTCAAATTTTTTTATTCTTTTCTATTAATAATAGATACAAAACTTCTTTGCGATAAACAACATCTTGATGAGACGTAGCACTGCTACGTCTCTACATTATTAACTGGTTTTATTTCATATCGTAACCAAACAAATTAATGTCAACTTCTCCTAATTTCAAATCATCAAATCCGTATTCGCTCCATCTCCTTTCGACCATTGCTGCTACTTCGTCGTCGGATTCTAACGGGTCACCCCATTCGTGTTCGGTTTCTGGAGGAATTTTGGTAGTAGCATCGATTCCCATTCTTCCACCCAAACCTAGTTTTTCACTAGCAAAATCCAAGGTGTCAAAAGGAGTATTAGGAAGGATAAATACGTCTCTAGTGGGGTCTACTTTGGAACTAATAGCCCATACAACTTGACGGGGGTCGCGGATGTTTATATCTTTATCAACGACAATTACAAACTTGGTATAGGTAAACTGTGGTAAAGCGCTCCAAAATGCTAAAGCTGCTCTCCTTGCTTGTCCGGGATATGCTTTATCTATAGATATTATCGCGGCTTTATAACTCAAGGCTTCCATTGGTAGGAAGAAATCAACTATTTCGGAAACCTGCTGTCGTAAAATTGGGGTGTAAATCCGATTCAAAGCAATAGCCATCATGGCTTCTTCTTTGGGAGGACGACCGCTAAATGTGGTTAAATACACTGGGTCTTTGCGGTGTGTCATGCACTGAAAGCGCACCAATGGTGAATCTTCAACACCACCGTAGTAGCCCATATGGTCGCCGAACGGGCCGTCTGGAAGTACTTCTCCTGGAGTAATTGTTCCTTCTAAAACAAATTCGGAATCTGCGGGTACTTCTAAATCTACGGTTTTACATTTCGCTAAACTAACACCAGAACCACCGTATAAACCCGCAAACAACCATTCGGATAAATCAACGGGAATCGGCGTAGCTGCTGCCATAATAATTAACGGGTCAACACCTAAAGCGATTGCTATTTCAAGCTTCTTGCCATTCTCAGCAGCTTTACGTAAATGTCTGGCTCCACCGCGCACCGAAAGCCAGTGTACGGTCATGGTATTTTTAGATTGCAGTTGTAAGCGATACACGCCGACATTTGGGGTTCCGGTTTCGCAATCTTTAGTAATTACCAATCCCAAAGTAATAATCTTACCTGCATCACCGGGATAAGGACGAATCAAAGGTAATTTATTTAAATCTAAATCATCTCCCTGCACCACAACCTGCTGACAATTAGGGAAAAAATCTCTTCCGGGTTTCGCTTTGACAACATCAAACAAAACCTTACCAAAATCAACCGCTTGAGAAATCTTCTTCGGTGGTTTTGGTTGCTGTAACATTGCCAACTTTTTCCCCAAAGTTTCTAGTTCTTGGGGATGTGACATATTCATAGCCCAGCAAATCCTTTCCACGGTTCCCATCAAGTTCACCGCTACAGGAAAATCAGCACCTTTGACATTTTCAAAAATCAAACCGGGACCACCCTTTTGCAGCATCCGATTAGAAATTTCAGCAATTTCCAACTCAGAGTCAACCTTAGCGGTAATTCGCTTTAATTGTCCCCGTTCTTCCAAAATTTTGATAAATCCCCGTAAGTCTCTTGCCATTGTATATAAAGATATTTGAAGCGTTATTTATATTATCAGGCAAAAGTGGGGGATTGGGCATTGGTAATGGGTAATTGGTAGTTGGTAGTGGGTAATTGCTAGTGTTATTTATTAGATTATTTCGGGAAATATAAGGATGTCGTTGCAATTATCAGGGAAATAGTTTGGCTAAACCAGATTTTGAGAATTTAAGAGTCTATCAGTTAGCTGAAAAGCTGGCTAATGAAATTTGGAACATTGTTAGAGAATGGGATTATTTTGAAAAGGATACGGTTGGGAAACAAATAGTTCGTTCTGCTGATAGCGTTTGTGCGAATATTGCAGAAGGAAGAGGAAGATTTCATTATCAAGATAATCGTCGCTTTATTAGAATTACGAGAGGCTCTTTATACGAAACTATCTGCTTTTTAAGATTAGCTTATCTTAGAAAACTATTAACTGAAGAACAAGTATTTAAACTTAAACCAATCATTAACGAGCTATCACCAAAACGGGAGCATCCCAAATGTGTAAAAATATTATCCGTCATTGCGAGTGTAACGAAGTGAAACGACGCATTCAGCGAAG
>JBCBHT010000552.1:0-2511 GCA_038525335.1 Cyanobacteria bacterium J06621_15 | reverse complement strand
CTTCCGGAATATCTAATGAAGGTACTTCAGGATTAAAACCAACAGCTTGTACCTGAACTTTCTACCTTGTCTGTGGATTTCTCCAAGACACTCTTCCTTTATACATGGGTTCTGCTGCTTTCACACCCGGTACGTCAGAAGCTTCCAATAATCTATTCCGGGGAAATGTAGATACATTTGCTGTACTTTTAGCTTGAGAACTAATTAAAACAATGTCGGCAAGTATGGCACGATTCAGCTTTGTATTACTCTCAAACAACGAAGCTTGAAACCCCAACTGCATAAACATCAAAATATCAGCAAAAGCGATTCCCGAAAGTGCTACTATAAAACGTCCTTTGTGACGGGAAAGTTGCAACCAACCTAGTGGAGTTCGACGTTTAAATTGTTGAATGAATCCCAGCATAACTATTTTGGATTTTAGATTTTAGATTTTGGATTGTATTTAAACATTACTATCTCTCTTAATCTCTTTCCTCTGCGCTCTCTGCGCTCTCTGCGGTTGTTTTTAATCGGTAATTCTATTAGAAAAAAGTAGTTTAGGAATACCTTATTATCAATTACCAATTACCGATTAACAATTTTCACAACTGAAAAATTGCCTTAACCTGCAAATTAGTCAATTTAGAAGCTTTTTTACTAGATTCTTCATCCAAACGCACCTTAACTTCTACAACTCTCGCATCAATATTTTCACTAGGGTCTGAATTTATAACATCTTGTCGCTGTACTTGCCAACCGATAGAATCAACCGTACCTGTCAAATCAACATCTACAGAATTACTAGTTACTCGTACATTTTGACCTTCTTTTATCTTGCCAATATGAGCTTGATAAACTTCAGCCACCACCATCATTTGCTGAACTTGTCCCAGTTCAACAATTCCATCACTAGAAGCTGTTTCTCCACTCCTACTATTAATTTTCAAAATCACACCTTTGCTCGGTGCTTTAATCAAAGATTGCTCAAAATTAGCTTTCGCTTCCTTTTCTGATGCTACTGCTTGTCTCAACTCGGCTTTTGCTGCTGTCACATCCACCGGACGAACTTCAGCAATTTTACTCAAGGTTCCTTGAGCCGAATTTACTTGCTCAGTACTTGCATTTTGAATTCTACTTAATACTGCTCTAGCTTCCTGAATTTGTCTGTTTCCAGTACTTGTGACTCTCTGCAAATTAGCCCTAGCTTCGCTAATTTGTTTAGTACCAGTAGCTTGTGTTCTAGCAAGTACAGCTTTCGCTTCATTCAATTGTTCAACTAATGTATCTGCACTCAAGCGTCTTGAATCATACTCAGAGCGAGCAATTGCACCTGCTTTAAATAATCTCTCGTAACGACGTAATTCTACTTGAGCATTATTTAGTTGTGCTTCTAATCTTTTTATAGTTGCTGCTTGAGCTTTTTTATCTCCTTCTAATTGCGCTTCTAACCTGGATAAAGTCGCTCTCTGAGTTGCTTTATCCCCTTCCCATTGCGCTTCTAATCTCGATACAGCTTCACGTTGCGCTCTTTCCTCTCCTAAAGACTGCGCTTTAATTCTGGCAATTTCGGCTTTTTGAGCTTCAATTTCCCCAGTTTTCGCACCTGCTTGAACTCTAGCTAAATTTGCTTGAGCAATTGCTACTGCTTCCTTAGCTTTATCAAATGCAGCTTTGCGTTGCTCGCTATTATCCAGAATTGCAATTACCTGACCAGCTTTGACTTCTTCCCCTTCCTTAACCAATAACTTATCTATTTTATTTCCCTGACCACCACCTTGACCCGACGAAGATGCAGCAATTTTGATAACTTCTCCTTCCGGTTCCAAGCGACCTAATGCTGTGACCGTTTTGACTTGGGGAATAACTACCTCCTCTTTTTCTGCTTCTTTATTTTGTAATACATGGTTAGGGATGATTTGAGATAGTAGCACTCCTCCCGCTAACAAACTGACGCTAACGCCAATCCAAACAGTCTTTCGAGGCTTAATTTTGGGTAAATTGAAAAATGTACTGGTCATAATAATTCCTCTCAAGAAAGGTAAGAGTGAACTAAATCGTTTAACGCTACAATACTAAACTAAACAGTCCAGTTAATTTTGTCAAGATGTTTTGGTAGGTTTGGTTCAAAATCTGACTTAAGGATGAATAAACCAGGGTGATAAAAAACGCGCTAAAATCCCTGCAACAATTGGCAATACTAAAGATACTGCTACTCTTAAACTTGTTAGTTGCCAGCCGCAAAAACTAAGTTCTAGAGGAATCCTCAGAAGTGACATTGTGGTCATTGAGGTCATATAAGTAATCAGTACGCTAGCACCTACACCTGCTTTGTAAAATGTAGCCACTAGAGGTAGTCCAATTACGCCTCCAGCAGGGGTTAAAACGCCCGCTACATATGCTAGACCGATGCCATGCCAGCCCGATGCGTCAGATAACCACTTTTCTACAAGCGCTTTTGGTAGTAGGACATCAGTAAAACCACTTATCAACATTGCAACTATCAGTACGGGTAAAAAACTGATAAATTGC
>JBCBHT010000551.1:0-2547 GCA_038525335.1 Cyanobacteria bacterium J06621_15 | reverse complement strand
AACGAGGTTCTTCTAATCGAACTTGAATACCCAAAGGTTTACGATTATCTATGTAATTGATAAGTTGTTTTTTAAGTTCATCGTCACGATTAAAAATTAAATCGTCTGGATTAGTTCCGCAAAAGTTATTAGCATCAGGTTGAAAATTATTAGGTTCGGGTACTAATAATAAACGTACAACACCACCTGTATCACTTTTCGCACAATGAGCGCGAACTATATTTCTAGATGCTTTTGCTTGTTTAATTATTCTTTCAAAGTCCTCTGGAATTACCGCACATTCACGAGTGCGAAGAATTTGGGGAACTCTAATTGCAGCTTGTTCTAAAGATTCGCTATCAGTTCCACCTGTCGCTTCCTGATAATTAATAACGCTTTTAACATAAGGAATTGAATATTTAAATACACTGAGAGTTCCAGCTTTCACATTACCCCAACTTCCTCCACCAGTACGATATGCTTTCATGAATATTTCCGCTCCCGGTGGAGGAACTGCACCATATTGGCTTTCTAATGCTTGTATATTATCGCTTACAGGCTGAATGTAGGTTAGTCCATGTTCGTATGGTTTGACTTTTACATCTACATCATTTTGCGATTTATGCTGTTGATTTCGTTTTCGCTCCCCGGTAAATTCTCTTAATCGAGAAGGTTCTCTCACCAAAGGACCAAACTGTACCGTACCAGTAACAGAATCAATAATATAATGCTTGCTACTTTCAATAGATTTGCCAAAATCTTCTACTTCCTGCCATTTTTCGGGTTCTGTCTCTCCAGGAAGTAATATTTCGATGTATTCTTCTTGTTCTCTTCTATCTAAAATAGGTTTACTTTGTAACTCAAAAATTTGACCGGGTTTTCCATTGCTAAATCCTAACGACTCGTTTTCCACACGAGTAGATTGAGTTGCATAGACTGCACCGCCAATCGCGCTTACAGATATACTTGTGACGGTAGGAGATTTGTAATAAGTATTAATTTCTTCTTGATTTTCTTGTCTTATGAATACACAGCGTATCCAATAACCGCTATAGCTATTACCAGAATCAGCTAATTCATAATGCGGTAATTTTTGAGGTAAGCGCAGAATAACATCTGCTCCATTTTCCAAAGATTGGGGTACACCATGAAAGCTAAAACCTTTGGTTTGGTCATCATCTTGTTTTAGTGTTAACCATCTCTCCCCATTCCAAGCTTCCCATTTCAAAGGTGGATTATCGGGATTAATACCAGTAGTTTGAGCAGCTTCTCCTTTAAAATTAATTGCTAAAACGTTACCTGCAATGGTGTTCGGATTTTTCTTACGTTCCTCGTCATCTTTAAAATTGGTTTCAAGCTCATCCAGAACCAAATAGAAGCAGTTACCAGGATGACAATATTCAAATAGTAATAATTCGTCTATATTTTCAGCTTCTTTAATATTCCATTCTTTCCTTTGAGGGCTGATGCTATTAAAGAAATCTTGAGGTTTATCTGTCGTTTCAGTCGTTTCAGTAGCAGTTAAAAAATGCTTGATTTGAGGATTACCGATGACTAATTCATCATTAGTGGCAAAAATGACAGCCTCATCGTTTTCCGTTCTTACCGTCGCAACTTCCGTATCAGAAGGAATTCTGACAGGTTTTGGCTGCTCTTTGCTCAAGTAAAAAGTCAGTTCGCATCTAGCGGGAGTAGGAGGTTGGAGACGAATTCCCAGCAGTTCCAGAAAAGTAATGTAGTTTAGTAAAGGAACTTGATTGAACCTGAGCAGCATTTGGTCGGTCAACCATGCAAATAGTTCAATCAGAGTAATCCCTGGATCTCCAGGATTATGATTCGTCCATTCCGGACAATAACGGGGAATGCGGAGAATACATTCCTCTACTAAATCCTTGAACTTGCGGTCATCTAAATTTGGCTTTTCTAGATTGGGTAAAAAATCAAACTTCATAGCAATTCCCCGGTAGGTGATAGATAAAAGGGATATACTAAGCTTCTAATTTCCAGTTGATTCTTAGGTTGATAGATAATTTCGATTTCTACCTTACCTCTGATGGGGTCGGGGTTAGTGCGAACTTGCTTTAAGATTATCCGTGGTTCCCACATCTTCAAAGCTTCTTCGACATACAAACGGATACGTAAAAGAGTCTGAGTATTTAAAGGTTCAAAAACAAGCTCTGATAAACGAGAGCCGAAATCTGGTCGATAAACCCGTTCTCCTAAATCCGTTTGGAGAATGATAAGTATTGATTCTTCTAAATTTGTAATTTCCGAACTGAGTTGAATTCCCCCTTGGACGCTCAAATCTAGAGGGAAAGCAAAACCGGAGCCTATATAGTCTGGGGAATCGAGGTATTGAATATCTTCAGGCATAATACTTAGTGTGCGCCTGGTTAACAGGGGTATATTACTATGAAGGTGAGGTTGGGGTGAAGAAACTTTATATATATTTTCAATTTGGGGTTTGAAATTTTTGGGAAGGAAATAGTTGGTAGGTTGGGTTGAGCGACAGCGAAACCCAATATTACATAGTTCTGCGGGTTAGTTTGAGAGACAGCGTTAACTAGA
>JBCBHT010000550.1:0-2566 GCA_038525335.1 Cyanobacteria bacterium J06621_15 | reverse complement strand
TATTTGTCCGAACATAATTTTAATAATGTTGTGACAGGTATCTGGAATAGAATATGGGGACGATGTACGAAATCTTGATAGTGTTCAGCTAGCTTTAGCGCTCGCCTTTGTTCTGTCAGCCCTTTGTCCCAACCAAATTCTTGAAGCAGTTCCCTATATTCTTTCTTGTTACAATTTTGTTTGTATTCCCATAGCAGGAAGCTGGTATGAAGATATTGCGCCGTGCTGTTTTCTAAATGTAAGGTCGGGTTCGCATCTATATCGTGAGATTGCGAATAAGTTGATTTTTGTAGTAAATGCATGGTATTTGCAAAATGCGTTTTTGTTTGTTTTTGTCTTCCTTTTAAGACCAACTTTTATTTATTTGAATAGGAAATGATACTAAGCAACGATTGTTTTTTTGCTCCTTATATGCTGCGAGTGTGCCTCTCAAAAGTATTCTCGTAGTAAGGGGAAGGGGCATACACGAAATTTTAATTGGTCGATAAGTAAGTACGTCGCAGAAGTATTTGTGATTCAGTCTTAGTACTTAAAGATATCGGAACTAAAGGGAACATCTACTAATCCTTATAATTATTTGTTAATTTTTATTAATTTCGTTAAAACGAATAAACTTTGCTTAAATCTCAATACTTATTACTCTTGTATAAGTCCATAGCCATAAAACCCTTATAAATTCTGATTTTTAGATTTATCCTTTTTAGAAAAATTTTTAATAATTAGATAGTAATACTCATCAGTATTAGAGTCAATACATTAGTGTATAGCTACTATCCATGCTATCACTTATGAACACTCCAAACCCTTGTGGTATCTTAGAAAAAGAGTAAGTTAATTTTTATGTCAACTGATGACGAGCGCAAATACAGGCTTTCTTTTTTATGTAAGCGGCTCCGAGGTAATGAGTCATTGCGCTCGTTCACCAAAAAGCGTAGCAAACAGCTTCAAGGTATCAGTCATGCTTCCTGGAGCGTGTGGGAAAGAGGTGCAGGAGATTTAAGTAGGGATTCTTTAGAAAGATTAGTAAATTTTATTGGTTGTTCTTACAAATCTCTTTCAGAATACCTAAACGGTTTTATAAGCTTAGAAGAATTGCTTGAACCATCTCTATCAAATATTGACGAATCAAAAGAAGAGTCAACCCTATCTCCAGATGCAGCAGCTTTTTGGATGAAATCACTTCCTCTTAAAGACCAACTATTTATTGTTTCTCAAGGTTTTCAATCTTTTCAAGAACATCTAGATAAACTTGTAGAAGAAAAAGCTAAGGAATTAATTCAGAATGAGGCTATAGAATCTATTGATTTAGATATTCAAAAATTAATAGAACAACGCGCTGAAGAACTAGCTAACAATAAGGTAAAAAAGGAACTCGCGCAAGAAGCTATAGAAGAAACGTCTAAACTATTACTTGGTTTATTTTCTAGTGATAAATACCCGCTTCAGTCCGAAATTATCAAAGTAGCAAAGAAATTGAATTTGAGTAGTGACAATTTAATGAAGATATGCGACCGAATTTATTTAGATAAAACTCAAAAACAGCATAAGCAGAGTGCTTGAGTTCACGAGTAAGAAGTAAGAAGTAAGAAGTAGTACTTATCTTGCTCAAAGTAGAGGATTTAAATCAATACTGCTCGGATTATATTGTGACTCGTGAAGGCAAGAGTCGTGAGACGGGGAGCCGGGGAGAAGGGGAGAAAGGGTTACTCAGCCAGACACAGAGCGCCCCGTTTACTCACCAGGAGCAATCTCAGCAACACCCTTGAGCGTCTTAACCGAGCAGTATTGGGATTCAAATAGTAATCAAGTATTGTAGCTTGTGAAAAAATAACTGGTTGTTCTGGATACATCAGGAAGCAATATCTTTTATTTAAATTCTAAAAATAATATTAAAAAATTTGGTATTCCTCAACACATTTCCTACATCACCCGCTACGATATTTTGGATGATTTCTTTTAAATAATATGAGTTTAAAATTACTGGAAAAATTTACCCGTCACCGTCCAATTTTTTATAAGTCAACTATTTCTAACAGGAACAAAGAAACAACCCAACCGAAACAATCTGAACCCGTAGAAAATAAACCAATCCGAACAGAAAAATTTGGAGTATAGCGACAGGTAAAAAATCAACTTTCATCTGATGAAGCAGAATTTTTTCTTAAAATACTCCCACCATTAGAAACTTGATTAAACTCAGCTTCTGCAGCCGCTCTTTCAGCCGCTTTAGCATACCGTTTGAAATTCCTGAACGACTTCTGGCGCATCAAAGTCATCGAGTGATAGGGACTCATCCCGGAAATCAGCAAATTAGTAGCGAAAGTATGCCGCAACTGATGGGCATTAAATTTTATCCCAATAATCTCACCAATTTGTTTACATAACTTATTGATAGTGTCATAGCTAATTCTTTTCCCACTATTACGATTAGAAAAAGAAACAAACAAAGGGGACTCTAGTTTCAAATCCCTACTATAACTAGCTTTGTGCCATTCAACATAATCATCTAATAACTCCCTACACCAACCTTCCAACGGTACAGCTCCCACACTTCCAGCTTTAGCTT
>JBCBHT010000549.1:0-2592 GCA_038525335.1 Cyanobacteria bacterium J06621_15 | reverse complement strand
CACCGTGTCCTTCCTTTTCCTTGTCTCCACCTGCAATTTCATTTAGTTCATGCTCGCTTAACAAACTTAACTCCGTGATTTGATTTTGCTGTAGTTGAGTATTTGTTAATAGGATATTCTTATTGTTCATTGGTTTCTTCTCTTTTTATTCAAAAAAAAATGATTATTAAAGTGAAAACTTAATCGAAAAACTCTAGAAATATTTTTTGCTGTATCCTGTTGCTTTTCTTTTCTTTCGACTCTTTTAATTTAACTCCACTCACTAACGCTTGTCATAAGTTTGAATACTGATTATTAAGACTAATATCTATATAGATACCTGTATTGATTGATAAAGCTGAGTTGTAATTATTTTAAAATTTATACTATTTCTCTATTTCATCTGCATTTTATATTTTTTGAATAAGCCTTCATCTTAACTATGAAAAAATATATTAAAGACTGCCGTAGCTTAATTTTTTTTCTAATTATTTCCTAAAAATTATAATTACATATTTTTAAAAGCATTGATGTACAAGTAATTTACCTAATTTTTAATTAAACAACATAAAATCCTAACTCCAACTTTCTTCCCTCTTCTTTCATTTAATATCAATGTCTGAAAAAAAACGCACTATCTTTCGTCAACAAGCACTAAATAACTTATCTTCTCCCGAAAAATTAGATAAGCTAATGCAAGTAGTAACTCCCAAAGACTGGCTACCTTTAGCAGGATTGGCTATTTTTAGTATTTTGGGTATCGTCTGGAGTGTCAAAGGTACCATTCCCATCACAGTTAACGGTAAAGGAGTGCTGATTAATCCCCGTCAAGTCGTACAGTTTCAATCTCCCATATCCGGACAGCTACAGTCTTTAAATATTAAAAACGGTCAATGTGTCAAAAAAGACGATATCCTGGCAATAATCAATCCTTCAGATTTAAAACAGCAATTACAACAGCAGCGGGATAAATTATTTCAATTAAAGCAACAAGCACGAAAAACTACTTTACTACGACAGCAACGAACCCAGCTAGAAACTGAAGCAATCGCTACGGAACGTACCAGTTTAAAACAACGATTGCAAGATACTCAAAATTTGAATCCTCGGATGAAAGATGAAGCTTTAAATAGTATTTCTCAACAACGTATCAGCCTTAAACAACGTCTTCAGGATGCTAAGGAATTAACACCAGTACTACAACAGCGATTTAAAAAACAGCAAAAACTACAAAAGAAAGGAGCAATTTCTCAAGAACGAGTTTTACAAGCAGAACAAGAATATCGACAAGCTCGTCAGAATATTTCGGAAATTGAAGTGCAGTTACAAAAGTTACAGGTACAAAAAACGGAATTACAGCAAAAATATCAACAAAGTCTTAATGACATTACTCAAACTAAAGCTGAATTAGAAAGGTTAAGTACTCGTAGCAAGCAGTTAGAACAAAATAATTTAGAAGCTAGCAATATTGAAAAAAATCAAATTATTGAAGTACAGCAAGCAATTGCACGTTTAGAAAAGCAAGTAGCGGATAATAGTAGTATCAAAAGCCCCCATACTGGATGTATTGTAGAAACAACTGCTAGCGTAGGACAATATCTTAACCCCGGAAGCAGTTTAGGAACCCTACAAATAGGCGCAAAAACTAGCCACAATATGATGAACGTTACCTATTTCGCTGTTGAAAATGGTAAAAAAATTCAGCCAGGAATGAAGGTTTTTATTACACCAGATACCGTAAAACGGACGAGATACGGGGGAATTATCGGTAAAATTACAGAAGTTTCTCCTTTACCGGTTACCTCCCAAGGTGCAACTTCTGTAGTCGGAAATCCAGAAGTAGTACAAAAACTAATGGGTCAAGGAGGAAAAATTGAGGCAATCGCCAAATTGGAAATAGACTCAAAAACACTCAGCGGTTACAAATGGTCGTCTTCTCAAGGACCAAAGTTAGCAATTTCCCCTGGTACTACTACAACTGTAAGGGTAACGGTGGAAGAAAGAGCGCCAATCACCTTTGTATTACCAATTTTGAAAGAGTGGAGCGGTATATAAAATTCTTCAAAACAAAACCCCCATCGCTTTTAAGATGGGGGTTAAATTTATCAAACCTAATTACACAATTAATCCACTTCATTATTCAACTATTCACCCATTTGCTTCCCAACATAAGAATCAATAGCATAAGCAGGAACTCTTTCCATGTAATCAGTTTCTCTACCAGTCACAGACTTAGCTAAGAAATCGAAAGATTCGGAATTCCAGTTACGCTCGTGAATTGGCTTTCTTTGTTCTCCTCGGAAATATGCTTGAGTTCCTATCAAAGCAGCAGCTATCCAAGCAACAACGAATAATGAAATTAATACGGCAATCATGTGTTTGTTACCTCTATTTAAATTTTTGTGTCTTTATGTGAATAAATGTAACAAAAATTTACAAACTAGTTAAAGGTGTGCTGTCCGACAAAGATGTAGGGTATTCCACACTACCATTGTGAATCGAAATTTGCTCTTAGTAGTAAGGTGTACAAAATGAATTGTGTCATTGCGAGCGACAGCGTTAGCGTTCACGGAGTGAGTCGTCAGACTAAGCGTCTCCCGAAGGGAGATAGCA
>JBCBHT010000548.1:0-2605 GCA_038525335.1 Cyanobacteria bacterium J06621_15 | reverse complement strand
CTACCCCTGATAATTAACTCTGGTGTTGGGTTACTCTTCGAGAAAGCTCCGCTTACACTCCGTTCAACCCAACCTACGGAACTATTCTTCTGCTTCATTAGTAATTTTACTGAAACCTATTTAAAGTTATCTCTATGAGATTGGGTATTTAGTATCAACAGATTGTAAGATTATGATTCATCTTTATTAAATTTTAATCAGAATAATTATATAGCTGGTGAAAATATCTACTTTGCTTGTTCAAGAGTTACAGTCGATGAGTAAAATACACTAATTAGAGTCATATTTACAACTCGATAATCAGTAAAAAGCATCTTATTTATTGAAGCTTCAATAAGATGTCCATTTACCCCTTGCACTATAGGTGAATAATCGGTTATCACTAATATATAGAAAACAAGCAATTAACAAAACAAACTATACGAAACATCTAATAAAACTGGCTTTAATTTAATCCCTTTTCTTTATAGAAAATCTCTTAATATTGCATTTTAAAATTACGGTAGAACTTTTTAAAGTTCTACCATTTTTTTTGGAAACAATCTCAAAAAATAGAGTGAGCAATATAATACCCACTCCAGCTTTGATTTTATATTTTTAGTAACTGATGAGTTTTACTAACAGCGGATGCGTTTATTTTAGATTTCAAAGTTAGATTCAAAAAAAATGACTGTTAACTGTTAACTGTTAACTGATTATAAAAGCCCTACAGCATGAAACAAACCATGTCCGGTGAGTATTTCAATCATTAAAGCTAGAAAACCAAGCATAGCTATTCTTCCATTCCAAATTTCAGCAGAGGTAGTAATACCCCATTCCCAACGCTCTGGAGGATAAATCTTAACTTTCTTCTTCATCTGGTTGACTTGTGCAAATGAAATACTCGGAGATTTCAATGCATCAATAGTTAAATCTGCTAAAGCTTTAATAAATACTGGATGTACGTTGAGTGCTGGAACCCTACGGAAATTTTTGATTCCTGCTTCTTCTGCAATTTCGCGATATTCGATATCAATTTCTTCGAGCGTTTCAATATGCTCGGAAACAAAACTAATCGGTACAACTACTAAATTATTTACGCCTTGATGTGCTAATTCTTCGATAGCTTCCTCAGTGTATGGTTGCAGCCACTCTACCGGACCTACACGACTTTGATAAGCTAGAGTATGGGGATTCGGACGATTGAGAGTTTGCATAATCAAATGCGTACATTCCTCAATTTCCTGTTGATAGGGGTCACCAGCTTCTTCTACATAGCTTTTAGGAACCCCATGTGCGCTGAAAAAGATATGACCTTCTAAAGGATTGTCCAACTGGTCTAATTCCTGAGCTATTAATTCAGCCATTGCTTGGAGATAACCCGGTTGTTTGTACCAAGAAGCAATTACAGAATATTTTACTTGTCTTAATTTCGAGTTCTCCTGCCAAATTTTCTCAAGAAGCCGATAACTAGAACCGCTAGTACTAATAGAAAATTGGGGATAAAGCGGTAGAATAACTAACTCATCAATACCATCTTCGATAATTTGAGCGATAGCTTCCTCAGTATAAGGATGCCAATAGCGCATTCCCACATAGATATTGGCTTCTTCCCCCATTTGAGACAACTTTTCCTTTAAAGCTTCTCCTTGAGCTTCAGTTATTTGACGTAACGGAGAACCACCACCAATTTTGCGGTAGTTTTCTTGAGAAGTTTTACTTCGTCGCGTTGAAATAAACCAAGCTAAAGGTTTTTGCAGCCAGCTAAAAGGCAGACGAATTATTTCCGGGTCGGAAAAAAGATTGTAAAGGAACGGCTGTACATCCTCAAGTTTGTCCGGTCCACCGAGATTAAGTAATAAAACGCCTACACGACCCATAGCAGTATTAGTCCCCAATTATTTTCAGCTTTTTTACTAATGTTAACAATATATCTTTATTAATTACATAAGTTAATACTAGAGAAATATATCGCGACTACAATTTTCTGACTTTTGAGTGCTGTTATCAATATTTCGACCGTCGGTTATAGCTGTTTTTTTGTTCGAGCTTTGCAATGCTTAACAATTCGCTCAGATTCTAAGTTATAAATTTTGTGATTTGAGTGATTACCAAAGTTTATCAAAGAACCATACCTTCTTGTGGAGTGTTTCAAGCTTCGATAAAGATTGTGTGTAGTACTAACTGGGAATGCAGTTCGGAGTCTAATAGCTCAAGTTTTATGAATCGAACTGAAATATAAACTATCAAAATGAATGAAATAGACCAGTGGTAAGTTTTATCGATTCCGACGGTTTGTAGAGACGGGGTGGGTGTATTGCTACGTCTCCCAACGTTAAATAGAAGACGAACCAGCCATAATTTATGCAATCAACTAATAGCAACAATATCGAAGTGATGGTAAAAGCGACCTGGAATAATTTATTTTCAGTGCGATCGCGCAAAAAATGACCCTGATGAGCAGTTAAGAGAATTTGCTCAGAAAAAGTTGCAAGAATGGAATAGTAGATAAATAATTCCTTTTCTTAGCGCTTTCGGTTCTCTGCGGTTTTTTACTCATAAGTTTCCATCCCAGTGACCGATGGTGCGTTACGGCATTATCTAAATGGTAGTTTTAATATTTAGT
>JBCBHT010000547.1:0-2610 GCA_038525335.1 Cyanobacteria bacterium J06621_15 | reverse complement strand
CTGGTAATTGTTGATGAAGCTCAAGATTTAATGCTTTGTGAATTACAAGCCTTAATAACAGTTTGTAGAGAATGGAATCGAGAGCAAAATTTAACTAATTTATGGTTATTAGGTGATTTAAATCAACGAATTCAACCCACAGATTTTAATTGGGGACAATTACAGCTTGGAAAAACTAAAAGTTTAGCAAGAAACTATCGTAACTCGCGTAATATTTTAGAATTTGCAAATCAGTTTCGGAATTTAGCAGAAAATATTAATAAAAAATTTAGAGGACAACATTTACCATCATCTACAAATTCTGAAGATGCTTTTGAAATTGGAGAGCAGGTACGAGTTTTAAAATGCGATTCCACAGATGATGCTTTAATGTTTTTACAGCAGCTTGCTCTCGAATGTGAATCTGGAGAAAATAAACGTTATTTACTTCACGATTTAGCTAATTCTATCAAAGTAATCACCAATCAAAAGTTAGATATTGATAATGATAATTTAATCGTTCTTAATGCAGAAGATGCAAAAGGTAGAGAATTTGAAGCTTGTGTAGCTTGTGGTTTATTTACAGGAGATAACGAACCATCATTAGAAGAAGCATTTCAATGGTACACCCTATTAACTCGCGCTCGCTCTCGATTATTAATAGTAATCACCCCAGAAGAATTAAATCGCTTAAATCTTAGTCAACATAATTATTTTGAAAATTGTATTGATATTGATTTTCACTCAGCAATAAATTGGATTACCGAATTAGCTAGCGACGTTGATGTTAGTAAAATTTCCAACGTCAAACAGCGGTTGTTGAAACGATGCGATACCGGACATTTGTACTGGGATACTTATTCAGCGCTACAATTGGCAGGAATTGAAGGAGATGAGTTATACCAGTGGGAGCAGGATGCAATATCTTGTTTAAAGAAGCATGGTAATGATAATTTGAAATCTGAATTAAATAATATTCAAAATATTTCTTTAAGGTGCTTGCTATGGAGAACAATGGAATTTTCTTGGCAAGCGGTGATAGAAGCTACTAATTTAGAAATAACAGATTTTAAAGAATACGAGCGTTTACTTAATAGTATTGCTCAAGATTTAGAAATTAAAGGATTGATTTATGAAGCAGCGCGGATAAAAGCCCGTTTTGGGAAAGATGAGAATCATTTAAATTTTCCTTTTTGGCAAGAGATAAGTGAAAACTCTAATTCTTCTCAACCTTTAATAACATTACTTTGCGAAGCATTTGCATCTCGAATTGAAAACATTTTTGAATCAGAGGACATAACATGATGACAGACTCAGTAAAACCAGAAATAATACTTTCCGATAAACAAGTAGCAGAACAGCTTCAGATATTATCAGAAAAAATTCAGGAAGGAATAGATAAAGCTTATCAAGTTGTCAAAGAAGCCGAGGAAATTAAACAAGAAATTGAATTACAAAAATCAGAATTGAATCCTAACTTAGAAAAAGCAATATCTGTCGGAGAAACAATTAACCGTTGGGAAGAAGTATTAAATAAAGTTGCAGAAGTAGCAGATAAAGAAACTATTCAAAGATTGGAACAGGAAATAGCATCGGCTAGCAACACAATTAATGAAGTTAAAGCGCAGGTTAAGTATACAGATAGTATTTTTAGCGGGTTTATGAGTGAATTACAAAAGCGTTTAGTGGAAGTTAGTCAATTACAAAGTCAGGTCGAGCAAGATAAAAAGGTGGTGGAAGATTTGGCTAGGGAAACTGATGAGAAATATCAGAAAATTTTACAAATGTTTTCTCAGATGTCAAAAAAACTAGAATCTCAAGCTGTTGGTAATTCTGCGAGTGAAATATTAAAACCATCTGTATCTATTGATAATCAAAAGATTATTGATGATTTTTTTCAGAATTAGATTTTGATGTTGAGTTGGATAAGTAATATTGAGAATTGAGAAAGCTGGATTGTTTACGAAAATCAGTTTTCTCAATTCTAAGATTTTATTAGAATGCTTTACTTTAAAAAAATAGCATGTGCGACAAGTTAAGAGAACAAGACGCAGCTAGTCCACATACATCTAGCGAGCGTTTAGAAAAGTTAGCACGAATGAATGGAAACCTAGCTATGATTGTAGCTAAAAATCCTGCTGTTCCACCGGAACTATTAACTAAATTATATCGGAGTTGGAATTGTAGTTTACCTTTTAAAAGAACTATAGCTTTAAACCCTAATACTCCTATTAATCTTGTCTGGGAATTAATACTTGATTTTCCACAAGAAATATTCTCTCATCCTATTTCTAATCAATTACTTAACTCATATCCAGATTTAGTAAGAGAAACTCCAGATGAAACATTATTGAATCTATTAAAATCTCAGCATATACCTGATTTATTGCTAGATTATGCATCGAAGCAAACAGATAGACGAATTATATTATGTATATTAATGAATCCAAAATTATCGCTAGAACATTTAGTAAGCTTGTTTGAAGCATTTTCTCCTTTGTACTATAGAGGAAGTAGTTCAAATGAATGTCAGGATTACTGGGATATTTTATTTACCATTGATAATCATGTAAATTGGGAACAAGAGTTAGAATCTGGATGGCAAAATGAGGTTTTAAATCATATTTTTAC
>JBCBHT010000546.1:0-2626 GCA_038525335.1 Cyanobacteria bacterium J06621_15 | reverse complement strand
TTGCAGAAGCTGCAAGACAAATACGCTCAAATGGGCAGCCAATTATTGATTCTTTGGGATAATCCAGTTAAAGCAATTCCAAAATACAGCTTTAGCTTTTAAAGTTGCTGCTAATTTTGGAATGGCTTTAACTGGATTATCCCAAAGAATCAATAATTGGCTGCCCATTTGAGCGTATTTGTCTTGCAGCTTCTGCAAACAGCCAATCATGTAAGTTACCCTAACCGCAGCAACATCATCTCCTTTGAGAATATTGGGGTCGAGGCAGAAAACACCCACTACCTTACGAGTTTTTTCCAACGCTGTAGCTATCCCAGTATTATCAGAAATCCTTAAATCGCGACGATGCCAAAACAAAATTAAATCGGACATATATCTGGCTTTAATAGTTCTATTGTACTAAAGTATCGACAATGAATTACAATAGCATCTTTTGGAATTTGGGAATAGGGAGTAAAGAGTTAGGAGTTAGGAGTTAGGAATTAGGAGTTGGGGATTGGTGATTGGTAATTGGTAATTGGGAATGGGGGATTGGGGATTGGGAATGGGTAGTTGGTAATAGGGAGTTGAGGAGTAATTAGGGAGCAAGATGCTCCCACTACAAGGATATGAAACAAAAAAGGGATGCTATCTTTCTTTTACAGCATCCCCACAACTTCAATCTAAATACAAATTTATTGATTTTTAACCAAAGGTAAATCCAAAATCCAAAATTTCAAATTTAAAATCTAATTTACCAATTACCAATTACCAATTACCCATTACCCATTACCAATTTCCATTTGTTCTTTTTGAGCCATATTTTGGGGAATAAATTCTCCTTTTAAGCCATATTTAACTAAGCCCATATATTCGTAAATCATCATCATTGCTTTTCTGGTTTGAGTTAGATGAGGAACTGAACTTTTATGGGGAATTACTTCAAACCCGACGTTGCGAAATGTTAGCAAGGAACGCAACATATGAGGAGGGTCTGTAACAAGAATAATTTTATTAATACCTTGAGGTTGTAGTACGGAAGCAGTAAATAAAGCATTTTCTTTAGTAGTTCGAGAACAATGTTCTTCGTTAAGTGCTTCTGAAGGAACACCTTTTTGTTTTAATCCGTTAACTATTTCACTTCCATCACCAGAACCACTTGCAAAAATCAAAGGTGCTCTTTGCGATTCCCAAAGATTTGCTGCTACTTTAATTCTGGAGTTTCTAAAAGCTTCTCCACGTCCTAATACAACAATTGCATCTGCGGTTTGACCTTTATCCGGAGGAACAAATGCAACTAAACCTTTGTTTGCAACAGCCGTTGTTAAAGGAAATTGAGCGCTAAAATAAGTTACTAATAATACGGTTCCGAAGCCACTCCAAAGACGTTTCCAACGAAATTTGGGAACAATCCAAGGTAGAAAAATTAAAAATACTAGCGGTAATACTATTAAAGCTGGAGTCATTAGCCAATCGATAATCATTGATTTGATTCCGAGCCATTGACTAACTGGACGATGACATAAAGCTGGGTCAAGCATTGTTGTTTGTTAAGAAATATGAATGCTCTTTCTTGCCATGTTAAACTACTTTTTCATTGAATGTCCATTTTATTGAAACCCTTACTACAACTATTTTTTGAGATATACAGCTTGTATACGGCTATTGCTTCAATGGTTGATAATTTAAACTATTGATTATTGATTTAAAGAAATTTTAAAAAGCTTATCCCCATCCGGAAAATCTAATTTGATGGTGTGCAAAATTTTGTATTTCTCAACACATTATGAAGGAATATATTTAAATTGCTGTTGCAGCAACAAGTTCGTTATATTTATCTAGGAGTATATTTGCTGCTTCTTCTATATTTTTACCAAAGGAAATAACACCTTCTTCATGTCCGGACATAACTAATATTTTTGTATCGATTAAATTATCCTGTTTGAATAATCTGATAATTTCTTTTGCCATTTCTGGTGTTCCGTAGGAAACATTTTTTTTCGTAGTAGGAACTTTATACATTAGTTTTTGCCAAAGTTCTAAATTATGAACGTGAATAATGGCATTTACTTCAGGGTCTACCTGATATAGTGTAGCGTGAGTCAAAGATTCAGAAGAAGCTTTAATTGGACCGTAACAAGTTAAAGAGTTTTGCTCTAAATCAAAATGAGTAACTGTTGTATAATGCTGTTCTTTTAAAGTTGGTAAGTTACCTGTCTGCGTACCGGAGATGATAAATTGCTTGGATTGAGAATCGCGGATGCTAATATTACCGAATCCAATACCATTATCATATTCACCAATTAAACCTAATTGATAAAGTTTATTTCGCCATTTATTCAGTTCTGCTATCCGATTTAAATCTACTGCATCTGACTTAATCCAGTTGCATTGATATTTTACATAACCTTCGTCAATCATTTTTTTGGGTAATTGGTAATTGGTAATTGGTAATCGGTAGTTGAAAAAAGTAAATAGATTAAAATTCAGAATTGCAGTTCAAAAATTATAATCAAAGATTAAAAATCACATCTTAATTCTAGGGTCTTGCTCGGAAGTTTCGTTTCCTGCTTGAGAAGTTATAAAAATCAGCTTTACTCCTTGGGGTGATGATTGATTGTGCCATAATCCCTGTGGAACTATGAAT
>JBCBHT010000545.1:0-2632 GCA_038525335.1 Cyanobacteria bacterium J06621_15 | reverse complement strand
CCGCTCCATTGTTTTCAGGTGACGCTCTTTAGAAGGATGAAAATGTATAACGTTATCAACTCCCTCTTTACCAAACTGCTCTTTATAAGTTTTTGGACGTGGAGGTTTACCTTTATACGGGTAATAGGGATAATTAAGAGCGCTTCTTGCTCTTTCTCGTACCCGCTTTTCTATCTCGTGCTGATGATTACAGAATTCTATATAACCTGGAGAGCTAAGAGCTGTGGAGAGCATATACTCCACCAAATCTTTTCCCTGGTGGTGCTTAAAGATAATGCCATACTTAGCAAAAGTCAGTAACAAATCGTTTGTTTGTCCACAACCAGTCCAGCCTTGTTCAATCGTTTCTTCCAAGTCCCAGCACCACTGCTCCGCTGAGTTTTTACCCCTACTCAAATAATATTGTGCCGATAACCACTCCTCGGCTGCTTTTAGTGCTTCCCCTAGAGATTCCATATCTTGAGAAGAAGCTGTTAAATCTGCCCAATCCAGCAGTGTTTCCACGCTATTGGATACAGGCTGCAAGTTCCAATCAAGAAGAAATGAATTCTTTTGCAGGGGTAAACGGTGAGAACGGAAGCTGGTTTTTTTGTCTGGGTTGTAAGGTTTAGGATTGGGGAATATTTCCAGCTGTCCGCTCTTTAATCTGTAGCCTGCTTGGAATAAAGCTTGTTTTACAGCTACTGCTAAAGCGATGGAGTAAACTGGGTAAGGCAGAAAGTAGTACAGATGAATTCCTTCACTCTCACTAGAGTTAACTACTACTACCCGACACATTCCTATATCTTCTAGGGCTTGTAAGATACCGTCATAATTCTCCCGGCTTTTATCTGGGTGATTCCTACTTTTTTCGTCAATGTCCAACACAAAGTAATTTGTGTACTTATCAAAACTTAATCCTAGTAATAGCTCTGGGTCTTGATACTTTGACCAGATATTTCGTGGCTCCATCGGATAGCGCTTTTCCGTGCGCCAAGAGGGGCGTTCCCCCCACTGTGGTACTGGTGCTTCAATAAAGCTCCAGCCATGATAGAAATACTTAATAAAACGTCTGCCCAAAGGGTCTAATGGTAATAAACGTTTGGATGATGAGTAATGGTAATCGTAAGCTGGCGCACCCATAAGAAAAACAAATTATTTTTAGTTGCTTTATTTCTTCGCAGCGAGCAACTAACCACAATCTGTGATAAGCTATAATAAGTAACGGTATGACGGTCTATGCCGCCTCTCCAGTTGCTTTTTTAAGCTTTGGAAAGTGGTCTGCACTGTTAAGAAAGTGGTCTCAACTTCTATTTAGTTGCTCACTAGTTGCTTTTTTGCTTGAAAAACCTAGCGAGGTGAGAGTTAGTACATTTTTATTGTTTCTATCTTCTCCTTTTGTGAATGTGACTTTTGCGAGTCTGGTTTTCGTTCTAATTCGGGATTGTTCTCAGTCGCCAAACTTCAATCAATCCCTAGCACGTGATTAAATAAATGAATATCAATCACGAAAGGCAATATGCCTTAAACCATCATACTCCTTGTGAAGCATTATTTCTCAAGGAGTATCATCATTTTTTTAGAAAAATATGTCTTGAGTAGGAATTTAGGCTTATTCGCTTCAGCTAATACCTGCCACAACGGCTATTCAAGTAAATAATTGCAAATTTAGATTGTCAGAATAGACCTTTTAGTATCTCAATCGTAGTGAATTCTGGACACATAACTCCTATCAAAGCTCGCCCCACACCAAAGAAAAATCCCTTAGAAAATAGGTAATTACAATTAATTACAATTTTTCTTGCCGAGTTATTATCTGCTTTGTTTACACATAAATAACTCGCCATTGTAGTAACTTCCCGGCGTTGCGATAGTTGGGTATTACCAGAAATATAAGCAACTATCACATCCTCGTATCTTGGTATATTAAACACAATAAGTAATCGATATTTTTAGCTTGCCCCAAAATCATCTCTATCTAATTAACATTTTATCTACCCAATTTAAGAAATAAATATTGTTTTTGGATATAAGGATACAGACACTTCTAATATTTATTATATAGTAGCGAAAGCTACTAACAAATTTGACTGAAAGTATTCCATAGAGCAGCATTCAGCCATTTATTCTCTTAAAATTAGCTTGTATCAGCGCGAAATCGCGCTGAAAGACTTGGTAAGTGGTAGCTTACAAAACAAGTAATAAATATCGCTACTTAAATAGTCAATAAGATAGCTCTTAGAGTAAATCAACCTTTCTTATCAGGAACAGACAGAAGCGGAGTAAAAGCATAATCACACTTTTGACACCTAAAGCGTTGATGCTGATTACCATCAGCCAGCACCTGGAACCCATCCTTAAGAAGCTCTTTGGATTTGCAATTAGGGCATTTTAAAACAGAATCCTTTGATGGTCGCTTTTTATTTTGTTTTGCAGGTGTTTTCTTAACTGAGATATCTGGAAGATTCAGTAAATCAACTGCCTGCTTTTTGACTTTTTCTCCACGTCTATCATATTTTGCAGTGGTATTAGGTGATGCGTGGTCAACTATTTTTTGCACAGTAACAATATCCACTCCTAAATCCAGCAAATCGCTAATAAAAGTTCTTCTAAAATCATGGGGGGTAAATCCTTTCACCCCAGCCCGTTCTCC
>JBCBHT010000544.1:0-2647 GCA_038525335.1 Cyanobacteria bacterium J06621_15 | reverse complement strand
TATTTCATGGACGGGAAAGGAGGCAACCGAAATAAATTTGCTGTCATCACTGGATTATTCCTGGGTAATCCTGCGGCTACGGTTAGATAGTTGGAAAGGTCGGGATTGGGTATTGATTGAATAGCGTCTACCACATCACCTCTTGCAGCAGCTTCACTTGAGCCACTCCAGGTTGTGGGATTGTAACCAATGATTTGCGCTCCTGTTCCCCCAGGTTCCCCTTTTTGGGCAATCATTACCCAATAAGCATTGTTTCCAGTAGTGGGAGGAGGATTGTTGGCAGAAGGGGTGTGTGGCTTTAGGTGTTGATGGCTTGAAATCCTTGCCATAACTTAGATACGAATGCAGGGGGGACAGCATTTCCTAGAATAGCACCGTCTACGGCTGTGGTTCCGCTCAGTTGATACCATTCCGGAAATTCGCTCAGCCGTTTTATCATTTCCATATTCGCCAACTTAACGGTATTATCTGGTAAAAAGATGTCAGCAAATTTATTTCGGTTGCCTCCTTTCCCGTCCATGAAATAGGACTTAATTATTGTGGGAAAAGAAGAGTCCGACGTAACAGGTTTACATCTTCTACCTATGCGAAACTTCCAGGTTGGGAATTCAACCTGCATTGGTTCTTTGTCGCTGTTTTCTGCGGGGACATCTTTAATAAAATCCCACCAGTTATAAACAGGTTCAAGGTCTACGTCTTCAAGTAACTCCTCGGTTTTTGATGCACACAAAATAATTCGATATCTTTTTTGAATTGACGACACTCTACAAGTTGACCACTCAAACTTATATCCCATTGCTTTGAGGTTTTCACAAATCAAAAACTTGAAAGTATTTGAATGTTTATAACCTGGTACATTTTCTAATACAAAGTGCTTTGGTTGTAAATGAAAGACTGCTCCCATTGTTGATATTGCCATATCAAAGTCAGTCATTGTTTCAATTTTTTTACCCCTGGCAATACTAAAACTACAGCAAACAGTAGATGCCCAAAGTAAATGGGGATTCCTTGGAAATCCAACCCATTCTTCCTCTTGACATTGCTGTACTGATTTACGAACTAAGTGATGGTCGGGGAAATTCTTTTGATAATTGTCGGCAATCTTTTCGCTTAACTTTGGGTTGCTTGGGTCAAATTCCACCGCCCAAACTTCAGCAGTGGGGTTAATTTCTTTGATTCCACAAGCAACTCCACCACCACCGGCGAATAACTCTACTATTTGCACTGCTAAAACTCCCTTAATTTTTGAATATACAAAACGCTAGGACGTATTTTCCTGCCTCGTTATAAATGGAGTGGACAAATTCGTCCACTTATTAATCCTTTAAGACTGATTGGAGATAAAAAGTAAGTAGCCAGAGCAAAACCCCTTACTCTTCTGAGGTTTCAGCTAAGAGAATCAAGCCGCGACGAGTGTCTTACTCGATAGCTCTTCTGGTAATTGTTTGCGCTTTTGCTTGATTAACGCGATCGCTTCTTGAAAATTCCGCTGTCCAATTGCTCTGCACTTATCCCTCCATCCAATAAGCATAGTCGCCATCGCGTACTTGGTGGGTAGGATACTCAACTTTTGGGCGGTACGAGCAAGACGTAACCAAGCTTTCAATTCTTTGGCTTTGAACGAATCGGCTAGAAGCTGAACATCATCTTTCGTGTATCCTTTTAAAAAAGCTGATACTTTAGCCGCATTCTTTATCTTCTGAATAATCTGTTTCTTGGTTCCTGATTTAGTTATCCCCAAGCAATCGCACAATGATTTAAGAAGCTTGGTAGTAATATATTTAAATTGTTCATCAGTCCAAGCCGTACAAGGCGTTCCAAGCATTTTCTTGAAAATCAAGTTTGGATGCAAATGCTTTAAAGGTATTTCTTGTTTGTTAAGCTTAGCTCGCACCAAAGAATCTAATTCGGTTTTTTTTAGCCCACTTAATCTAACCAAATTTAAGCTTTTGCCGGTTTCTTTCAGTTGTTTTACGGTGAAGATTTTAGTCATTGGTGTAAACATTATTTATGTATTAAAGACAAAATAGACCATAGAAAATCCATAGGTGATATCTGTGGGTTTTCATTATGCAGCAGGTATGGTTAATTGTTCGGGTGCATTGACAATCCGTGATTCAACCTGCTCCTTCAATCTGTTGGGAATCCAATCAAAGTCGCTGCGGTCGCCAGTGCTTTCAATATAATTAACTAACAAATCAGCAAAGCGAGTATTGTGCAAATCGCTGAAGATATCGCCCTGTCTTGGGGTTTTAGGCATCAATTGAATTGTTCTGAAGAAATTAGTATCTCTTTTAGCTACTTCTCGAATCTGTTCCCAGGTTAACTCTGCCCTAGCTTTCTTACTTTTAACCAAGCCTTTCAAAAACTCTTCTATTTCTTGTTCGCTACAGGTTATGGGTTCGTGGACAATCATTTTTTCAGCTTTTGGTTCCACTGGAACTTGTTTTTCATCTTTAGTCTCTCCCTCTGCAACTAATATTAAATCTTTAGCTAAGAAAGTAAAGGTTCCTTCAGGGATTGCCACCTTAAACACAGAGAAATCAATCTCTACAATCCGTCCGACTTTATCTGTATAAGAATCTCCAACAACTTTTACTATATCTCCGACTCTAAATTTTGTGGGTTTATCGTTATCTGGAGTTAC
>JBCBHT010000543.1:0-2652 GCA_038525335.1 Cyanobacteria bacterium J06621_15 | reverse complement strand
GAGGGGTGTCCGACAGGACGGGGTGAGGTCGGAATTGCGATGAAAACGAATTAATATTTTACCAATTATGAATTACAAAAAACTAACTTCCCTAACTCTAACAATTACCACCTTCACAACAATAAATACAATCATTCCACAACTAAAAACCCCAGCCAATCAACCGCAAAACAAACAAATAACAACTCAAAATAAAGCCAGCAATTGGTACTATAAAGGGATAATTAAAGCTAATCAAAAAGATTACCAAGGTGCGATTGACAATTTTACCAAAGCAATTGAAATTAATCCTCAATACGCAGCAGCTTATTATCAACGGGGTTTAATTTATAGTAATTATGCTCGTAATAAAATATTGCGTTCGGATGGTACTTTACCCGGATGCGTGAGAGTTGATGAATATAGTATTAGCTGTGAAGTTAAAATAACTGCTAATTGGAAACAGCAGAACCGAGAACAAGCTATCAAAGATTTTAATCGGGTAATTTCAATTGCTCCTCAATATGCAGCAGCTTATCATCAAAGGGGATTGATTCAAGAGAAGCGACGGGATAAGTTAAATGATTTGCAGTTTGCAGCTTTGACTTATTTGAAATTCGATAATTATTCACAAGCAGCGAATGTTTTAGAAGATATTGATAAATTGTATTTGGAAATGAATCCAGAAGCGGGAAGAATAGAACGTCCGACGGGTTCACCTGGAGCGCTTTCCGATTATAAAAAATCCCCCTATCAGTTGAGGAAAGAGGGAACACAAGCTTTGAGAAAAGGGGATAAGAAAACCGCTTTGAGAAAGTATAGATGGGCTTTGAGGAAGTCGAAGAAGGGTACGGTGATGTATAGGGAATTGCAGGGGAGGATTAGGGGGATTGAGGGGGAGAAGAGGTGAATGGGGGTTGGGAATTAGGAGGTTGGGTTCCTAATTCCTGGGGGTTATTTTTGTAAGTTTTGTCAATTATTCATTACTTCTTAATAATATACAGTATTTTTTTGAGTTTCGTAGAGTTGAAACGCTTTTTGCAAGTCTTGAATAGCTCTTCGTTCATTACCTCTCATAGCATAAATTATTGACCGACCATTGTAAGCATCAGCATCTTCAGGATTAATTTGAATAATTTTGTTGTAATCAGCTAGTGCTAAATCCAAATTGTTTCGACGTTTGTAAAATTCTGCCCGTTTGTAGTAAGCGTTAGTATCTTTAGGATTAATTTGAATCGCTTTGTTGTAATCAGATAGTGCTAAATCCCATTTTTTCTGGTTTTCGTAAAATTCTGCCCGATTGTAGTAAGCGTTAGTATCTTCAGGGTTACTTTGAATCGCTTTGTTGTAATCAGCTAGTGCTAAATCCCATTTTTCTTGTTTTTCGTACAATTTTGCGCGTTTGTAGTAAGCATAAGTATTTTTATTAGGATTAATTTGAACAGCTTTGTTGTAATCAGCTAGTGCTAAATCCCATTTTTCTTGTTTTTCGTATAAGGCTGCACGGGATAAATAATATATGATTGATAATGGTTGAACTTCTGTTAGCTTACTATAATCAACTAGACCAAAATCTCTTCCTTTTCGAGATTCGTAAAGATTTATTCGTAAAAAGTAAGCAGTAGTATATTCAGGATTAATTTGAATCGCTTCTTTGTAATCAGCTACTGCTAAATCCCATTTTGTTTGATTATCGTAAAGAAATCCCCGATCCGAATAAAATATAGCACGAGGACTAAGTTTAATTGCTTTCCCAATTGCTATTTCTGCTTTTGTATGCTGTCCTAAATAAAGGCAAACCATGAATTTTTCGTGATACAGATTTGGGTTTTGCGGCTGAAGCTGAATTGCTTTGTTTATTGCTATTAATGCTTCGTCTAATTTACCGGAATCTGTATTTAATGAGCTTAAAGTTTGCAAAGCAGCAACAAAATTGGGTTTGAATTTGACAGCTTGATTTAATGCAGCAATAGCTTCTTTACGTTTGTTCTGCTGCGCTAACGCTAAACCTTTACCATAGAAAGCTAAATAAATAAAAGCTGGTTTTTGGTTAATCGCTTCATCAAAGGCTTTAACTGCTTCTTCATAACGACCTAACCGCCAAAGTTGATTCCCTCTTTCTAACCACTGGGAAGCAGACGCATTTCCTCCAGAAACATTTGCTGATAGTATTGCTTTTTCTATTAAATCCTTTTTTTCTGCATTTAATTGAGGTAGTCGGTTATTTTTTAGCTGTTGCGGCTTTACACCTAACCGAGGAACTAACCCTAAAAAGGTACTTACAGGAATACCTAAACTATACCCAATTTGAATCTCAGAATTTCCGGCTTTTTCACCTTCAGCACGTCCATGAATACCAATTACTCGTCCTTGGGAATCTAAAACCGGGCCACCACTCATTCCACCATAAGTGATGCTGGTGTAAACTAATTCGTACCCACCTGTCAACGAGCTAGCTCTTTGTAATTTAGGAGAATCACTAGTTTGAAAGTCCAATTGTTTGGTTTGTAGTAATCCTCTTTCTATATCAAAGATTCGTCCTATAGTAAACCGCCAAGGTGAATCATTTGCTAATTTAGGATATCCCGCAGTAAATATAAAGTCTTCATTGTTAGGATTGTAATTTGCAAGAGTTGCTATTTGATAATCCTCGGAACTATTAAAATTAACAAC
>JBCBHT010000542.1:0-2658 GCA_038525335.1 Cyanobacteria bacterium J06621_15 | reverse complement strand
GAAACAAAGCCATAAACAGTAAACGAGAGAGTAAATTCAATTTTTACGAGACCAGATTATGCAATGTTTTTCTGCGATTATACTAAGAGAAAAATATCCCGAACTCAGGTTAATTATAATTCTGAATATAAGCAGTTGATTTCTGCTTTGGTAAAAATTATGACACCTAGTGATTTAATTAGAAATAAAAGAGGTAAACCGTTTAATATTGGTAGAGCAATTCAACTAGATGGTTTTAAAGAAAGTGAAATCTAAACATTCGCGAAACAATTTGCTGTAATTGACAAAAATCATTTAGATTTAATGAAATATGAAAACAGAATTCATACTATGTCGTAAGAAAAGCAGAGCCAGAAATTATTGTAATTTTTCACTGTTTAATTAGTTTTCTGTGCTATGGGAGTTATAAAAATACAAATGGTTGATTGATATATGTATTCAAAATTTACGGGAACTTGCTTTTATAAGTTAGCTTTTAAATTGATTTTGGGTAGTTCATTCCTTGCAGCTTTACCAGTAATTGCTCAAACTTCTCCCGTACCCAGTACTGGAAACGAACCCAATCCTAATATCGACCGCTTTCCCCAACCTTTACCAACTCCAAAACCATTACCTCCCGACGATACACCAATAATTCCAACTCCACCAACTTCAGCCCCACAACCTGAAGATTCAACTATCCAGATTCCGGTTCGTAAAATCGAGGTGACTGGAAGTACTATTCTGAGTCAGGAGGAAATCGCTGCCATTACTAAGACTGTTGAAGGACGTTCTGTAACTCTTCAAGAGCTTAGAGGTGTTGTAGATAAGATTACTCAAGTCTATCTGAGCAGAGGTTACATTACCTCCAGGGCGGTATTGACAGACCAGACTATTAATGATGGTGTAGTCAGAGTTATCATTGTAGAAGGTTCGTTGGAAAAAATCGAAGTTAACGGTACCCGAAGATTAAACAAGAGCTATATTCGCAGTCGGATTCGACTGGGTGTTGACCGTCCCCTACAAGCTGGAAAAATAGAGGAACAGTTAAGATTACTCAGATTAGATTCATTATTGAAAGACGTTGAAGCAACTTTAAAGCCAGGAACTAAACTTGGTCAAAGCATTTTAAGTATTACTGTAGAAGAAGCCAATGCTATTAGCGGTTTTATCGGGGTAGATAATTATTCACCTCCTGCTGTCGGTTCCGAACGCTTGGGTAGCGTAATTAGTTTCCGTAATCCGATTGGGATTGGGGATGAATTGAGCGCTTCTTACTATCGTTCTACCGCAGGTGGTTCTAATTCCTTTGACTTCAACTATCGAGTTCCGATAAATCCAATGAACGGTACTTTGCAACTAAGGTATGCACCAAGCGATAGTAAAATTATCCGTTCCGAATTTTCTGATAGATTTGATATTACCTCAGACCGAGAACTATATGAAATCAGCTTTCGACAACCATTAGTAAGAAAACTCCGAGAAGAATTTGCATTGTCTTTGGGGTTTGCTTTACAAGATGGACAAACTTTTCTAGATGGTTTACCTGCACCTGATTTGGCAATTGGTTCCGATGAAAATGCTAATACTAAAACACGAGTGTTGAAGTTTGGACAAGATTATATTAAACGCGACAGACGAGGTGCTTGGGCTTTAAGGTCACAATTAAGTTTAGGTATGGATGTTTTCGATGCTACTGTAAATTCTGACTCCCAACCAGATGGTCGTTTCTTTAGTTGGTTAGGACAGGTTCAGCGAGTACAGCGATTGAATCAAGATAATTTATTGATTGCTCAAGCTGAATTACAGCTATCTCCGGATAACTTGCTTTCATCTCAACAGTTTTTGATTGGTGGTGGACAATCTTTACGGGGTTATCAACAGAATTCCCGTGCTGGGGATAATGGTTTTCGGCTGTCCTTAGAAAACCGTACCACATTACAAAAAGATGAATTGGGGAATCCAAATTTACAAATTGCACCATTTATCGATATGGGAGCAGTTTGGAATAGTTCTGAAAATCCCAATGATGTATCGGGAGAAAACTTTTTAGCCTCTGTCGGTTTAGGGTTAATTTTGCAACCAATTCCCAATTTACAAATGCGGATAGATTACGCAGAACCATTAATAGAATCAAGCACTCGTGGTGAAAATGCTCAAGATAGAGGTTTAACTTTTAGTGCTGGTTACAGTTTTTAACATCAGATTGTCTTTTGGTTTTCATAAGCTATGCTGCATTACGAACTCCTTCCAACACAATCTATGACTAACTACCATAGCAGTCTTTTTCATTAATTCCAACGGACTGTAGAGACGTAGCAGTGCTACGTCTCCCGACGTTATCGAGAAAACGAACCCATCAAAACTAATGAAAAGGACTATTAGTACTTCACCAAATAGGTAACAAGTGAATAAGATAGATTGCGCTTCACCTATTTATTTAATAGTGACAATCGACTAAATTCATTTCCCATAACACTTAGTTATCGAAAGGAGAAAATCGTGATTATCCAAAGCAGTAACAAATGCATCAAAATCGCAATCTACTAAACAAAGCCGAGTAAATAAATATAAACAACTGTTTAGGTTCTAAGTAATTTTCGATAATCTACCACAAACTGCGCCAAAAGGATTTATACAACTTATGAAACCCATAACAAAGTTACTCGGTATCGCTAG
>JBCBHT010000541.1:0-2671 GCA_038525335.1 Cyanobacteria bacterium J06621_15 | reverse complement strand
TGAAGGAGAAAATTCTTTTGCTGGTGGAGAAGGTGGAAATCCCTTTTCTGGTGGAGAAGGTGAAAATCCATCACAATCCTTTGATATGTTGGGAATGATTGCTGGTGAAGATTTACCATTCCTCAACGCTAGCGAAGGTGATTATAACTATAGCGCTATACCTAATCAGTCAACGAGTGAAACATTAAGAACCGTCAGAGATAATCTTTTAAGATTTAACGCAAATCTCAATTATCCAGGAGTTTTGGAAGGTAACGAGACACCTTTACAAACACCAAATGATTTACTGACGCTGTTTCGTAATGATATGTTCAGCTTCAATAATACCGCTAACTCTTTTCAAGAATTAGTTGGTGATGATAATCCCTTTTCGAGCGGTGAATATAATCCTTTTGGTGAAGGTACATTAGCAGAAGAAATTCCGTTTGATATTTTAAATGTCGCTTTGGATGGTTTACTTCCATTCAATGGTTCGGAAAATGTATTTAGTACTCCTGAAGGTGAGATTCCGATTGGTAACGGAAATCAAGATTTTGGAAGTGAAAATGCAGTTATCGGTAATGCTAATTGGAATTACGGTAATTTGAATGCAACAATTGGTAACGGTAACTGGAATTGGGATGGTACTACTAATAATTCAACTGTTGGAAATGGAAATTGGCATTTAGATTTCTCTGTTGATAATAAAACTGTTGGAAATGGTAACTGGTATTGGGATTCTAGCAGTCAAAATACAACTCTTGGTAACGGTAATTGGCATTTTGGAGATAACAATACAACTATTGGTAATGGTAACTGGGATTTCGGTAATAACAATACGGTAATCGGAAACGGAAATCGAATTTATACAGATAACAGTATCGTAATTGGTAACGGTAACTGGTCGGTTGTTGTTGATAAGTCGGCTGAAATTGCCGATGATTTATTAGGTGAATTAGAAACTATAACAATGGGAGTTGGAGTCAAACAAAGTGCTAATATGCTTGTTGATTCTGTGATGAGTAAAATGGGTGAGATTTTCCAACCTTTGACAACAGATTTTGATGATTCGGCTTTGAGTACTTATAACCAGCAGTTTAATTCTTCTGATAGCGGTATAGATTTTCCAATTTCAGTTTAATTGCGAAACAGAACTAATCATAATTAATCTAATAAAGCTAAAAAACGGGTTTAACAGCCCGTTTTTTGATGAAAAATCATATTTTAAATACAAATACTAGTAATAATCTGGCAATTACTATCTAATAATATAAACAGTATAGATATAAATCAAATGAATCCTTCTTAAGATAGATTAATAGAATATTATAAATATTTTGAATAAACAACTTTTCTAAAGAATTGATAAATTAAACGAAAAAAAGCTCATACAAACTGAAACCAAAAAAGCTTAAATTGGTATTGTCTATGGTAATAATCTGAGTATTTCTGTTCAACGATGCAAATAATCTGACAATAATTAGCGAGCTAAAGCGTGATTAGTTCGCTAATTATTGTCAAAGATAAAAAAGTTTAAAACTCGATATGAAGAGCATCAAAAACTTGAATTGATTTTTTATTGATGCGGTTAACAAAAACAGATTGTTGTTTATAAATTTAGAGGATTCATCGCAAATGGCAGAAGATACGAATCAAAATGCTGCTGACAATCCGATGGGTGAAGGTGGTTTCTTGTCACCTTTTGAGCAGTTAAGTATTAACCTTGATAACTATTTCAATAGCGACGATTTCAGGGAAGGTATACAACCTGGAAATTTAAACCCGTTTTCCCAAGCTCCTTCTGGTGAAGCTCCTTCTGGTGAAGCTCCTTCTGGAAGCGGTAATCCATTTGGTGGGAACCCATTTGAATTTAACCCGCTTGGTAGTGAGGAAGAGTCTGAAGAAGATGCGGATAACCAAGGTAATCGGATGATGGGTGCTAACCGTTTCTATAGAAATGACTCGAATAGCACAGAGGAATCGATGACAATTAGCGAAAACCCTTTCGGTGATATCGATAGCGATATTGTTATCGATACTGATTCCGATACCGATAATCTATTTCCTGATTTTGAGAACTTATCAGAATCTTTTTCAGATAGCTTCGAGTCTGGTCAAGCTCGGTACCAAAGCTTTAGCGAAGCATTCAATAGTTTAGAAACTGCTACAGATACAACAGATACACAAGGGGATGAATTAGCTCCATTTACTAATTTCCTAAATACTCTTTCTGAGTCTGATATTGAATTACCGTCAGGAAGTCCGATTAATAATTTGGATGAATTTTCTGATTTAGCTTCCGGTTTCTCTGAACTTGCTGTATCTAATGCTGAAACTTTTATAGAAGCATTCTCAGAGGTTGAGTTTAATGGTATTAGCGGTAATCCATTCAGTGAAGGTAATCCGTTTCTTAGTGAAGACAATCCTTTGACAGAAATATTAGCGACTGAAGATAGTTCTGCAAGTTGAGATAGCTATAAAAGGGTTTATTTCAAGTAATTTCAAGTAATTTCTAGTAATTTCTAGAATTAGCCCAGAGATGGAGACGTAGCAATGCTACGTCTCTACATGATTGATTTGTTTTTGTAGTAAATATTATTTTTTATCAATGGAAACTACTGATTTGAACTCTAATCAGCAAAACGAAGATTACGTTTTTTTTCAAACTTCAGATGTAAATGAAAACTCTGAG